>NZ_JAIXSV010000231.1 GCF_027484505.1 Asticcacaulis sp.
ATGAAGGAGAAGCCGGCGATCACCGACACCGTCCCCTCCTGCCGCCGCGCCCGCAGGTACCGCAACGCGACCATACGCTCAAAAGGGGTGAAGATCATCGGGGCCCTGGATGCGGGATGATGGGGACGCAGCGGTGTAGCCTTGCTTATAGGCGGAATTAGGGCGGCACAAAACGCTTTATACCCGCGAGAACGGTGATGTAGTTGACCTTTCCAACCATACAATCTTGTAGCTTAAAGAGATCATGGGTTATGGCGGTACACGCAGATTTGAACCCAGTGGCACAAGGCCACCCAATGCCTATGACTTAAGCAGCGTAAGAAGGCAATCAACTTCAGCCAAATCTTGAATGATTCATCAAAAGAAGACACTATCGCTATCAATGCTAGATTTTGCCGGGAGCCCTATCATGACCGAAATCGAATTTTCTAACCATGAGAATGATTCATGGCCGTCGGATGGAAATGATCATAAGGACGTTGGAATTGAACACATATTTATTAATGCAAAAATATTGCAGTTCCTTAATAACGACAGAATAAGTCTTGTTATAGCAAACAAAGGGATGGGCAAGACATTGCTTATGAGAGTAAAGCATAAAATTCTCCGAGACAGAGTAAAGAATTCTACAGGCTCATACATAATAATATCAGGAAATAATAGAGAAATTGATGAACCTCGATTCTCAAGAACCATGCCACAAACAGGATATGGAGATGTCTTGTTCTGGAAAGATCTTTGGTCTGTTTCTATAATTTTGTCCATTATTTGCAGCATGAATGCTGACGGTTACATTGATAAAGATTCGAAAAACTGGCATTTGCTACTGAAAGCGATCGAACATATTGAGATCGCAGAAAGCTTCAAAGAAGAAATTATAATTCATTTGGAGAATAGCATTCGCGCCGCTCCGTCATACTTCTTGACATTTTGCATACACTCTTACTCTGAGAAGGAAATTGTTAAGCTGAATAAATCTACAACGAGATTCTACTCAGCTGCCCTTAACCATATTCAAAGCTCAACGATAGCAATGATAGATGGGTTTGATCAGGCGCTATCAGAAGCCTTTGGCAGGAACGTAAACGCGTGGAAGGCCGGTCAAACTGGTCTCGCGAAAGCCGCTCATTCACTTTTCACTACGAGCAGGCATATCAAGGTAATTGCAACAATTCGTCAAGAGGCTTGGGCGGGATTTGTAGATGACCACAGAGAAGTAATCTCTGGAAAATCGTTAATACTCGACTATACAGATGCTGAACTTAAAGGCATTATTAATGTTGCCGTTATTAAAAAAAAAAAAAAAAAGAGTATATCTGACTTGATTGGCTACGAATTCATTGAAAACGCATACCTAAACATAAAAGAAGATCCTTTCACCTATCTTCTTAGACATTCTTCCGGCTCCCCAAGGTCACTAATGCACTTTGGCAAAGCGGTTCATCATCTTCATTCTCCAGATCCCTCAAAGAGGATGGAACAAATTAGGGATGAAGTTGACGTAGTTGCAGCTAGCAATATTAGCGAGGACTATTTATCTGGTCAGAAGTCAAATTTCCTTCGAACATTAACGTCACAAGATAGAATTAAAAAGCTACTCAAACTTATCCCCGCAAATGTTCTAACTAGGGACTCAATTATCAGTATAAATAGGGAGTTTAGTGCGTTAATTGGGATTCCGGAGCATGAGTCGCATCCGTTTTGCGACCTTATAAATATAGGACTAGTTGGAAAAGTGAAGCAAGATATTGCTCAAGGGGGAAAATATCAACACTTTAGAAAACCGTATGAATTTGATTGGTCTGGTGACGAGATTCCGAATGATAGTGGAATTTATGTAATCCACCCAGGACTGGCCAGTTCAATAACCAGACATCGATCGATACACATGAATAAAGTAAATGTTATTGGAAACGATCAAAAATGGAATACCGTAAAACGAAATGATGGCTCTACTCACTACGGTATTCCAAAAATCTTCATTTCACACTCGTCCGCAGACAAGCCATTTGTGGAAAAGTGCTTGCAGTTATTTAAAGAGAAAATGAATATGCTTTTTCCATGTGAATACTGGTACGATAAGCATAATATATTTATTGGGGAGAGTATTTCTGAGCGCGTTGAGGCTGGCGTAAAGGAGTCAGATATTGTTCTCTTGTTTGCATCAAAAAATAGCTTGCTGTCTGGTTGGGTAGAGGGTGAGTGGAGAACAAAACATAAACGAGAAATCGAACAAGGCGTTATCGGGGTTATGGTCGCGCTGATTGACAATACATCGGTATCTGATCTTCCTGAATTCTTAAAAGGGAAGCTGTCAATACAAATCACAGAAGAAGATATGCAATCCCAAATTCAAGAACTTGTGGAAAGCGCACATCATAACATTGTCAACATAATTGATTCGAGATTGTAGAAATAACACCACCGGTCAAAATACTTAACCATTAGTATCCGCGCCGACTGGCGCGGCGGCGGCCATGCCGCCGATGCTTGAAATGCCGATGAGTCGGCATTTCAAGCCGCTGGTATAATACCAAGGGCCATTGTTAATGGCTCTTGGTATTGCTTGTTCCCTCAAGCGCCGGG
>NZ_JAIXSV010000363.1 GCF_027484505.1 Asticcacaulis sp.
ATCAGCATGCCGGCATATTTGCGCCCCTCCACGCTTGCTGTGTCCAGAGCCTTTTGTGCCTGTTCCTTGGCCAGGGCGGCATCGTCCACAGCTGTAACGCCTACGATCTCGCCCAGTTCGTTCAACTCCACATCGACAATGCCGCCGACCTTCGGTGGTGTGCTGGATCGCCAATGTTGTTGCAGCATAAATGTCTTCGGTACTACGGTTATAGAAACAATGCCGGGACCGGCATTGGTATCTCGGAGAATTCTACTTCTTACCATCGTATCCTCTCTTCTGGATTATTTTAGAATTGATGCCTTGATCGCCGACCGCATTCAATTGAGGGAAATACGGGGTTTTAGCTTTCGGCTTCTGGGGGCGATATCCGCCGCTTACGACAGCAACATCGTGATGATCGACAGCACCTGTTTTCGTGTGCACCAGCACGCGGCCACGGGCAAAAGGGGCTGGAGACGATGGCGGCATGGGACGTTCACGTGGGGGCCTCACCAGCAAAATCCACGCGCTCGTCGATGCGAAGGTCGCCCTGTCCATCTCCGCCTGAGTGCCGGGCAGGTTGCCGACCGCACCGAGGCTGACGCACTGACAGAGGACCATGGCGAGGGTGCCATTCTACTGGCCGACAAGGGCTATGACAGCAACGCCATCCGCGCCAAAGCTGCCGAGCGGAAGGGCTGGGCCAACATTCCACCCAAGGCCAACCGCAAGGGCAGCTTCGTCTTCTCGTCCTGGGTCTATCGGCAGCGGAAACTTGTCGAAAGGTTCTTCAACAAAATCAAACAGTTCAGAGGTGTCGCCACCCGATGCGACAAAGGACCAATAAGCTGATTTTTGCGAAAAATTGGATAGTTATTTTAGATGTGACTGAACGATCGAGCAGAATAATTGTGGCGACCCGTCGATAATGACGCTGGCGGGCCAGGCGGCACGGGGCTGACGAGACAGCCAGCGCGCGAACGATATCGGGTCCTCCTCCGTATAGACACCGACGGAGAAGCCATGGTTGGACGCGTGGCGGAGCAGCTGCGGATTGCTCATGAAGTCGGCGGCGGCCACATGCAGACCCAGACTACCTGCTCCAACAAGGCGGCGGGCGGCGCCGGATATTCCCGCTTCCGTCAGCAGAGCCCGGTTTGCCTGGTCATCGTAGCCGCTTTGCAGCCGATCCTCGACCTTGGCCCGCATGTTGGCGGGCAGACCGGACAGAAGCCGGGAAGCTGTTCCACCGGAAGGAACCACCTTTCCCGATGGTGGACCGACGACGATGCCGACATAGTCCGCACCGGCCTCGGCCAGGCACTGGGCCACACTGTTGAACACCGTCGACCAGATGACCGTGGCGCCGGATGATGCGGCCATGGACAAAGCGGGCGTCAGGCTGGCACACCCGCCCACAGGCTGCTTAATCTCTATATTCAGGGCGATTCGCTCAACCCTTGCGGTGAACAGGGCATCGGCGAGAAAGGAGGGTGAACCCTCTACCTTGCCGTCGGCGCCGACGATCGTCGCGGCGCGCCAATCCTGCGCGGTCAGGTTTCCTACCGGCACACGGCCCCGCGTCTTCACTACGCGACCAGTAACGGCATCATGATGGAGGACCCATTCGCCGTCGCTCAATTGCTGGATATCAATTTCAGCCGCCCCAACGCCTTGGGCGGCGGCTTGCCGGATGGCGGCAAGACTGTTCTCCGCATGGTCATCCCCCCCGCGGTGCGCCTGTACCGAGAGGCCACCACAAGCCACACTTCCCATCGGCAGATCGGCGGCGGGACTGACCGTGCTGGCCAGCAAGGTGGCGACGAGTACACACCATTTACGTCTCATGACACTCTCCGGCGGTCGGTATAGCCGAACTCAACACTACCCATGATGGAGGTTCGGATTTTCTCGTTGATTGGATAGGCATATTGCTGGGCCCGGATGGTCCATTCCAGCAGGCCCGCCGTCAGGCCGCCGGCAAATTGGCCAAGCCGTGCCCCCACATGGGCGGCGACATAGCGGTCCAGGTTGGCATAGGCCTGACTTTGCGTGACGGTATTCGGCGCGGTCATAGGCATATAAATAAGATAGGCGACAACGCCGATGCTGATGGTGGCACGAAACGGCCAGTTGATCGTCAGGATGCCGGTCAGCAAGATCAACAGTTTCAGAAGATGGCCAGCACCGCCGACCAGGGAGAAGAACAGAGCGATTGGCGGCACGATCAGGCGTTGGGCAGCATCACTGCCCAATTGTTCATTTGTCCCGCCGGGTCCAAAGGTGCTGACAGGGGCACCGATCTGTTCCAGGTAGCGATTCACAGCCTGCATCACCAACGGACGGTAAACCGCCGTCTCGATCTGTGCCGCGTCGATCGTGGGCGGGAAGGTTCGGCTTTCTCCATTGAATCCAAGCGTCGCGCGGATCTTCTGCTGGACATGTCTTTGCGCGAAGAATTTCTGGAAACTGTCGATAGTCGCATCCATGTCGAAGCGCTTCAGTTCCTTGCTCAGGCGACTATCCGCCTCTCGCAAGACCTTCAGTTCGACAGCACGATAGAAGGAGTCGCGATCGTCCAACTGCCATGTGTCATGAAGGATCAAACCCTTCTGACCGAGTTTCTTGCGAACATCGTCATGCCAGCGCTCCGGCACCGTTTCCGGTGTCCAATTACGCTTTTTCAGGTCGCTGACATAGTTGCTCCATGCGCGCTCCTGTTCGGTGGCGACACCCTCCACCGTGTTATGGTGTTTCTTGATGCCGTTCTTGTACTGTTCCCAACTGTCTCTGACCTCCTTCATGATGGGCAGCCAGACATTATTGGAAAAGTGATTAAGCGTGCCGATGCAGCCTTCGGTCCCTGCGTCACACTCCACGGTGAAACGGTTGGCCGCCTGACGGCGGATCACCGCGAGACCTTTGCTTTCCAGATCGGGCAGGCCCAGCGCCAACATCGGGAACACCGCCGTAAAGGCCTTACCCGACGGTGACTGTTCACCATCGCAGAGGAAGATATCATCGACGCGCAGACGGCAGTCGGACAACCGCGCCGCCGCGTCGGCGAGGATGACGGCATTGCGTCGGTCCGTATCGTCAAGGCGGGCGACCATGTTGTTCACCAGACGGGTCTGGGCGACGAACATCGTTGCGATACTGGTCAGTACGAACAGGCTGGTGGCCAGAAGGCTGCGCAGGACGCCCCAATCCCCCACATGGCGTAAAAGAAGCAGCAGGGACAACCCGGCGATGACGCCGACCACGCTCAACCCCGGATGTAAAGGATCGCTGTTCAGATCCAGCAGCAGCCCGGCAATCATGAGGATCAGGGTGGCCGCGATGAATACGCGGCCACCGCCCGTCAGCGGCCGCCGCCGCAGCAGCAAGCCAGCGCCAACCAGCCCCAGCGCGACACCCGAAAGGACCCGCCCAAAATTCTCCAGGGAGTGGATCTCCTGGATGGTCGCTGTGCCGCCCGCAGCATCCAGCAGGCGGGCGGAGAAGGACAGCTCGAACAATAGATACGCCAGCGTCAACCAGAGCAGGGGTGACACAAGCAGGGATCGCATCCGCCCAGTGGCAGAGGCAATGGCATGCGTGTTCATGGCCGTTGGTTCCGCTGCGACGGTTCGGTGGAGAGATTGTCGACACCCACGGGCTTTGCGTCAGGTGTCTTGATCGTGGAGGGAATCTGCATGTCGGTGAATATGGGCTTTGGCTGGGCCGGGCGCGTGGCGCCAGAGGCTGCTCCAGATACGGTCGGCGCGCGTTTGCCGGCGGACTGGTTGGCCTGTTCCACTTTCTGACGTGCGCGTTCACGGGCCTGGGCGCGTTCGGCCTCCTGCATAGCCTGCAACTCGCTGTAGCGTTTGCCGCCCAGCAGGCCCTGGGCTGCCGAGAAGGTCCAAAGTCTGGGGTCGTCAGTGCCGGTTTCGTTCAAAAAGAAGTCTTTGTGATTTTTCCTGTATTCAATTTCGACCGGACGCGTGCAATCGCCTACTTTGAAGGTACTGGCACTCAAGTCTTCGATGAATAACAGGATATTATCAACAGCACAGTTCGGCGATACGCCTGTTATCAAAATCGCCGTGGTCTTCCCCACACGTGAATGCTGAACATCAGTGATCTCAGTTAGGTCGGGGATCGTACTGCCGCGCCAACCCGTCGCTGGAGCGAGATCGAATCCTTTTTTGGAGCCCAACCCATAAACACGCCGAATCAACCCTCTGCCGTCCCCCAGATGTGTTTCAACTCTGGCGACAGGTTCGTAAACACTCAGAAGATTATCAACGATCTGTGATACGGGATTATTACCCACCACTTGCATACTGACGCAGCCTGAAGGAATAATACCGCATACAAATGCCAATAAAAAATTAGAAAATCTCATGATTGCTCTCCAAGAGCTTACTAATATTTTCTTATAATCGATACCATTATTTCGATATAATTATCCATCGGCCATATTATTAACTCCTTTCTTAATAGGATGCAAATGAGTAGGTAAAAAAGATTAGTAGATGCTATGTGGATTTCATTTGAAGATTTTTCTATTCTGTATTAAGCGCCGCTGTAGCAACTCTGGTAGGCCAATGTAGAAAGTGCCAATGAATGGAATTAATATTCAGTGACCAAACACAAATCCGTCCGATCCTATGAGGCTTCACACTCATACCAGATGATGTGTCGCAACTGTCCTCTTGCCGAGCCGACCAAGGACCACTTCTTGAAGCGCCGCCGAGGGACTTTGGCGGGGCAAGCCCCACCAAAGTCCAATCATTGAATTTGCACCATCGCCGTGAACGTTAACACACGGATACCCGCATCCAACGTGCCGTGACTCACCGGAACAAGATAGTGCCAACAAAAAATCCGAAACGGTCCGCGACGAGCTCAAATACTGTCGAGATATTTAGACAAAGAAGTCTATTTAGATGTGTAAAAGAATTTCTATTTACTACTTTTTGAAATCATTTCATTTACTTTATTACGCTCAGATCGAGATCTGATCACAAAAACACCTTGCATAATAGGGCCAAGGCCATATAAAAGTAGCGGTAATAAAGGAATTCCCAGTAGTATCAAAATTAATCCAGCTATAGGATTCCCCGTATCATCACACTCATCTCCATCAGAGTAAAGATAAGCAATAACTCTACGTACAATAACTAGCGTAACTTCCGATCCATTAGAGTATGCCCTTTTTAAATAGGTTGACATCCCAGAACTATATGCTAAGTCACGAAATTTTTTTCCTCCAATTTCCATTATTGATGTTTTGGTGACACCGTCATTCCAGATACCATCACCAATAAGTGTGATTACGCCAGTTACAATCATCTTTCATTTCCCTCTGATTTGATGATTATTAATTTTCTACGGTCGATAAAACGGCGTTACCGCCGAAGGCTAAATTTTCCCGTCCTGCCATTTCACCACTCCTCCGCCAATTCTCAGCGTTCCGGTGCTGTGGCGCCCCGCTGCTGATATTCATGTGTGCGCCGCTCGCAGAGATCCCACGTGATCGGACCGCTTTCAATTGGGGGAAGTACCGGGTTATACAGATGGGGTCATGTCGGGTGGGGGCACGACCGGCCGTGCAATTTTAATAAAAAGCCATCAATTTGGCAGCCTTGCAGTTGGATCATGTGCGGAGTTGGGAATTGGCTGGTCGTTATCGGGACTTCTTTTCTGAAATCGCCGACATACTGTCAGCTACGAACTGTGTAGATCTGTTCAAAGAATTGGATCAGCACGCAAAGGATGCGGGCTTCGCCGCGGTAAGCTATGCGGCGCTTCGGCCGCCGCTGCAAGGCCAGCCGGGTGCTATCTTGTTCGACAGTTCGTCACCGCCCAGCTTTATCGAGACCTACAAGAATGAAGATTTTATTATCAGCGACCCAGTCGTGGCGCGCGCCGTGCGGAGCCCGCTCCCATTCAGCTGGATGGATTGCCCGGAATTTACCGGCTTCGATAGGCCCCGCCGGGGTCGCCGCCCGAGAGCGTTGACCGTCCTGGATCACGCCTCTGATTTTGGATATCAGGAGGGCCATGTGGTCCCCTGCAGTACGATCGTCGATGGTTTGACGGTGCCGGGTTTTGTGACGTTCTTCTGGCCGGAGGGTCGGATTATCCGACCAGTCCTGGAATCACCACTATGGTTTCGCTATCTGGTGCAACTTTTCCATGAAAAGTATATTTCCCTAAGCGGGATCAGTTTTCGCACCGTGGCGACGGTACCCCTGACGGACCGG
>NZ_JAIXSV010000214.1 GCF_027484505.1 Asticcacaulis sp.
GCTGGTCATAGAGTAGAGATTACACATCGGTCGTTCTTCCTGTGGGCCATTGAGTGAAACCCAATATCTGCACCTTGCCAAGGGCTTTGCCGGCGTGGCACCTCACCGCTCTCATTGACAGATCGGAAGGATGATATGAGCCTCAATCCCGAAGGCTTGCGCCTCTATCATGACCGCCTGGCCGCAATGATCGCCACACTGCGAGAGTTGCCGCAACCGCTTGTCAAAGGCCGTGCCTGTGCGCTCGGTACCCTGACCTCCATGCAGCGACGCATCGAAAAACTACTCGCCGATTGGGAGACGCGGGCCATGACCGAGGTCGATAAAAAAGACGTCTCGCGCGATGGCGCGACGTTGCGCATGCTGCGCGAGGACAAATGGGTCTATGGTGATTTTGACGGTGTGACGTTTGATCTGCCGCAGGCCGGTGACGGCCTGAGCTTTGTTAAGGCCATGGCGACGCTCGAAGCGGCACAGGCGTCGGCGGTTTCGGGTTAGATATCCTCTCAAAACCGCTGGACGGTATCGAAATCCTGCCGGTAAATGGGCCAACATCAATGGAGCCCGTCATGACTCTGAAGACTTCCCCCTGGCTGGTGAGTGGCCTGTTGAGCCTTGTCGTTGCAGGCGGCGCTGCCGCGCAGGAGGCCGCACCGCGTCTGACCGTCATGACCTACAACGTCGAGAACTTCTTTGACGCTGAAGACGACCCCAGAATGCCCAATGGCTCGAGCAACGAAGTCATCAATACGCCGGCCTGGGTATCGGCCAAGGCTGCAAACGTCGCCCGCGTCATTCAGCGCTTTGACTTCGGACGGGGGCCGGATGTCCTCGTTCTGACCGAGGTGGAAAGCCAGGCGAGTCTTGAGGCGATCAAAGGCGCACTGAATAACGCCGGTGCCGCCTATGCGACAGCGGTGCTATTGGACGCCGATCCTAACCGTCCGGCCCCCAAGCCCGATCAGCGCGGGATCAAGGTGGCGCTTCTTTCCAAACTCCCTTTGGCCAATGGCTTTACGCCAAAGTCCTTCCCGGTGGATCTGACCAGGGCGTCTGATTGCAAAAGCCGCGATGGGTCTGCCGGTACGACCCGCGACCTTCTGCAGGTCGATCTCGCTTTGCCGGATGGCAAGACGCTGACCATCTTCGGCGGCCATCTGCCCTCAGGCGGCAATCCGCGCGTGTGCCGTGAAATCGCCGCGCAGACGATAGCGACCTTAGCCGCCAAACTGCCGCAGAACCACGTCATCCTGGCAGCCGGTGACTTCAATTTCAACTGTGCGCCGGAGGAACGCAAAGGGCTTGCCGCCGGCCTCGCCGGCTGGGTTTTGCCGGCACAACTGGACAATGCCTGCCGCGGTAATGGCAGCCAGTTCTATGGCCGCGAAAAGACCTGGTCCTATCTCGACGTCATCACGCAGAAGGCCAGCGGGGCAAGCGAGGACTGGGCCATTGATCCGAAGACCTTCCGCACGGTTTTGACCGACAATGAACAACTGCAATGGGACGAGCGGGATCAGGTGATGCGTCCCAAGGCTTTCCGCTTTAATGCCGAAACCGGTAAGGGGTCGGGCACCTCTGACCATTGGCCGATTGCCATTGATCTCGTTCGGGGAGGGAAGTGATGACCGTAACGACACTGGTCGCGTTTCTGGCAGGGCTTATCGCGGGTGCGGCCCTGACCTATCTGATCGGCATGCAACAGGGTGTGACGCCGACTGAGGCTCTGCGCAATCCCTCGAAGTACAAGCAGACCGACCCGGAGGTCGCGCGAACGCTCGATGAGCATGATCGAGATATGGCTGCGACGGATCCGCGTTGGCTGGAAGGCGAAGCGGGTGAGTTTGCCACTTTCACCTATGCCGATCGCGACGGGGTGGTTACCGAGCGCCGGGTGTCCAACTGGCGCAGCCACGGCGCCTACATCGAAGGCGTCTGCCTCAACCGCCAGGAAGAACGTACGTTTCGCAAGGATCGTATCACCGGGTGGTCTGTGCAAGACGCGGCCTGAGCGTCTGAATCAACTATAGCTTTAGTCATCTCTCAGCGAGCGGACGCGTTTGATGGTCGGTATTTTAGCTCATCTCCCGTGAGGGGTTTCCTCCATGCCGCGGGGGGGCGTCCTAAGGTTGGTGTTTCTTATTCGATGAAGAACAAAAGCTGCACAACAATTTCCTGTCCCGCAAGGTCGGCGGAATCCGGAACGGGCACGGGAGAAGCGGCGTGAAGGACACGCAAAGCCTCTCTGTCGAGGGCTGGAACCCCTGATCCGTGCACTAGGCGACGCGCGATGACCTTCCCGCGGGCGTCCAGACGGAAGCCGACCGTCACGACCCCTTCCTGACGTCGCAGCCGTGCTTCTGCCGGATAACGTTTAAAGGTTTCGATGTGGCTCAGAAGGCGGGCGCGCCAGTCGGGGGGTAGAGAGACTGCCTGCGGGGCGGCCGGGGCTGGCCGTGAGATCGGAGCCGTCGTGGCAGGTGCGGGAGGGGAAACCGACACCGTGGCTTCGGGAGCCTCTTCCTCACGCCGGTCGACGTTGAGGGTGTCCGTGGCGGCCAGAGTAACAGGTCGTGGGGTATGACGGGCGGTCAGGGCATGTGCCGAAGCTTCCCGCTGTAGGGGGCCGGGTGGGCGCTCGCTTGGCGGCTGCGGTGGAGCCAGACGCACCATCTCTATAGTCAGGGCGTCCGGCTCCGGTGGCGCTTCCGGCGCGCTCTGCGCCCACTGCCATAACCCCGCCAAAGGCAGAGCGTGCAGCGCGGCGCTCAGCAGCAAGATCACCAGGCGTCCCCCAGGGCTTACGGCCTTCATGCTAAAGCGTCTTCAGATAGGCGACCAGGGCGGCCTTTTCCTCGCGCGTTAGCCCCAGTGGCTTCAAGAGCGGCGAAGTCGTCGGGAAGAGCGGATCGTTTGCCTCACCTGCCTTCGGCTTGGGACGCGCCCCGCCTTCGTTATAGAAGTTCACCGTGCCTTCCAGCGTCGGAAAAATACCGTTGTGCATATAGGGACCGGTGCGCGAGACATTGCGCAGGGACGGCGTCTTGAACGCACCGACATCGGCCGGGTTTTTGGTCACCTCGTACCGGCCCAGATCTTCCAGCTTGCGCCCATAGAAGCTGAGGCCGATATTGTGAAACTTCTGATCTGAGAACAGGGGGCCGTTGTGACAGTTGGCACAGCCTGCCTTGCCGCGGAAAAGGTCGAGCCCGCGCAGTTCCTCATCAGACAGCACCTTTGTCCCGCTGGACAAGGCGCGATCCCATTTCGTGGATCGCGGTTTCAGCGTCCGCTGATAGGCGGCGAGCGCCATGGTCACTTCGGCCATGCTGACCTTTCGGACACCAAAGGCTTCTCGAAACGCGCTGCGATAGACCGCGTCGCGATTGAGACGTTTCTCGATGTCTCCAGGTTTTGCCGACATCTCGCGATGGTCGGCGATCGGCCCTCCGGCCTGCGCTTCAAGACTTGCCGCCCGGCCATCCCAGAACAAAGTCTTCTGCCAGCCGGCGGTTATCAGACTGGGGGCGTTCCGGCGGCCGCGTTGGCGGTCATGACCAAAGGAGGTTTTGACGCCATCACCAAAGGCCAGTTCCGAATTATGGCAGGAGGCGCAGGCGATCTGTTTCGAACCCGACAGGATCGGATCGTTGAACAGTTTTTCACCCAGCGCGATCTTCTGAGGCGTCGAGGGATTGGTCGCCGGGTGGGCGACCGGCGGCAGCCCGCCGAATTCTTCGAACTCGGCCCCCTCATGCAGCAACGGGCGCGGCCAGGTTTCCGGTGCGCCCTGATAGGCTTTGCGTAAAACGTCGATGCCGGGACTGTCGAAACCGGTCCCGGCAAACACCATCAGTACGCCTGCGATCAGCAGGTGTTTGGGTCTCATCATCAATACTTATACTTGATCCCAACCCAGAAAGACCGCCCGAAGCGGTAGGGTTGCGAGGTGGAGGTGGTGCCGGTGATCTTCGGTAGGGTGTCGAGCAGGTTGGTGCCCTTGACCTCAAGCGTCACCACATTGCGCCCGCGACGGACCAGTTCCGCATCAAACCCGCCATTGAAGGCGATGGTGTCGCCGTAATGGACGATGTCATAGACGTCATAGGAGGCGCCGCCGACCGTGATGTTGCTACCTGTGTCTTCGAGCTGATCGAAGGCGTCGCGCCAGCGGGCATTGAGGTTGGTGCGCAGGCGGCCGTTCAGCCAGCGCGCGCTCCAGTCGAGATTGGCAAGGCCGGGTGCCGCGAAATCCAGTCGCTGATTTTCCGCCAGCACATCCATCAGGGTGCGTACCTGCCCCTGATAGTAGACCAGATCACCGTCCACCTCTTCGGTGTCGCTGACCGCCATATAGGCGTTAGTGGCGTCGATATTGGTCTTGGTCTCACCCCAGTTGCCGCTGAAGGTGACGGTGTGGCGTCCGAAGTTCTTGCCCCATTCCAGCGACACACCGCGATAGGTCGATTCCCCGCCATTGGTCGGCAGATAGACATTATAGGTGCCCGTCGTGCCGTCAGCCTTGGTATAGGGACGCGCTTCAGTCGTCGTCGAACGGGTCAGCTGATCTTCATAGTCGCGCGAGATGAGTTTCAGGCGACCCTGACCACCCCACAGCGACCGGCTGAAAGCCAGGGTCAGTTCGTCGGAATAGGGGGTCTTCAGGGCGATACCGTCATAGATGGTGCCACTGGAGACGCTGTAGAGATACCAGTCACCGGCCTTGTAGGTGCTCCCGACCTTCGACACGGTGCGGCGATAGGTGAAGGTGCGTGCGGTCGCGCCCTGAATGGCGTAACCGAGGAAGCTCTGATGGTAATAACGGTTGGCCCCGAAGGTCGCCGTTACCCACGGGAAGTCGTAGCTGACCGAGACGCGCGGAGCGAAATTATCGTTATCAAGCACGCTTTCGCTGTCGTAACGCAGGCCAGCCCGCAGATTCAGATCACCAAAGCGACGGCTGTACTCAGCCCAGGCCGCCCGCGTGCGGACATCGACCGTGATGTCATAGGCCGGATAGAGTAGTTTGGTGGTCAAAACCCCCTTGCCCGTCATACAGGCGGGGTCACCGTCGCTGCAGACGACCAGAGCCCCCACGCTGGTGCCCGTGGCGGTGTTGTAGGAGGCATTGTCCTCGAACCGCTGCTTGAGCGCGGCGACGTAACCGAAATCGAAACCGCCGTCGAAAGATCCGCCCCACAAGGGTTGCGACCACTGGCCTTTCAGATTGGTGTCCTTCTGCGTCTGGGCGATATCGCCGAAACCGCCGAAGACGCAGTTGGTTGATGAGCAGTAGCCCGACCCAAGGACCGTGACCGGCCACGTAAACAGATTGCCAGGCGAGGAGCGGCTGGAATTTGACGCGGCATGGGTGGCGGTCAGCTTCCAGTTGGCCGAACCGGCGCGGCCTTTCAGTTCAATGCGCCCGCTCTTACCGCCGCCCTGCGTGACGATCAGGTCGTTCAGCATATTCTCGCGCGAGTATTCCTGCGTATAGGGGGTGTAGCTGTACTGTGTGGTCAGGGTCATGCCTTTAGGCAGGTCGGCCTCGGCCTTGAGCAACAGGTTGCGGCTTTCGCTTTTCAGGCCAAAGGGCGCATTGCCGTAATTGGCGTTCTTGTAATAGGTCAGCTCGGCTTCCTGACGGCTGGCCCCCACCATAAGACGCAGATAGTCGCTGACGGGCAGATCGACGCTCATCCCAGTGCGGCACTTGGTGTAGTCGGGCTCATTCGGGACATTACTGCCCAGAGCCTCGCGCGTTTGCGGATCGATCTTGAAGCTGACCAGAGCATCGCTGGTGCAGCTACGGTAAATAGTCGCGCCATAATCCTTGCGCGGCGCGCGTGTGTCGATTTCCACCACGCCGCCGGTAAAGCCGCCGTAGCGCGCTGAGACGTTGGAGTCGCGCACCGTTACCGCGTCGACCAGACTGGAATCGACCCAGAGGGTTTCGGCACTGGCCCCGGAGGTTTTATCGTAATGGGCCGGATTGCTGCTGTCGCTCGACATAACGTCGAGACGGCTGTTAGCCGCAACACCATCGAGAATGAATGAATTCTCATAGGGTTGGCTGCCGGCAATCGAGACTTCCGACGGACGCAGGTCCTGAATGTCGTCGCTTGTCGCGCGGCCCTCATTGGTGCTGAAATAGACATGGGGCAGGATTTTCAGCGTCTGATTGACGTCGCCATTGCCGGTCTGGCGCGCTTCTATCGACTCACGCGACAGGATGCTGGTGCCGCTGTCGATCGGATCGCCCATCTCGTAGGCCAGCGGTGCACCGGCCTTCGTGCCATCGCCCGCCACGCCGTCACCCTGTACGCGGATCGTGCCAAGGCTGCCGCTGTCGCCGGTGGCCTGCGCCGTCGTCAGGCGGACCGTATTACCGGAGATCGTATAATCCAGTCCCGTACCGGCCAGCAGCTTCGTCAGCGCCTGGCGCGGCGTGTAATTGCCTTTGAGCGCTCCCGAACGGCGACCGTCGACAAGGTTGTTGTCGTAAAAAAGCTGAAGTCCCGCCGATTGCGCGAACTGCAAAAGGGCCCGATTGAGATCCTGCGCCGGCAGATTATAGGCCTGCACAGTTTCCGTCGCGGTCGATGTCTGCGCCAGCGCCGGTGCGGCCATCATCCCGCCCGCGATCAGCGCCCATACACACGCGCCAGAGGTCAGTTGTCGTAAACTTGCTTTTTTCATTGTTACCCGATCCGATTTTATGCGAATAATTCTCAGACGCATGCTTCGGGTAATAAGACGTCGCCTGTCGGAAATACGGTAAAAATAAGTGCCGCCTTTTCTAAAAAATTTATAATTAATTGAAAATAAGGAGACTTATCAGGTGCGATGGATTTTCTTTTGTCTGGTGAGCCTGGGGCTTGTCGGTTCGGCAGCGGCTGAAATCACCTTTCGTCCCGAAGCCGAGGGGCAGGCCCTCGCGCGGGAACTGATGGAGCGCATTCCGCCGGAGAAGCGGGCGCAAATGCCATGGCTGAAAGATCCGGGGCCGGGGAAACGACTACGCGACGGCGAAGTCCGCGACGTGCCCTTCTCGTTTCCCACCCTGTCGGAAAGGCTGGCTCAGTTCGATGCCGTAGACCCGTTGCACACGCAGTTGTTCGACGATACGGTCCATTCGACCCACTCGCCGTCACGCGCCCTGATCGAGACTAAAACGCCCTGCCTATGGAAAAAATCCAAAGCCGTCGGACCCGATGCCGACGGCACCGGACGGACCTATACGGTGACGACGATCTATGACTGCGGCCAGGCCTATCTCATGACCGTCGAAGGCGACTACAGGAACATGCAGGGTAAGGGCATCATCTACAATGACGCGCTGTACAACGATCCGGTCGGCAATCGTTTCCTGACGCATCAACAGGGATTGCGTCATGACGGTCAGGTACAGACGACGCTTCTTTGGCTGAACGCCAGATATAAAATTACTTACGCGCTATATCATCCGGACACGACGGATTTCGACATACCGGCCCTGCGGGCCGTGCTCGTCGCCACCGCCCATCAGCAATATGCGGAGATGGAAGCGCAAGCCGCGCAGGCTACGGATAAATGACCGTTCCAGCGGGTGTGTCGAGGCTTCGCAGCTTAAGCCCCGTCGTGATCGAGGACAGGGCATTTTGCGGATCGCGGGTGTCGAACACGCCGCTGACCCGCCGTTCGGCCAGACCGGTACCGGCGATATAGAGGCGATCCCTGCGGTAACGGTTGAGTTGCGCCACCACGTCTTTCAGCGGCGCACGGTCGAAGACCATGCGGCCGTCGCGCCAGGTCGCAGCCTGCAGTGAAGGTGCGGTTTGCACCGCCTGCCAGCCCTCACGGCCATAGATGACCGATTGCCCCTCAGCGAGAACGGCCTGTCCGTGATCGTCGCTAACCCGGACCAGGTGTTCGGTGACGGTGACGCGCACCCCCGTATCAAGATATTCCACTGCAAATTGCGTTCCGAGTGCCTGAGACTCGCCTCCACGCGCCGCCACGACGAAGGGGCGTGTTTCGGTCCCCTGTCGGGGGGCTGCGATCACATAGGCGGCCCCTTTGCGCAGGGCGATCCGACGGGCAGTGTCGGTGAAGGCCAGATCAACGGCGCTGTTGCCATCAAGCGTTAGGTGACTGCCATCCGCCAGCCGGAACGTACGTACCTCACCGGGACCGGTACGTAAATCGACGGCCGTTAGCGACGCATAGAGGGCCAACCCGCTGATGGCCAGCAGCAGGCAAGCGGCAGCGGCCAGCGGTTGGCGCGCGACCCACAGGACGGGGCCCAAAACCCGCGCGCCGGGGAGGTGACGCCCCATCAACGCGTCGCGCTGTGGCCTCAGTGCCTCCGCCTGCCGCCAGACCTCGCGGGCTCTGGACAGGGCCGCGGCATGGGCGGGGTCCGCCGACAGCCAGACCGCGAACTGCTTTTCGGTCTCAGGGTCGAGCGGCGCCGCCTCCAGCTTTACCAGCCATTCGGCCGCACTGAGGTCCGGATCCGGGCATGGGGAGCCGGTGCGCAGGGAGGAGGGGGCGATCACGCGGTGGCCTCACGAAGAGAGAAACAGATTTTGTCTCTATGACGCACTGTAGGGCCGGATCGGTAAATTTGGCGCATGTTTTCTGATCTCACCCAGCCCCCCTTTGCGTGAGACTGTCGTTGAGGTGCCGCATAAGGTGCGCTGTGGCCATAGCCAGATGCTTCTGCACTGAGCTTTCGGAGATGTTCAGAGTTCGGGCCGTTTCATTGTAACTCAGGCCATCCAGGCGCGTCAGCACAAAGACCTGTCGTGTGCGCAGCGGCAGGCGCCTCAGCGCCGCCTGCATCCGTTCGGCCTGCTGGGAGGCAGAATAGATCGCCTCAGGCGTGGGGGTGTGGTCTGGCAGTGTCTCAAGATGCCCGTCTTCCGGTTGGGTGACGCTGAAACGACCCTCCCGGCGCACATAGTCGACAAACAGATTGTGAGCAACACGGTAGAGATACGGGCGTTTCTGGACGATATCGGCGGCGTCAGCGATCTTTGCGGCCAGTCGCGCGAAGGTTTCCTGCGTCAGGTCCTCTGCCAGGGCGCGGTTGCGGGTCTTCCTCAGGAAATAAGAGTCGATTTCACGCTGATAGGTGCGAAACATATGCGTGAAGGCATCCTCGTTCACCACACATCACTCCGGGGCCGATACGAAAAGCTCAAGTGACGCAAATGCGAATTATTTGCAATTAAAATCAGCGCGGATCTGTGGGATTCTCCGCACCGAAACGGGTCAGGCTTCTGTCATAGTTCCGAAGTCTGGCGGTCCGATTGACGTGGCGTGTTGAACGCCCCGGCGGATTCCTGTCGCTCATGATCCTGCACCGAAGCCTGCGAACGACATCAGAGGGACGCTAACTTTCAGGCGAGGTGGCTGACGTGGGCGCCTATCGACAATTCACAGAAATTTGTTCCAGATTTGTTTCTCAAGAGTCGGCTGTTAAGGATTTGTGACTCCTCACGATTCCGTTCCGACCTACAGCCCTGACATTTTCTGGCAGTACGCTGACGCCGATTTCGGCCTATTGACTCTTGTTCCATTTAAAGAACAAAAAGCGAACATAGTCTTTGGCGTTCAGAAAGGATGCTTGATGTCATGCCCGCTGCCAACCCCGCCGTCCTCAGCGCACTGCGAGACCGGATCGACCATATCGGCGGCCAAAGTGCGCCCCGACGCGCCGTTCTGCCCTTCGGCGTTCCCGACATCGACACCCGCATTCCCAAAGGCGGGCTGGCCTTTGGGGCCCTGCATGAGATCGCCGGTGGCGCCAATGGCGCGGTAGATGGGGCCGCCGCCATTGCCTTTGCCGCCGGGATCGCGGCGCGCTCCGGGGGGCGTGTTCTCTGGGCCTATACGCAGCCTGATCTGTTTGCCCCGGCACTCGCCCGTTCAGGCCTGACCGATGACAAGGTCGTCTTCTTTGAAGCCGGCGATGAGGCCGCCGTGCTGGGGGCTTGTGAGGAAGCCCTGCGCCACGGCGGCCTCACCGCAGTCGTGGGCGAACTCGCCAATCTCTCCCGTGTCGCCTCGCAGCGCCTTCTAATGGCGGCGGAGGGCACAGGAACGCTGGCCCTGATCGTGCGCCGCTGGCGCCGGCAGGTCGATGCCAAAGACTTTGGCCGCCCCACAGCCGCCTTTACCCGCTGGCGCGTCACCGAACTGAACTCGGCACCTTTGCCGGTGCGAGGCGTCGGCCGCGCGCGCTGGATGCTCGAACTGATCCGGGCCCGCGGCGGGGAGTGCCATGATTTCGAGGTCGAGGCGTGTGACGGGGAGGGACGTATCCGCCTGTCCGGGGACGCGCAAATCCCAGACACCTTGCGGGCCGCATCTTAAGAGGAGGGAGACTATGCAGTTGTTTGAGACACCGGATGAACATACCCGATTAGCCCTGTTCGATGGGGCGGCGGTCCTGCTCACGGTCGCCCGGCATGAGCGCGACTATATGGCGTGTGTGCAGAAGATCGGTCCCAAAGGCAGCGTCTATTACGATGTGGCCGGCTATAAATACCACGCCGATGGCTCGCCCCTGCCGCAACTGCCGCGCGCGCCCCAGATCCTCGACGTCGTTGATCTTTATCAGACCGATTACGCGGATATTGCATGAGTGAACTTGTCACCTGTGCGGGGAAGGTGGTGGCGCTGGCGCCCCTCGTCGCTATCGGGCCGGTATGGGAAAACGGCCTTTATGAAGACACGCATCTGGCGTTTCCGGTCCATATCCAGGGCCTGCCTCAGACCCTGTGGTTCCAGTCGGAAGACGGTACAGATGCGGAAAGGGCGGCACTCAGAGACGCACATGCGCAACTCGTGGCGGCCTGGCGGCTCTATCATCTTAAGGACGGCGTATCGCCGGGCCTGTTTGACCTGCGCCATCTTCTGATCAGTCTTCAGGCCATCTCAGCTGTCAGCCCCCTCTACACGAAGAGGGTCGCTGTCGGTGGCTGGGGCGGCGTCGGGCGTCATCCGCCGATCTATGACATCCATGTTTCAGGCCTCAGCGAGCCCATTCGTCGGTCGGCCTCTGTCGCTGTGCCGCTGGACGTCTTAACGGCTGAACGCGACGCGCTTCTGGAGGCCTGGGCCGACTGGGTCGATCCTCTCGCGCGACAGGCGGTGTAGAGTGTCATGGCCCGCTGTCTCAGCCTCTATCTGCCATTCTGGGGGACGGATCGTCTGCGCCGGGCCGTGGGCCTCGACGCGCTGCCGCTTGAGCGAGCACTGGTTCTGCAGGGCAAGGTCGGCAGCCGGCGCCTCGTCACGGCCGTCGATGCGCTCGCCCATCAGCGTGGTGTGCGACCGGGCATGGCGGTAGCCAAGGCGCAGGTTCTGATCGAAGGGCTTGAGGTGCGTGACGCCGAAATCGAGCGCGACGCCGAGGCGCTGGAGACGCTCGCTGTCTGGGCCTTACGGCTCTATTCGCCTGTGGTGGCCGCTGATCCGCCGGACGGTCTGATCCTCGATATCACCGGCGCGGCCCATCTCTATGGCGGAGAGGCCGCTCTGGTCTCCGATATCCTTCGTCGTCTTGAGGCTCTCCATATCACCGCCTACGCCGCCGTCGCCGACAGCTGGGGTGCGGCCCATGCCTTGGTGCGCTTTGCGGGCAAGTCCTCGCTGATCATCGCCCAGGGCAAGTCCACCGAGGCCATCCTGCCCCTGCCGGTCGCGGCGCTTCGCCTGCCGGCTGAGACCGTCGAGGAGTTGCGCCTTATCGGTATCGACACCATCGGCGAACTGGCAGCCAAGCCGCGCGCCCCGCTGGCACTGCGCTATGGCCCCGACCTGTGGCGGCGCGTCGATATGGCGTTCGGCCGACTGGCCGAACCCATTGAGCCCGTCCACGTCCCTGAACTGATCTCGGTCGAACGCGCTTTTTTTGAACCCATCGGGGCCCCCGACACGCTCGAAAAATATATCCGCGCGCCTCAACAACGTCTTGCGGCGATTGGGCTCCGGCTGGGCGGTTGTCTTCGAGGCCCGGCGCGGTCGCGCCCAGGCCTATCCGGATGTGGGTGCCGAAACCGGTCTGGCCCGCCTCATCGACGAGGAACGCCGGGCGACCTTTGCGGGCGAAGACGGCCGACACTTCGAGTCGCGCTACCATCTGACGGTCGTCTTTATGCCCCCGGCGGATCAGGTCGAGAGTATGCCCGCCATTCAGGAGCATAAGATGATCCGGCGGGCGATCGACAAGGGTGTTCCGGAGGAACAGCTATCGGAGGTTCTGAACCTGGATATCCGCAAGATCGCTGAAATTCGAAAC
>NZ_JAIXSV010000245.1 GCF_027484505.1 Asticcacaulis sp.
CCTTCACCCGCCGCCTCTTCCATCAAAGCTCACCCAAAAATACCTCATCTAATTGATTCTATTATCAAATATCGACTAAAAAGTCACGAGAAACGATGGCTATCTGGGAAATATGGGATAAAATCCGGAAGCGCGATTGCAATCAAAGGTGACGCGTTTTCATATGACGATACCCTGGATGTACACCTGAGCTCAGGGCACTCCATTCAAGCGCGCATCGAGTCGGTAGGTGACACTCGCCTCACTCTTGTCGCGAACGGGCAGCTGTTTGAGTGTCACCTGTGGCGGACCGGAGATCGGTCACTTCAAGGCAACCTCGGCCCTACGTCCAGCTGGCTGGTTCAGTAGAGCGTCTTTACATGTTGGTCGCCAGATACGGGGAATAGATATTCATTGGTTTTTTTAACAAGGCGTCTCTTAATGCCATATGATCGGCCTCGTTAGGTTGACAGACTTGTGCTTTGAAGGCTCATATCAAGAGGGACTGTTATATAGCTTAAATCGCTCTTTCCTATACTTGATCCGCCATATTTCAAAATCAAAATAACTGCGGGAATCGTAATTAAAACAACGGCAATAACCATAACTCCGGACCAAATTGAAACAAAATCATCGTCTCTTTTTGAATTTTTATTATTTACAATTGACATTTTTTCTTCCTGAAATTTATTCAAATTTTGAATAAATGATAATCCTATTTTGAAATAAAAATATATACGTTACAATTAAAATAATATTTATTAAAAACGCTTATTGAAATATAATTTATAATAATCGAATATAATACTTATATTAATGGGTGTATTTGATTGGGTGTTGCGCAGGGAGTGGTGAAAATGTCTGAATATCAGTTAGGTTGGGTAGTTGCGCTGGTTGTCGGTGCCGCCGCAGGGTGGGTCGTCGATCGGCTCGTGAAATCAGATCAGAGTCTTTTTTCAAATATCATTTTGGGTGTCGTCGGAGCTCTGGTCGCTAACGGCCTAAGCTTCGTTCTTGAGGTCCCCTTTAGTGGGGTGCTGGCATCCCTCATTTTCGGATTAGCGGGTGCTGGCGTCTTAATTGCCGGCAGTCGCCTGGTTTCACCCAGCCGGTAGCCGGTATCTTGAGTTTGTTCTTCCGGAAGGCACTGCAATGATCTCGCAAGACACGGCCATTGAGCGCAGAATGCTTGCGCATGAGCAAATCCTGCAAGCCCTTATAGCGCATATGGTCGAGACCCATCCTGAGTTCCTGGAAAGGTTGAGCGCTACCTTTGGCCGGCCTGTTCGGTTGGCCTCTGCGTTGCATGATTACACAGACACGTCGGACTACGCTGCGGCGTTTGTTCGTGAGATAATCAAACTTGGCGAAAGCCCTGAGCGGCAAGAAGGTTTATCCTTGGTGGCGAAGTGGGACGATTTGTGGCCTACTCGTGGCGAGAGCAATTTGATTAATGAGAATGCTCCCGTCCGCTTTGAAATTTTCCATCGGGAAGGTGTGTGGGAAGTGTTGCGCGATGGGCAACTTATAGGTGGGTATGTTCACCACACCGGGGCCCGTGAAGCCGCTTTGGCCGGGGTACAGCGGATGTTCGAAGAGGGCCGCGCGGCCGAAATCTGGCCGCCCTTTAACAAATCTACCGATCCGCGATTATATAGCAATTGAGCCGTGGATGGCGCGGTGCGTGCGCGGTGATGACTGACCCGATAGGATGCGCGGCTCCCGCTCCCGGCATCTCGGTGCCGCACTGTGGCCGTCAAAGGTCACAACAAAGGAGAGCCGTTCCTCCACGCCGCATATAAACGCCACAAGTCTTTGTCGTCATTTCTGGCCGTGTTTTCGACGGACGGGGATATCGTGCGGATCGGTATTTGGTGTTGATCATGATTGATGTGTCGAACGGCAACAAAGAAAGTTGATGCCATTGGCGACACCAGCACCTCGTGCGGCTGCTGAGTAGTGGACGGGAACTGGGTCGGCATGAGTCCGAAACCCTCAATAATATCCCAGGTCGGACGCTTGCCGCCAATGGCTGGCCAGCACCTCACTATGGGCTTCACATGCACCGCCGAGAGGCGCTCGGGGTTGTCCAGGTGTGGAGATAGCTGGGCTTTGGCGGTGTCAGAGGTGCCATGGCGGCGGGCTGGACGAGTTTGGTGCGAAGGGGCGGGTGCCGGGGATGTCGAAGCCGTCATCGGCAACGCCAGCGTCACCATCAGATTTTCAGCTTAAACGGACATACTAAAATATTAAAAATAAAACGAATGGCGCATCGTTGAAAAAATAAAAAATTCCAATTTGTGAAATAGATAAAGTAAAAATGATATGTTTTTACAATAAATAAATAATCGTTTTTTGAATTTCCATTGAAAATAATTAGGATATGTGGTGAGCGCGTGTTATTGTGTATTTCTAGGCAATTATTTGTCTGGATTTATGCCGTATTCGGTCTCTCTCCCCCAAAATTTTCAATTTCGGCCGATTCCATTCGGGTCCGATGGCGCACGTCTTTATGCAACAGGAGGCCTCCATGGCTCTCGGGACAGTTAAATGGTTCAACTCTATCAAGGGCTTCGGCTTTATTCAGCCTGATGAGGGAGGGACCGACGTGTTTGTGCATGCCTCGGCGGTCGAAAGTGCGGGCCTGCGGTCACTCTCTGAAGGTCAGAAGGTGAGCTATGAGGTTCAGCTGGATCGGGGCCGGTCTTCGGCGAGTAACCTGCAAACCATCTGACCACACCCGGAGCCCGGTCGAAGCGCCGGACCCGTTTTTAGGAGACACCCATGCCCCAGGCACCGCCCCTTGCACCCGTTTCAACCTGCATACAGACCTGGCACGCGATCTGGCCCACGGTCGGCGAGATGCTGGTGAACGCAAATACACCGTCTTACTTTGAAGTCTCGAACATCGCCGGTGTGTGGACGGTTTCCAAGGACTCGGCGCCGATTGAACGCCATAGTAACCGGGCCGCTGCGGTTTTGAGCGTGCGGGACGCAATGCAGGTCATCTTCGCGCGGGGCGCGGCTGCCAGCTGGCGTCTGTTGCGGGAGGCATAGAGATGGTTCCCGAAAACAGAACAGTAAGATCTGCGCCGGACAGGGCCACCGGGGAAGTGCTTTTTGAACCTGATCACGATCTAAGCACGTTTGCCGAAGCGCTTAATTTTGAAATTCCCCCTCGTCAGGCCTATTGCACGGGAGGGCTTCCGCAAACCATCCCTATTGTTATCATGTCCGATGATCGCCAGCGGTTTCAAGCCGTTGACGGCCAATGGGGGCTGGTGCCCCGATGGCATGATGGAGCGTTGAAGACCTGGACGAGCAATCGTCGCTGGACGCCTATCGACGACGTGACAGGTGGAGACCCCTCCGAGACCTTGTGGCGACACTACCATTGTCTCGTCCCCATCATGGGATTTACCCTGCCGTCATTTGACGGGCGGCACCTTCTCAGGGCGCGCTCGTCGAAAAGTGCGCCGATGGCGGCGGCCGGCCTATGGCGACAATATCGTCAGGGCGGACATGAGGTGACCAGCTTCACCATTCTGACCCGCTCCGTTCCCCACAGTCTGGCCGCATATCCAGAGCAGGAGCCGATCTTGTTGAGCGAGGCCGACTGGTGGGTGTGGCTGGTTCACCAGTCACTTCGAGACCTTCAGGCGAGCCCTGTTGGTCAGACGCAGTGTTTTCACCTCAGCGATCGCCCAAGTCCCTTTAAATCGCACCAGATTCGCCACGAATGACCTCCATGCCGCTCGCTTTCCACGACGATCTGACCACGATCGCCGACCTGGTAGACATGGTGCTTATCCAGCCGTGGGAGCCCGGCCGTACAGAGGCGCACCGCGAGGCCCTGGCTCACACGCTGGAGCCTCTTATTCTCAATGGGCTGACCCTTGAGAAAGGGGAGGTTCTGGCGTTTCGCAGGCTTATCGATCGGCACCTGCCTTTGCTCAAACACAGCGAAGATCGTGCTCTGACCGCGACACTGTTTGTGGTCGCCGGCGCGCTTGCCCGGACTGAACCAAATGAGTTCAGGCGCTTTCTCATTCGTCCGCCTGTCGTTGCCGATCTCGATGGGACTTGGAAGCTTCTGGGGTATCTGGTTCAGCTTTACTCCGCCACTGCGGACTTCAGGCCCGAAATCCGCCGGCAGATCATCAATATGGTATTCGGCCCGGTCGAAACGACCGGTAACGCAAGAGATCTGAGGTTGGCGGCAGATTACGTCGCCGCCCGATTGGCCATGCTGAAGTGGACCGGTGCGGAATGCCAGATTACCGGGCTTGCGCTGATGGGGGCGGTTATGGCCTCCCGGCGAGGCCTCACGGAGTTTCGTCTTCATCTGGCTCGCCCCTGATACCGCGTGCCTTCACCGCTATCGCTTCTTTTTTTTCCATGATGAAAGGCCTACGGTCATGGACCTGCGCAAAGACCGACTTGCTCTTCTGGATAAGACCCGTCGCCAACTCCGCATGTCAAAGAACAAACTTACAGCCGTCATATCCATGCGCGAGCGGATTGCGCTTGGCGCCGAAGTGTCGGCCTGTGTCAGTCGTTTGATCGAACTGGATGACGACGCCAGTGGGGACGATCCTGTTAAGGCCCCACCGAAAACCACGAGAGGTTCTGTTCCTTCGCCGCCGAAGCGAGGATGGTGGATCCGCTAGCGTGACATCCTTTGCCATGATGCTGGTCTCTGTCAAACGGCTCATAATCAACCATGTGACCGACTATCGATACAGTGAAGCGGTCCACCTGAACGAGCACCGCCTGCTTCTGAGGCCCAGGGAAGGGCGGCAGGTCAAATTGATTTCACATTCCGTCAAAGTGACCCCGGAGGCTGAGCTTTTCTTTGCGGAGGACGTCTTTGGGAATGACGTTGCGATTGCCACTCTCGCAAAAAAAGCCAGGAGCCTGCGAGTTGAGGCAACCACAGAAGTGGAACTCAGTGCCGTACCGTGGCCGGTCTATCGTATTGACCTCCCGGCAACACACTATCCGTTTGAGTATACCGAGTTTGAAAAGGCCGCCCTTGGCGCTCACATAAGCTCAGACAGTGACTCCGGTTCCCTAACGCAATGGGCCCGAAGCTTTCTGCACGGTCGGTCCATGGACACACTTACCCTTCTGCAGGCCATAAATTCTGGCATTCACAACCAGATCACCTATGAAGCGCGCGACGCGGAGGGCACCCAGTCAGCCGTAGATACACTGGCACTGGGATTAGGGTCCTGCCGTGACTTCGCGGTGTTGTTCACAAAGGCCGCCGCCGCACTGGGTTTTAGAACCCGGCTCGTATCAGGCTATCTGGTTCCGGAAGCTCTCGGTCTGCTGGGCTCGGGGGAGGGGGGCACTACACACGCCTGGGGTGAGGTGTATCTGCCCGGTGCAGGGTGGGCGGCTTTCGATCCGACAAACGAACAGATGGGCCACTACGGCCTTATTGCGGTCGCTGTTGGGCAGGATATGGGCGCTCTTTCGCCCGTGACCGGCAGCTATGGCGGCAGAGACCCTGCTGAGGCCAACCTAAGCATCTCGATCAATATGCGGTTAAAGGGCTCCTCCGAAGCCTGATAGGTGACGACGCGCTTTCCTAAGCAACTAGGCCGTAGACTCATAACGCTTTGATCCAGATGCGAGAGGCTACAATCTTGACAGCGGCAAGGAAGTTAAGGGGATTTTTGTCGTATCGTGTGGCAATTCCCCTGAACTGCTTGAG
>NZ_JAIXSV010000105.1 GCF_027484505.1 Asticcacaulis sp.
AAAGCGTCTGCCTTGGGCTGTCGGAACCAGGGGGACACTGTTACCAGAAAGCTACACCGGACGCCAGCCCGCAACGTGATAAAGCTGCAACAGGGTGTAGTGCCTTTTTCTTGTAAAGATAAAATTTAAGATTAAACAGGGTTACATTTAAATAATAATAATAAATAGAATAGAAACTCCATATTTTTGAAAAGCGATAAAATATAAAAAAAGAAAAACATACATGTATGATAAATGAAATAATTACTCTTGACGCCCCCTAAAAATCGTTCAAACTGGAAGCGAAATTTAAGGAATGGCTTCAATGCAGATCAACAGGTTTAGAGCCGAAGGCGTTCATGGCTACTTAAATTTTGATATTACTATCAATCCAGATCTGACCTTCCTCCATGGTATAAATGGCCAAGGAAAGACGACTGCCATCCGAGGAATGGTTGCTTTGATGAATTTTGATATCTCGTGGCTTGCGCGCACGCGATTTAATATTTTATCAATAAATCTGCGCGATGAAAACAGAGGTTCAATATTTATTCAATCTATCCGTCATGTAGATACTTTAAAGTTTAGCGTTAAGTTTAACAAAGACACTACCATTTCTGTAGATGTAATACTTCCACCTATTGATTACCTACAAAGAGATCAGTTTGCCGGAAAAATTGATGACGACTTCATTATGCGAAATGCCCGAATAAACCCACCAGAAGGGCATATTCACATTATGAAATACATTAAATCAATAAAAAAGCCTCTCTTTCTTGGGCTTGACAGAACGACCCTTACTCCACCAGTGGAAGAAAATAGAATGGGGTTGGTAGACAGAAGGCGAGAAATCAATTCACGCACCCATCTGGACTCTAGCCTTGTAGATGCGGAAGAGATTGCACGCGAAGCGTACGCTGAGTATCAGCGAGAGAGGGATGTTGCAGCAGTAAAAATTAAAGAGCAAATTCCTTTAATTTTGTTTCAGCCGGCAGATCTATCCTCATTTCACGGCAGTGCATTTACATCGTCTAAAATCGAGATACGTAAGAAAATTGCTTCGTACAAGCAACTAAGGCAGCAAATTGCTTCATCTTATGCAATGATAGCGAGAGATAAAAAAGAAATAGAGAAAGTGATATCAAAGTATTTTGATGCCCTGATAATGGAAAAGGAAAAGACCCTCGGAATCGACTTTCATTCCAGGTCATTTACTGACACCGAAATGAATGCAATGGTTGAATCCAGTCGGCTTGAAGCCGCCCTGCCATTTATTCAAAAAATTGGAAAACTTCTGGAAGATTTTCAAAGAGATCAAGAAAAAAATTATTCAAGATTTTCTGAATATTTATCTATTGTGAACGATTTTATCAAAGATTCTGGGAAAAAATTCGAATTCTCATCAAGTGGTCGACTTTCTGTACGACTCCCAAATGAGTCGGTTGGCGATGTCAGATCGCTAAGTTCGGGAGAAAGACAAATTTTTGTACTTATAACACATTTGGCGTTTAGAAATATCCGAGGTGAACGTGACATATTGATTATTGACGAGCCTGAACTGTCTTTGCATCTAGCTTGGCAAATGCAATTTGTCGACGCGATACAGAGGGTAAGTCCGTCCACTCAAATCATTCTAGCCACTCATTCACCCTCAATCATCATGGATCGCGAGGACAAGTGTGTCGCACTTACCGCCTAGTTATCCCCCACAAGCTGCTCCTGGTATGGCTGTCCTTCTGGGTCAATATAATCCGGAATGGGAACTCTATGTAGAAGATGTTTCACAAGTCAATTTGTATAGGTTTCTTATGCATGCGGCAATTGGTAAAGATCTACCTAAATGGTTTCCTATTCCGCTGGGCGGTCGTCAACAGGTAATAAATCGGGCCCACGCCATGGCTGCAAAGTCAGACAAGAGGCGCTTGTTTCTGATTGACGCTGACATGTCAATCATAATGAAGGGCCCAAGAACTAAGATTAAAAACTTACACCAAGTAGGTGCATATTGCATTGAGAATGTCGTTTTCGAGTTAAATTCATTAGCAAAAGTTGTTTCCGAACACTCAGCGGCGCATTGTCCAGAAGACATTCATGAAGTCTGTAATCTTCAGGAGGCTGTGCATGTAGCAAAGCGATATTTGCTTCCCCTCTTTATCTTATATGCAATCGCAAGAAAGCTCGCGCCGACGGTGGCTTCGGTTTCTAATGGAATCGGTCGTTTCTATGATCCAAAGGCCTTGCGTGTTAAGAGAGATCAATTGCGACTTGTTAGGAGGGAAATCATAAAAGAATGCATTGATAATTCAAACAAAAATAAATTCCTCCAGGAAGGCAGAAAAATTCGCTCGCTTATTTCTACTGAAAATTGGAATAAGTACGTATCTGGGAAGGACTATATCATACCTTTATTTCACAATCATTGCAAAAATTACACGCAATACACAGGAAGTAGATGCCAGCTAGCAAGATCTCTTGCCAGGCACTGCACTTTTTCAAACGATCCAATCCTTAAAACTCGATTAAGAAAACTTTATGGATTCTCACGTTAACTCGAATTTCCAGCACTGCTATTCGAAACACGGGTGTATGCCATAGGTAAAGTTGAAGTGTAAGCCTCACCCTGACAGAATAGGATTAGAAGCCTTTTCAGTCAGGGCGAGCCTTAGACTTGATCTACGAATTTTCTACCTCTACTTCAACCCCCGCACCACCTGTATATCCAAATCCCTGATCTTCTTCCTCAGCGTATTCCGGTTAAGCCCCAGCATATGCGCCGCCTTGATCTGGTTGCCCCGCGTCGCGGTCAGGGACAGCAGCGGGCGTTCGACCTCTCGCAGGATGCGGTCATAGAGGCCCGCCGCCGGGATACCGTCCTTATGCGCCGCGAAGTACTCCCGCAGGTGGCGTTCGACGGC
>NZ_JAIXSV010000240.1 GCF_027484505.1 Asticcacaulis sp.
TGCGCGAACAGGCCTTCCTGTCGGCCCTGCGCAGCGTGCAGACCCACACGGTGCAACCAGACGGCACCCTGGTCCTGACCGGCCTGGATGACACGGAAATCAGGCTGCGACGGTAGGGTCGGGGGCGGGTTTATCACCCCCGGTGCGCCGAAGCCGTTGAGATGGATGGTTGCGAAACTGTATGCTGCGGCATCTTCCGTTTGCCAATGCACGGGTCATGACCGATACCGCCAGCACCGCCACGCCCGCCGAGATCGACGCCTTCATTCAGCGCTGGACCCCGTCCGGTGGGGCGGAACTGTCGAATTATGGCGACTTCATCGCCGAGTTGTGTGGCCTGATCCGGACGGAACCGCCCCGCCCCACCCTGCCGGACGAGGCGAAGAACAGCTATGTGAAGGAAAAGGCGGTCAGCATCCGCCATCCTGACGGCAGTTCCAGCAGCGGGCGCATCGATTGCTACAAGCAGGGCTGTTTCGTGCTGGAGGCCAAGCAGGGTGTGGATGCGGTGCAGGCCGACCTGCCGCTGCTGGGCCTTACCGGTGACACCGGCCCGCGGCGCAAGGGTCATGGGGTGCGCGGCAGCAAGGGCTGGGACGATGCGATGATCCGGGCGCGCGGTCAGGCGGAAAAATACGCCAAGGCCCTGCCGGAATGGCCACCCTTCCTGATCATCGTCGATGTCGGGCACGAGATACAGTTGTTCGCGGGCTTCAGCCGCACGGGCAAGGACTACACCCATTTCCCCGATGCCAGTTCTTTCCGCATCAAGATGCAGGATTTGCACCGGGCAGAGGTGCGGGCGCGGCTGAAATCGGTCTGGGAAGACCCGATGTCGCTGGACCCCAGCCGCCATGCGGCCAAGGTCACGCGCGATATCGCTGATCGTCTGGCCAAGCTGGCGAAAAGCCTGGAGGCCGACGGGCATTCCGCCCAGAATGTCGCCACCTTCCTGATGCGCTGTCTGTTCACCATGTTCGCGGAGGATGTTGAACTGCTGCCCCGCGACGGCTTCCGACAGGAGCTTGAGGGGCTTCTGGCCCATCCGCAGCATGTGGCCCCCACCCTGCGCGCATTGTGGAAATCCATGGATGAGGGCGGGTTCTGTTCGGTGCTGCGCACGGATGTCCTGCGCTTCAATGGCGGGCTGTTCGCCAAGGCCGAGGCCCTGCCCCTGACAGAGGCGCAATTGCGCCTGTTGATCCAGGCCGCACAGGCCGATTGGCGTGATGTGGAACCGGCCATTTTCGGCACCCTGCTGGAACGCGCGCTGGACGCGCGGGAACGGCACAAGCTGGGCGCGCATTACACGCCCCGCGCCTATGTCGAACGCCTTGTCCTGCCCACGGTCATCGAACCGCTGCGCGAGGAATGGGACGCGGTGAAGACCGGTGCCCTGGGCCAGGATCGCGAGGTCGCGGTGGCGGAGGTGCGCGCCTTTCACGAAAGGCTATGCGCCACCCGCGTTCTGGACCCCGCCTGCGGCACCGGCAACTTCCTGTATGTCACGCTGGAACTGATGAAGCGGCTGGAAGGTGAGGTTCTGGACTTCCTGTCCAACACCCTGGGCGAACGTCAGGACGCGCTGGCGCTGGCCGGTCACACCGTCGATCCGCATCAGTTCTTAGGCATCGAAATCAATCCCCGCGCCGCCGCCATTGCCGAAATGGTGATCTGGATCGGTTACCTGCAATGGCATTTCCGCACCTTCGGCAAGGTCCGCCCCGCCGAACCGATCCTGAAAGACTTCAAGAATATCGAGAACCGCGACGCCATCCTGGCCTATGACCGGGTGGAAGTGGTGAAGGACGAGAAGGGCAAGCCCGTCACGCGCTGGGACGGCGTGACCATGAAGAAGCATCCGGTGACGGGCGAGGATGTGCCCGACGAGAAGGCGCGGGTGGAGGTGCTGAACTATGTGAAGCCACGCCCGGCCAAATGGCCCAAGGCGGACTATATCGTGGGGAATCCGCCGTTTATTGGGAATAAGCGGATGCGGTTGGCATTGGGCGACGGGTATGTGGAGACGTTGCGAAAAATCTACAATGATACTCCCGGATCAATTGACTTTGTAATGTACTGGTGGTTTAAGGCAGCTCAACATTTGTCAAATAGAAGAATTTTTAGATTTGGATTTATTACCACCAACAGCATAACGCAAGGATTCAACAGGAAAGTAATAGAAATTTTTCAGTCAGATCATCGACTTTCAATTTTGTTCGCAGTTCCAGACCACCCCTGGGTTGAATCATCCGATGGCGCTGCTGTGCGGGTGGCCATGACGGTAGCGGGCTTCGGACGACGTGCAGGCCGTCTTTGTCAGGTCACTCACGAAGCGCCTGGAAGTGAGGGAGAAATATCAGTAACTGTAAGTGTATCAGAGAAATTTATATCGTCGAACTTGTCACCTGCCAATGATAATTGGACCTGTGTAGCTCTACAGGCCAACACCGGAATTGCGTTTACGGGAATGTACCCTCTTGGCTCCGGATTCATTGTTGATAGGGAAAAAATTCATGCCGCAACTGGCAGTGATAGAAATGCAGGTAGAGTACTACGACCATTCCTAACA
>NZ_JAIXSV010000149.1 GCF_027484505.1 Asticcacaulis sp.
CAGGTGGGCTGCGTCGAACTCCCGGTCCCGCCGGGTCTGACCTTGCGCAACCTCAATACGCCGCAGGACGTCGCCTCCCTCAAGCCCCGCGCCTGAACACATTCCCTATCGCGCCTTTACGGGTGTTACCGGCAGTAGAGACGTCCTGCCTTCGACCGGACCACCGCTGAATGGACTTAAGCCCCTTTGTTTCACCCGCCCTGATCAGTGCGCTGATCCTGGCCGGGGCCCTTGTGCTGTTTGTCACCGAACGGGTGCGCCACGACCTGATCGCCGTGCTGGCCCTGCTGGCCGGGCTGATTACCGGTGTCGTCAAACCTGAGGACGCCTTAAGCGGCTTTGGCGACCCCGCCGTGGTGGCGGTGGCCGCCGTACTGATCGTCGGGCGCACGCTGGAACTGAGCGGTGTGGCGGCCAAACTGGCGCGCTACATCATGTTCGGCAAGGCGACCTACAGCCTGCAAATGGCCATGCTGATGGCCGTCGGCGCGTTGTTGTCGGCCTTTATGAACAATATCGCCGCGCTGGTCATCGTCATGCCTCTGGGGGCAGAAATCGCGCGTCAGAACAAGAAGGCCGTCGGCACCATACTGATGCCGCTGGCCTTTGCCACCATTATGGGCGGCATGATCACCCTGATCGGCACCCCGGCCAATATGATCCTGTCCTCGGTGCGCGAGGAGCGACTGGGGCAGGGCTTCGGCTTCTTCGCCATGGCCCCGGTGGGTATCGCGGTCGCTGTGGTCGGCATCCTCTATCTGGCCGTCATCGGCTGGCGCCTGCTGCCGCCGCGCCGGGGCACGATGGAGGGCCACGCCGCCCCGTGGAAGGTGTTTGAACTGACGCTCACCCACGCCATCGCCCTCAGCCGCCACGCCCTGTCGAAGCAGTTGCACGCCAGCCGCACGCGCCTGCTGCGCCTCATCCGCCGTGACAAGATCATCGACTGGCCGGAAGAGGATCGCCTGAAACGCGGCGACAAGCTGCTCCTTCTGTCGCGCTATATGCCGGGCGATGTGGCCGACAGTCTGGAGGTCAAAACCACCGCGCCATTACCCGCCGAGCACGAGGTGACGGCGCACATGGTGGTGGCGCACGGCTCCCCCATCATCGGGGAACGCTACGACGCCATCACCCACCGCAGCGGCGGCGCGCTGAATGTCACGGCCGGCGGGCCACGCGCCGCGCGCCTGAAACAGCCGCTGGGGGGGATTATCCTGCAAGGCGGCGATCAGCTGTTTATCCGGGGGCAGGCCGCCGATATTGCGCGCTTTGGCACGCAGCAACGCCTGCTGGAAATCGACCGCGCCGACACCGCACCCGTCAATATCCGCGCGGCGATCCAGACGGTCGGCATCTTCGTGCTCGCCATAGCGGTGACCGTGCTGTTTGACGTCTCCCCGGCCCTGACCTTTCTGGCGGCGGCGGCGGCCATGGCGGCCCTGCGCCTGATCCCCGCGCCGGAAATCTATAAGTCTATCGACTGGAGCGTTATCGTCCTGCTGGCGGCCATGATCCCGGTGGGGCAGAGCTTTGAAAGCTCAGGCGCGGCCAAAATAGTCGCCGATGCGCTGGCGGGCGGGCTTCAGGGCGCGCCGCTGATCGTCTGCATCGCCGCCGTGTGCAGCCTCACCCTGTTCCTGACCATCCTCCTCAACAATGTCGCCACGGCCCTGATCATGGGCCCGCTGGCCATTCAACTGGCGCAGATACTCCACGTGTCGCCCGACGCCCTGCTTCTGGCGGTGCTGGTCGGCACCTCCTCGGACTTTCTGACGCCCATCGGGCATCAGAACAATCTGCTGGTCATGGCACCGGGCGGCTATCGCTTCACCGACTACGCGCGGGCAGGCGCTTTGCTGGCGGTGCTGGTCGTGGCCACCACCGCCTTTGTGCTAAGCGCGAGTTTCGGTTAGGCCATAAGCTCCTTGCGCACAATCGCCGCCCCGGCCCCCAGCGCCCTCAGCTTACCCGAAGCGACGTCGCGCGACAGGGGGGCCATGCCGCAATTGGTGCAGGGATAGAGCTTATCGGCATCGACGAATTGCAAGGCCTTGCGCAGGGTCTCCGCCACCTCTTCCGGCGTCTCGATGACCGAACTGGCCACATCAATGGCCCCGACCATCACCTTCTTGCCACGGATCAGCTCGATCAGGTCCATCGGCACGCGCGAATTGTGACACTCCAGCGAGATGATATCGAGGCTGGAGGTTTGCAGTTTGGGGAAGGCCTCTTCGTACTGCCGCCACTGCGACCCCAGCGTCTTTTTCCATTCGGTATTGGCGGTGATGCCATAGCCGTAGCAGATGTGCACAGCCGTCTCGCATCTTAAGCCCTCGGCGGCCTTTTCGAGCGCCGCCACGCCCCAGTCATTGACCTCATCGAAGAAGACATTGAAGGCGGGCTCATCGAACTGGATGATATCGACGCCTGCGGCCTCCAGCTCTCTGGCCTCCTGATTGAGTATCTCAGCGAACGCCCAGGCCAGTTTTTCGCGGCTTTTATAGTGGGCGTCAAACAGGGTATCGACCATGGTCATCGGCCCCGGCAAGGCCCACTTGATCGGCTGTTTCGTCTGCTGGCGCAGGAACCGGGCGTCTTCGACAAAGACCGGGCGCGGACGTGAGACCGCCCCCACCACCGTCGGCACGCTGGCCTCATAACGGTCGCGGATACGGACGGTTTCGCGCTTTGCGAAATCGACGCCATCGAGATGTTCGATGAAGGTGGTGACGAAGTGCTGGCGCGTCTGTTCGCCGTCGCTGACGATCTCGATACCGGCCTGAAGCTGATCATCCAGCGCCAGACGCAGGGCGTCGCGCTTGCCCTCGGTCAGGGCCTCGCCTTGCAGTTTCCACGGCGACCACAGGGTTTCCGGCTGGGCCAGCCACGACGGTTTCGGCAGGCTGCCGGCGGTAGAGGGGGGAAGGAGTAAAGTCATCAGAATTACCTCTTATACCAACGGCCGAAGATGCTGACCGCATCCGGCCGTTGAAAAAACGATAATTTCTCATATGTATCAATGACATGAGAAATTATCGAAGGGAATACCAAGAGTCATTTTCAATGACCCTTGGTATTAGAGCGCAAGCCGATAAAGTGGGCACCACTTTTCGGAAAAATTGCGCGACCAAACAAAAACTTAGAGCCATTCGGCGGCTCAACTGAGCCGATGAATGCTCTAGGCGGAATGTGCGGACCACTGCTCAAGCAGGGTGCGGTACGGGGTGATGAAGTGCGCCTCGGCAAAGCGCCCCTGCTCGACGGCCAGACGGCTGCGTTCTTCGCGGTCATAGACGACCTGAGTCAGAGAATAGTCGGGGTGTTGCAGGCTGGGCTGATAGACCGCGCCTGCGGCCGCATTGGCATTGTAGATTTCCGGGCGGTAGATCTTCTGAAAGCTCTCCATGGTGCTGATCGTGCTGATCAGTTCCAGAGGCGTGTAGTCGCAGAGCAGGTCGCCGAAGACATAGAAGGCCAGCGGTGCGACGCTGCCCGGCGGCATGAAGAAGCGCACCTTTAATCCCATTTTCCGGAAATATATGTCCGTCAGCGACTCGTCGCTTTGCTGGTACTCTACGCCCAGTATCGGATGGTGCGTGTCCGTCCGCCGGTAGGTCTTACTGTTGGCGACGCTCAGGCAGATGACGGGTGGCTTGTGAAACTGCGCCTTGTACGTTGCCGAATGGACGAAGCTGAGAAACAGGTGACCGTGCAGGTCGCCGAACTTGGGCGGCAGGCTGAAGTCAGACCGGCCCTTGTTGTGCGCGGGCAGCACGACGCTAAAATCGTAATCGCGCACAAAGGACGACAGGTTGTTGCCGGTCATGCCTGCGATGCGTGACGAGGTGTGACGGTCAAGGACGGTCGTTTTCAGGATTTCGAGGAGCGGAAAACGCTCATCGGTTGCCCGATCCGGCAGGCCTATCTCGACCGAAATGATGTCGAGTTCGACGGCGTAACGGTCGGCGTTCGGGTTATCCCAATGGGCCAGCGCGTTGAAGCGATTATCAATCATGCGCAAGGCGTTGCGCAGGTTTTGCTGGCGGGTGTCGCCTCTGGCCAGATTGGCGAAATTGGTGGTCAGGCGCGTGGTTTGCGACGGCGTGTAGTGCTCATCAAAGCGAAGGCGTCGCAGGGTGAAATCGAAGTCTGCGCGCGGTGCGACAGGCGAAGGGTGTGACACGGTATTCCCCGTTTCTGTGGGGGAGCGCTGTGGGCACAGGTCCGCGATCCCGCGTCAGACCGCAGGGTCAGAAGACTCATGCCGTGGCCCTCCGCCCCGGATGACATATGCGGTCAGTGGCAGGTCTCCTGGCTTGCGGGTCACGGTTTCGATCCACCTTCTCAGGGCACGCCCCAATGGTCTTTCGGATCGACACTCACCGCCTACAGTTGCGGGGGCAGCGCCGGATTTAGACCGGCTTCCCTCTTAGCCACGTCTTTTTGAGACGCGGACCGCTGACAGCCGGACCTTAGGCGGACGGGGCACAAGAGTCAATAATGATATAAACATATCTTTATATGATTATGTTATGCCAAGAGTCATTGAAAACGGCTCTTGGTATTCCATTCGAGAATTTCTCATGTCACTGATACATATGAGAAATTTTCGTGTCTTCAGCGGCCGGATGCGTCAGCATCTTCGGCCGCTGGTATTATTGGTAAAAATAAAGGCGAAAGCCCTCGCCTTCGCCTTGTCTCTCAGAATGGCCGTTCACCCCGCCGGGATACTGGCGCGCAGAAAGCCGGAGGTCGTCACGCTGAAGCTGGGGCGATCCTCGAACAGGTAGTTGAGCCCGCTTTCAAAATCCATCAGCACATCGGCATATTCGACGGGCTTCATCGGCTTGCCCGACTGGATGGCACGGTTCATACGGAAGCTCCAGAAGGCGGCGATGTGGTCCAGCGTCCCGATGATCTCCCCCAGTTCGGTGAACAGGCCAGAGCCATTGAGCAGGAAGCGTTTGAACGGTCCCGGCTTGTTGTGGCTGACCAGATCGGCATAGGCCGTGTCATAGATTTTCAGCACGTCATAGGCCTGATTGAGCGCACGCGCCATGCCGCGCGCCAGACGCAGGCGGGCGCTGAGGATATAGTCCTTGACGCGGTCGTCGCTGACGCCGAAGGGCTGATAGGTGCCGATGCCGGCGAGGACTTCGCGCAGACGGTCCTGAAGCTCAAGGTAGCGCCACTTATAATAAAGGAAGCCGCGCCAGGCGAAGATACCTTCGGCAAATTCCACATCGGACATGCGGAACGTTTCTTTCAGCGGCCACAGCTCGCGGTCAAGCTGATCGGAGAGTATCTTGTTACCGAGCTTCATCGAGGCCCCGGCATAGTGATCGCCCAGCGCCGTATTGACCAGCCGCTCGATTTCGTCAGAGGTGAACTGCATCATGCGCGACAGGTCGGCGGGCGACAGGCGCAGATAGATACCCGCCGGGCGATGGCCGTTGCGCGCCAGAGTCTCACGCACCAGAAACGGATCGAGCGACGGCAACTGATCCAGACGGCGCAGGATCTTAATGTCCGGGTTCTTGTCGAAATCGCTGATCGACAGATAGTCCCGCGCCAGTTGCTCGAAACCGATCTGGTTGATGAAGATGCTCGACGCCCCCAGACGCAGGTCAAAATGGTCATAGGGCAGGATGATCTTGGTCACCGTGCGACGGGTGCCGTGATAGAAGTGCCGCTCGTTCAGGCGCAGGGTGTGTTTAAGGATGATGCAGCGGTTGAGCAGCGAGGACTGAAAAAAGGGATTGTCCCCATAGTCCTCATCCTTGTGGTGCAGCCGGTAGACGCGCGACAGGTTCAGCACCCGTGTTGAGGCGGCCGTCTGCCCCAGATTGGCCAGATTGCGGTATTCGCGGATGACGCGGTTCGGCTGATCCGGGCCGCGGGTCATCTTGTAATTTCGGCGGGCCGTTGAAACCATGACTAACCGGATTGAAACTGAACACAGGCGCAGCTTCGGACCCTAAGGGGACAGGTTCCAACAGGGCGTGAACGAAGACGGTTAATCCTCGTCGTCAGGCCCTAAAATCATCAGGCTGTCGTCAAAATCCATCAGCACGTCGGCGTATTCCAGCGCGGTCAGCCGCTGAGTGGCAAAACTCGACATCATGCGATAGGTCCAGAAGGACGAGATGTGCCCCAGTATGCCGATGGTTTCGCCCAGCTCGAAAAACAGCTTCGGCCCCTGAAGCAGGAACTGACGGAAGGGACCGGGGTTTTGCCCCTGGGTCAGCGCGTGATAGGCGCGATCATAGATGCCGATGGTGCGCGCCACCTCATTGACCGCCTTGGCGATACGGCGGCCCAGCCGCGGACGTACCTCGCGCAGATAATCACGCACCTGATCGTCAATCGCGCCGACAGGCTGGTAAGACCCCAGCCCCTGAATAACGCGGCGCATCTCGTTTTGCAGTTCTTCGTGACGCCATTTGAAATAGAGGAAGCCGCGCCAGGAGAAGATACCCTCGGAAAATTCTTCTTCCGACATGCGCAGGGTCTGGCGCAGGGGCGACAATTCCTGATCCAACTCATTCGACAGGATCTTGCCGGCCAGCTTGATACTGGCGCCGCCGACCATCATGTTGCCGAACGCCGTGCGCACCAGTTGCTCGATCTCGGCATTGGCGAAGCCGATCATGCGCTGAATATCATGGGCGGAGATATTGAGATAACAGGCGCCGGGCTTGAAGCCGTTGCGCGACAGGTGTTCACGCACCAGAAACGGATCGAGCGACGGCAGGTCGTCCAGCAGACGCAAAACCTGCACGTCCATATGCGAATTGACATCCCCGATGCCGAACTGCGTGCGGCAAAAGGCTTCGAAGCCCACCTGATTGACCATGACCGAACGCCCGCCCAGACGCAGGTCCTCGGCGTCGAAGGGCATGACGATCTTGGTCGCCGTGCGCCGCGTGCGGCTGAACAGGTCGCGTTCATTGGCGCGCAGGGTGTGCTTGATCAGTATGGCGCGGTTAAGCTGCCGGTCGCGGAAGAAGGGCTTGGCGACATAGTCTTTTTCGCCGGACATAACGAGCGCAATCGCTGCCAGATTGAGGACGCGGCTGGTCGAGGCCGTGTCGCCCAGATTGGCCAGATTGCGCACGTCGCGTGAAGCCGGCTTCCCCTTGTCCGAACGCACCTGAAACGCGCCCTTGGTCTGCTGGTAGGTCGCCACCGCACTCATGCCGACAGTCTCTTCCTTTTGCGATTCTTCACCAGCGCTTCAAGCTGACGAATAATGGTCAGGGCTTCGGCCGTATCCTCATTGCGCAGGGCGTTCAGCCGGCGGATGGAATCCAGATGCACGTCCAGCACATCCGGTTCAGCCGCATTCCCGAAATATGACACATATTCCTTTAAAGAACGTGTAGCTTCGGCCAGCAGCCTCTGGCGATATCTTACCGCCTGCGTTTCGGCTTCGCTGGTGCGCTCGATCAGGTAATCCAGCGTCTCCTTGTGCAGCCCGCCCCGCGCCGACATCAGGGCGTGCAGGGCCTCAAGCTCGACCGACAGGGTCTGCTGGAACAGGGCGCGCGAATGGCGGTCGGCGGCGGCCTCAATATCATCGACGCGGCGCATCAGGCCGCGATAGTCCTCATCCTTGCGCCGGCGACGGCAGGGGCCAACATAGCCCGCCGAGACGATAAACGGGCGCTGGCGGCACAGGGCGGACGCGACGCCGCGCATCAGGCTGCGCGTCGAAAACGGCTTGATGACAAATTCATCGACCCCGGCATTGCGCGCTTCGGTCACATCGCGCGAGCGCTGACGCCCGGTGAGCATGAGCACAGGGATACGCGGATTGGGAAAGCGCGCGTCCTCAGTCACCGCCGCCTGCCGCAGCAACAGCGTCAGATCAATGCCCGACAGACCCGGCAGATTCCAGTCCAGGATCATCAGATCGGGATTATAGGCCCCCAGAAGCTCAATCGCCTCTTCGGCGTCACGGGCCTGAATCAGTTGCTGAAAACCGGAGGCGCGCAGCACCTCGACGATCATCCGCCTCAGTCCGTCATTATCTTCGACAATCAGGACCGTTGTGGCCGGCAGATTGACATGGCGCAACAGCGCAGAGGTTTCAGACATCAGAGAGGCACCGCAATTCTTCGCCGACGCACCCTAGCCTCAAATTCTTAATTCCAGCTTTAACCATTTGAAAATACATGGTTAATCGAAATTAAGCGTAAATGGAAACCGCCTGTAAACCCTGTTGTGTTAGCCTCATTCGTATGAACAGACGCGACCTTTTGAGATGGCAATTGTCCGGCCTGACCCTTCTGGCGACGGGTAGTGCGGCTTCACACGCGCTGGCCAGCGCGCCCAAGAAAAAGGGCGGCGGGACCGACTTCGTGCAGATGCCTCTGCTGACCGTCTTCACCAAGGCGCGCGGCGGCAAGCACGGCACGCTGACGGTTGAGGTCGGACTCGACACCAACAAGAATGAGAAGCTGGCCGAAATGCTGAGCAAGTCGGTCCCGCGCCTGCGCGATGCCTATGTGGCACGCCTGCAAGCCTATGCCATGGGGCTGACGGCCTCGTCACTGATTGATCTCGACTATCTGACGCGTGAGCTTCAGACGGCCACCGACGCCATCATCAAACAAAAAGGCGTCAAGGTGCTGCTGGGCAGCGTGGTGCTGGCGTAAACTCTATTACCCCCGCTCCTTGGTGCGCAGGAACTTCACGTCCGGATAGCGTTCGGCCACATAGCCGATCTCCCAGGCCGACTTGCCCAGAAACACCGGAAACTCGTCGATATCCGTGCCCATGGCGCTGCGGTGTTTGCCCGCAAAGTCCTCGATCTTGGCCGCGTCACCGCCCAGCCAGCGCGCTTCGGCATAGGGCGAGGGTTCAAAGATCACATCCAGGCCGTATTCGTTGGCCAGACGGTCAGCCATGACTTCGAACTGAAGCTGGCCCACGGCGCCGACGATAAAGTCCGAACCGATGGAGGGGCGGAACAACTGCGTCACCCCCTCTTCGGCCAGAGATTCCAGTGCTTTTTTGAGGTGCTTGGCCTTTAGCGGGTCCTTGACGCGCACGCGCTGAAGGATTTCCGGCGCGAAGTTGGGCAGGCCCTGAAAGCGCACGGTGCCGCTTTCCGACAGCGAGTCACCGACGCGCAGCACGCCGTGGTTGGGGATGCCGATGACATCACCGCCAAAGGCGTCTTCGGCCAGTTCGCGGTCCGAGGCAAAGAACATGATCGGCGCGTTGACGCTCAGTTGCTTGCCCGTGTTCTGCACCTTGAGCTTCATGCCGCGCTGGAACTTGCCCGAGGTCAGCTTGAGCATGGCGATGCGGTCGCGGTGGTTGGGGTCCATATTGGCCTGAACCTTGAACACGAAGCCGGTCACTTCCTTGTCCGTCGGATCGACCGCGGTGTCGGTCCCAGCCTTCGACGCGGCCACCGTCTTGGGGGCCGGGGCGAAATCGCCAATCGCCTGAAGCAACTGATTGACGCCGTAGTGGCGCAGCGCCGAACCGAAGATGACCGGCGTCATATGGCCTTCGAGGAAACTTTCGACCTCAAACGCCTTGAACCCGCCTTCCAGCAGTTCCGCCGTATCGCGCAGTTCGTCCAGTTCCGCCTGATCAAGCCAGCCCTTGGCCACAGCCTGATCCAGCGGGGCCGGGTCTTCGTGGCCCTGATCGTATTCCGAACCCGACTCGCGGCGGGTGAAGGGGTAAAACAGGCCGGTCTTCAGCTCCAGCATACCGCGAAAACGGTTACCCGACCCGGCCGGCCAGTAGAGCGGCGACGGATCGAGTTGCAGCTTTGACGCCACCTCATCCAAAAGCGCCAGCGAGTCCTCGGCCTCACGGTCCATCTTGTTGATGAAGGTGATGATGGGGATGTCGCGCAGGCGGCACACCTCAAACAGCTTGAGCGTCTGCGGCTCAATGCCCTTGGCGGCGTCGAGCACCATGATGGCGGCATCGGCGGCGGTCAGGGTGCGGTAGGTGTCTTCCGAAAAGTCTTCGTGACCCGGCGTATCGAGCAGGTTGAACACCTTACCATCGTGCTCAAAAGTCATCACCGACGACGAGACCGAAATGCCGCGTTCCTTTTCGATCTTCATCCAGTCGGAACGGGTGCGGCGGTTTTCACCGCGCGCCCGCACCTGACCGGCGGCGCGGATAGACCCGCCGGCCAGCAGCAGATGCTCGGTCAGGGTCGTCTTACCGGCGTCCGGGTGCGAGATGATGGCAAAGGTTCGACGGCGGGGCGCTTCGGTGGCAGGCGTATTGGACATGCGCTGCGGATAAGGCTTTGAGGGTAAAATGTAAAGGCCCCGAACCCGCCATCAATGCCCGACCAGCACCACGCCGACCAGCACCGCGCACCAGTGCAGGACCGCCCCGGTAATCACATGGCCATGCCAGATGGCGCGGCGGAATTTCAGCCGCTTCATCATGTAGAAGACGGCCCCGACGCTATAGACCAGCCCGCCGATGGCCAGCAGGATCATGGCGGCGGGCGGCACATCGGCAATCATCGGTTTGAGCGCAATGACCACCAGCCAGCCGAGGATCAGATAAAGCGCCACCCACACGCCCTTACCTACGCCGGGCAGGAACAGCTTGCCCAATATGCCCAGTCCGGCCAGCGTCCAGACCCCTGCCGTCATGCTCCAGGCCCACGGCCCGCTTAAGGCCTGCGTGGTGAAGGGGGTATAGCTGGCGGCGATCATCAGGAAGATGCCCGCGTGATCGAGACGGCGCAGAAAGGGCTGAAAACGCGGACTGGCGAAATTATAAGCCGTCGAAAAAGCCAGCATGGCGATCATGCCCACCGCATAGATGATGACGGCGGCCACCATGCCCAGCAGCCCTTGCGTCACGGCCAGACCCAGCGCCACCCCGCCACCGAACAGGGCAAAGGCCAGCCCCGTCACGTGCACGATCAGATCGGCGTGGCGCGCCCAGCGGGTGGGATAGTGCGGCAGAGGAGGCAGGGAAATGTTCATGGGCAGAGGATCGCGCAAAGGCCGGGCAGGGTCAATTCAAACCCTGTTGCATCGTATTGTAGCCGCCTGCCGCAACGGCAAGGCAAGCGAAACCTTTGCCTTCCGCAATCGTCTCAGCTTTGAGGTGACATCAGGGCATCCGGCTAACCGGCAGGGTCGTGGCCATCAATTGACCAACCGCCTCACGCCTCAGACTGTGGCTCAAAGGATCCCCCATATCTGAGGGGCCTGCGGTTTTGCGCAACTCGCCCAGCGGCAGTTCGGCATCGAAACGCGGCGGCAGGGTCGTCAGGGTGTGACAAAGGCGATGGAGAAAATAGCCTCCGGCGACGACAAGAAGGCCAACCGCCACGCCCCCCGCCGTCGGGACCGGTCGGGTGAGAACCGCGCGTAACAACAGGCCTGTCCATCCGGTCAGCGCCACCCCCATAAACCCGAGGGCAAAATAGCGTGACAGGCGGAAAGTCAGTTGTGTATCAAAGTGCGTGCGGACAAATTCTTCTTGCCCGCGCAACCCGTTATAAACAAGGCGTAACTGCCGCCGATGATAGGCCATCAGGTTCGGCAACGACTGACGCACCTCCTCAAGCCAGACCTCCAGCCGCACCGCGCGCCGCAAATGTTCGGGCCAGTCCGCTATCCTTCCGGCCAGCCAATCATCCGCCCGATAGGATTGCCCCATCAGCCGCACCTCACGGGCCAGTATTTCCAGCGCGGTCAGGTAGGCATCGTGCTGGTGGCGCACCTTCATGGCCTCTTTTTCGCTGACTGAGCGGAATCTGGCGGCCGCCGCATTACGCCTTTGGGCAGTGCGGTCATGGATAAACCATACTGCCCCCATCCCGAAAAGACTGATCCCCGCCATGAGCCAGCCCACCTCGTCCGGCAACCCGTTCAGCAAAAGCCCGCCATTGAGGATCATCACCAGAGCAGCGATCACAGCCGTCTTCCATCGCGCCGCAACAACACATTGGCGGTCCTGCGCATAGGTATAGGCATGGTTCCCGGCCTCGTTCTCAGTGTGGTTTTTCAGCATCTGCCGCAGAGCGCGCAGACCGAAGCGATCCGACACGTCTGGATAGAGCCGCTCATGGTCGCGCATCGGCAGATCAAAGGCCTCGACCGGCGAAACCACCACATCATCCGGTAGCGGATCTGAGCGATGTTTCGCCACGAACACCTCCGGCTCCAGTCGCGCCCACACCGCGTCTTTCAGGCACGCCGACAGGGTTTCCGGGGCCGGCGGCGCAAAGCGCGCTTCGGACATCACCCGATATTCGCCCTCCGTTTGTGGGGGATGCAGGGTGAGAAAAGCGCACACATAGCTCAGCGTGCCGTTATTGCGTATTTCGACAAAAGAATCGTTTATGTTTCGATAGTTGGTCATCGGCTTAACCCTCGACAGAGGCCTATTCAAGGCCCGCCGAGCGTTACCGATCGGCGGGGATTCAGACTTGGCGCGTGAGGGGATTCAAACCCCACTGTGCGTTTCCGGCGCCTTTGCCGGTAACGTTCTCAACGCGCCCCCCCTCCAGGGTCTTGCCGTGACCAAACGAAATCTCACCGCCACTGATGGCGGTAACGAGCAGGACTTTTTCGGTTTTCAGATGCGTGGACATATGCCTAACCCTTCCTTCTCGACAGGAGATATCGTCGTTACATTGCCAACAATGCCGCATTTCCGGAAGGTTCACAACCTTTGATTAACCCTGCCGCCTTCACAAGAAAGTGCGTGTTCCGTGAGCAACGGTCACATGGTTCCTTTCGGACACAGGTGTCACAGACCATGCGCGCCTGCCTCTTTTACGCGCCAATCCTTTGCAGGTGCGAAATCACCGCCTATATGTGCGCCATGACTGATGCCCGCGCCCCCGCCCCGCCTCACCTGTCGCCCGCGCTTGTGGCTCTGTTCGCCTTTGCGTGCGGGGCGATTGTCGGCAATCTCTACTACGCGCAGCCGATTATCGAGCTGATCGCGCCGGATGTCGGCCTGTCGCAGACGACGGCCAGCCTGATCGTCTCGCTGACGCAGATCGGCTATGTGGCGGGCATGGTGTTCATCACGCCCTTGCTTGACCTGTTTGAAAACAAGCGCCTGATCCTTGTGACCCTTGGTCTGGCGTTTTTCAGCCTGATCCTCAGTGCGACGGCGCAAAATGGCGGGCTGTTCCTGTTTGTGGCGTTTCTGACCGGTCTGGGGGCGGTGTCGGTGCAGATGCTGATACCGTTAGCGGCGCATCTGAGCCCGGAAGAAACACGCGGTCGGACGGTCGGCAATATTATGGGCGGGCTTTTGACCGGCATTCTACTGTCGCGGCCCTTGTCGAGCTTTGTCGCCGATCATCTGGGGTGGCGGGCGGTGTTCTTTATCGCCGCGGGGCTGATGATCGCCATTGGTCTGGTGCTGGCCCTGACCCTGCCGCAGCGCCGCCCGGCGCACACGGCCTCTTACGCGGCGCTGCTGCGCTCGATGGCGTCGCTGTGGCTGACCCAGCCGGTACTGCGGCAACGCTCGTTGCTTCAGGCGACCATGTTCGGGGCCTTCAGCCTGTTCTGGACCGCCGTGCCGGTGGAACTGTTCCGGGCGTTTCACCTCAGCCAGTCGCAGATCGCGCTGTTTGCCTTGTCCGGGGCCGCAGGCGCTCTGGCCGCCCCGTTGAGTGGGCGACTGGGCGATGCCGGGCACGGGGCGAAGGTGACGCTGTTCGGCCTGATTGGCGCAGCCCTGGCCATGCTGAGCGGGACCGTACCGGCTCTGATCAGCATTCTGTCGCTAATGATCGCCGGGATCGTGCTCGATGCCTGCGTGCAGTTGACGATGATTCAGGGGCAGCGCGCCATCTATGGACTGGACCCGCACAGCCGGGGCCGTCTCAACGGGCTCTATATGGCGTCGATCTTTGTGGGCGGCGCGATCGGCTCGGCGGTGGCCAGCCCGCTCTATGGTCTGGGCGGCTGGACCGCGATTGCTGTGGCCGGCACCGTCGCCCCCCTGATCGGTCTGACCCTCTTCCTGACAGGCGAACGGAAGTCAGCTTAACATCCAACATCTAAAATCGAGAGATTGGAGTCGAGTAGCAGGAGCCTAGCGCCGGCTGTATATGAATACAGCCAAGCGACGGCGACGAACTAATCGACCAAAGACCTCGATTTTACGCGGCGTGGCGGTGCCAGACGGCCCCATCCACCTTCGCCGCATCGAGCTGTCCGATGACCTGCTGCTGATACATCATGCCCAGCGCCATTTCGTTGAGCGCTTTGAAGTCGGCCAGCACGTCGGTGGCCTGACCACGACCAACCTGATCGAGAAACTGCGCCGCGTTGACGTGCGGCATTTTGAGATGCAGCAGGTAGCACAGACGGCGGGCGCGTTCCGGGTTGTAGCGGTGGGCCTGCGGGTTTTCGGCAAACATCTCCTTGCCCAGTTGGGCGATGTAGTCGATCGACAACGCCTCAAAGCGCTGCGCATCCAGCGGATGCATCATGCGCGAGGGGTCGAGATCGAAGACGACATCGTTGAGGAGAAAATGCAAGGCGATCACCTTTTCGAGTTACTGGGTGACCATCCTGACACAGAGGGTTTGAAATCCGGTTTAGGAACAGGGTTTACAAAAGCTGAATAGACTCGGTGAGGAAATGCCGCCCCTCGGTATCCTCGATTTCGACGACCCACAGGTCGGAGTCGAAGCGGCGTTCGCGCTCTATATAGGACTCAATGGCCTCAGGATCGTGTGAGGTGATGGGCTTCATCCACTTCACCTCGTCCCCGGCGGTGACCTGACGCAGGATATAGGTTTCGCGTTCGCGCAGATGGGTGATCTTGAGGATGACGGCACCAGCCCGCGCATCGCCTTTTTTCAGCACATAGGCAAAGGCCCCGCCCTGCTCGGCGCGTCGGATCAGGGCCGATACCCAAAGGTCGGTCGGCAGTAACATGCGGTTTACCCTGTTTGCTCACCGGGACTTAAACACGTTCGTCTATAGTCGGCCTGCGAAGGGATGTCGAACGTGGACCGCAATAAACTACTGGCTTCGGCCCTGGCTATCATGCTGACCGCCACCACGGCGGCCGCTGAACCCGTGTCTCTGGAGACGCTGACCCGTCGTCAGTTCATCAGCAGCGCCAATGCGCGCTGTCACTGGTTCGACGGCCCCACCCTGCTGGCGCTGAAGGCCGGGCTGCTGCAAAACCGTAACGCGGCGCTTAATCACGGCGTCGCCCCGGCCACCGTCTATGCCACGATCGACCATGCCCGCGCTGCGGCGGCCCGCGCCGACTGCAACAACCCGGCGCTGGTGCAGGAGGTCGAAACCCTGCGCGGCGCCTATCGCGGCTTTGTGGCGCAAAACCGCCTGACGCTACGTGGTGTGCGCAGCGAATGGCTGGCTGACCGCACCGAACAAAGCCTGTCGAAATGGCGTCTGGTGCAGTATCAGCAGACCGGCGACGTCGCCATGGGCTTTGGCCTCTATGGCACGCTGAAAGGGCAGACGCTGAGCGTCATGGCCCAGTTCCGGGGCGAGACGCCCTATGCGGCGCGGCTGATCGTGCGCGATCCGGCCCACCGTTCCGGCCTGATCAACCGTGACGCTCTGGCCGTATCGGCGCAGATGCCGAAGGGCATGAGCCCGTTTGATCTCAGCTTTAGCGCCTCCGGTCGTCGCAACACGCAGATCGCGCTGAAAAACGCGCCGCGCGTCAATCTGGCCGGGTTTACGGTGGATGGCAAATTCGCCGGTCACGCCGAAAAACGCGACACCCTGCGCTTTGATTTCCCGATGAGCGCCACGGTGGCCATCGGCAAGCTCGACCCGCGCGAAGACATTGTGGTGGCCTTCGACTTCAACAGCGGTACGCAATATGCACGCTTCGAAGCCGGAGACTTCGTGCCGGGTCTGGTGTTTGCCACCCTGCCCTCGCCGTATGGGGTGAAGTAGAGGTTACGACTTCGAGGGGCGGATCACAAAGTCGCTGCCAGTCAGGTCGGGCGGCGTATAGAGGCGGTCTTCCAGCGGCTTGGGCGTTTCGGTCGAAAGGGCCACCAGTGTGTCATTGTCCGACGCGCCCGGCGGGCTGAGCGGCAGTTCCGGCTGATCGGAATTTACCGCCACCGGCAAAAGCAGGCTGACGCTCGTCCCCACCCCCAGTTCGCTTTCGATCGTCATGCGCCCGCGGTGCAACCCGGCCAGGGCCTGCACCAGCGACAGGCCCAGCCCCGTCCCCATAGCCCGCTGTTCCATTGGCCCGGACTGCTCATAGGGCTTGCCCAGCCGCTTGAGGTCTTCGGGCGCGATGCCGACGCCGGTGTCCGTAATCTGGATGTCGATACTGTCCTGACCGGTTTCGCTGAGCATCAGGGTGACCGTGCCGCCTTGCGGCGTAAACTTCACAGCATTGGACAAAAGGTTGAGGCACATCTGTTTGATGGCGCGCTTGTCAGCCGTGACCTCCAGCGGCGTCGGCGGCAGGACTGACTTCACCGTCACGCCCTTTTCGTGCGCCGTCGCCAGTATCAGCCGCAGCGCCGCCGACACCGGTTCGCGCACATCGAAGCGTTCCAGCGACAGCTCATAGCGGCTGGCCTCGATCTTCGACATGTCGAGCACGTCATTGACCAGATCGAGCACGTGCTGACCCGACTCCCAGATCAGTTGCGAATATTCGGCGTATTTGCCGGTCAGGGGGCCGAACATCTGCTGACGCATGATGTCGGAAAAGCCGATGACGGCGTTCAGCGGCGTGCGCAGTTCGTGGCTCATCCCGGCCAGAAACCGCGACTTGCCCTCATTGAGCGCCTGCGCTTCCTGACGCGCCGTTTCCAGTTCGTCTTCACGCGCGTGTTGCAGCGAGGCGTCGGAGAGGACGCCGTACAGCTTGCCATCCGCCCCGCGCCGCAGGCTGAGGCGGATGAAGTGATCCAGCGCAGCGTGCGGCATGAAGCCGGCTTCGGCGCGACCCGTCTCCTGCGCCGTCTCCAGCGCCTGCATCAGGCCCAGACGATGCGGGACGTGGGCGCAGGTGATCAGGCCGTGCTTCATCAGAAGCGCCATATCGAGCCCCGGCGGCGTCTCGCCATAGGCCGACAATAGCCGCCCTTCGCCATCGACGCTGATGATCAGGTGCGGCTGTTCACTGAGGAGGGTCAGAAAGCGCGTGCGGTCGTGTTCGACGCCGCGCACCGCCTCGGTACGGACGCGCAGCGCCGGCAGCAGCGACAGGCCCAGACCCGTCACCAGCGTGATCACTGCCACCGAAGACAGCCAGAAGCTTTCGACAATATCCGGCAGGGGAAACAGCCGCATCAGCGAAAACAGAATGGCAAACAGGGTCACCGCCACCGACAGGGCCGCCCCCAGCAGGATCAGCCGCCGCTGATTGAGCGCCACGGCTGCGGCCATCGGCGCAGCTACCCAGGGTGCCAGCGGCCCCAATACACCGCCCGAAAGCCCCAGCGCCGCCAGACAGGCCAGAGCCCACACCCAGACCAGCATCTGCCGCGTGCGGAAATCGTCCCGGCTGAGCAGGAAGACGCTGCACACACCCGGCAGGGCCGCCGCCGCCAGCGCTGCCAGCACATTGACCGAGGCCGGCAGGAAGATCAGATAGATCATCGAGGCCAGACTGACTGCCGACCAGCCGAGATGCCACGCGATAACGCCCAGCCGCACGCGACTGCGCGGCGTGGCCATGGCCCCGGTGGGTGATCTCAGTTCCTGAAGATAGGATTTCAGCGGCACGTCTTTACTCTTGAATACGTGAGCCATCCTAACCAACTGCCGCCAAAAGAGAAAGGCAATCCCCCGCAAAGCGAGAAAAGGGTGAAGGAACCCCGTCTTTCGCCCCGGAAACCTCTGCTTAAGACGTTAACTGTACGATTCGCTCCAGAGTTTTATTCCTCTCCCTCCTGTTGCGGCGCACGCTTATGGACAAACAACCGGCGGCCCTTACCCCGTCTGCCTGCCCCCCGCCGGAGAGCGACTTCGGCAAGCGTGCCTTTATGCGCATGGTCAGCCACGAACTGCGCACCCCGCTCAACTCGATCATCGGCTTTGCCGAGGTGCTGACGCACGAACTTTACGGGCCTCTGGGCGCGCCGCAATATAGCGAATATGCCGGGATTATCCGCGACAGCGGCAAGAAATTGCTCAGCCTGTTCAATGATGTGCTGGAGCTGGTGCGGCTGGAAAGCGAGCCCGGCCTGCTGCGTCCGGAGATCGAAACCCTTCCGCCGCATATCCATGACGCAGCGCGCCGTCATGCGGTCTGCGCCAGGGCCCGCGGCGTCAATATCCTGCCCGGCCTGACCGATGCCGAACTGAGCGCGCGCTTTGACCCGCGTGGCCTTGGCCTGTGTCTCGATCACCTGATCGGCAATGCCATCGACTTTACGCCCGAAGGCCGCGACATCGAAATCACCGCGCGCCCGGACGGCGACTTTGTCGATATTGCCGTCTTCAATCCGGGCAAGGCCCCCGACCCGGCCGATATTCCGCGCCTGATGCGGCCGTGCGAACAGGGGGCCAGCGACTATAACCGCAGCCGCGAAGGCGCGGGGCTGGG
>NZ_JAIXSV010000344.1 GCF_027484505.1 Asticcacaulis sp.
AAGATCAGCGTTGCCGTGACGGGCGACCAGCTTTCCGCCATGCGCGACGCGGTCGCCACGGGCGATTACGCCACCACCAGCGAGATCGTGCGCGAAGCCGTGCGCGACTGGCAGCTTAAACGCGCTCAGCGCCAGGACGAACTGGCCCGCCTGCGCCAAGCCTGGAATGAGGGCAAGGAGAGCGCCGGGCGGGCGTTGTTTGATGTGGAGGAGGTGCTGGTACGGGCGCAGGCGCGGCGGGTTCCTTGGTTTTTCACATGTTGAAATTAGCTCTAGTACCTGTATATCTTGAGTTTTCTTAATTCCTTATATGCAACAGACGCAGCGTCTTTGTTGAACAATTCCACATTCGCGGCAGCTCGGATGCCGGTGTACAATCCGTAATCCAACATAAGGGCCATGAATTTAGTCCCTGCTTCCTTTGGGGTGATGCCTTCGGAAATTACGTGGAGAAGTCTTAACTCGACAAGCTTTAACGCCTCCTTGAAGGCCGCACTATTTTGGTTAATTTCCAAGAGAAAAGCATTTGACTTATTCTCAGTGATACAAAAATTTCTTATCGCCTCGAGGCGAGAACTCAAAGCGTCTGCTTCAGAGCTGGCGTCTGATTGAAGGTCCTTTAGCTTAATGCTAAGATTTTCGGACGCTGCCATGTTGACATTTGATACGGTCACACGACCTTTTCCCCCAGCGCTTGCTTTAAGCATCGATTGCGCAAACAAGTTGATCGCATCTCTTGGAACTCCAGCACTTACCCATGTTAAGCGCGGCAAGACATCCGCACTTGATGAAAGCCTACGGATTGACGGTATTGCCGCATATCGAGCGTGCGAGTCCAGGATTGACTCAATGTGAGTGGCAGCTTTGTCTGGTGTAGTGAGATTGTAATCAAGTCCTAGTCGTTGAGCGTCTTGGGGAATCTGCATTCCCATTTTCTCTCTAGAATTATATGGATCAAGAAGGGTTTCAATCGCTGATGCTTTTATATACACCTTATTTCCGCGAAATATAGAATACAATACATCAAGAAGAATATATTGCATCTTACGATTAAATACGTGCAGATCGTCCAGATATACAAATATCTCCTTCTTCAGAGATACTTCTGCAAAAATTCGCCTCAATTTTGGTACATGCTTCCTGATTTCCTTTACCGAAACGTCTCCAGCTTCAAATCGGTGGCGGATAGAAAGAATGTCGGCATATGAGTCTGGTGGAAAGTCTATTGCATACAGAATTTCGGTTAAAACATCCGCAACAGCTTGCTCATCGTCTCTTCCAGAATATGCTTGCATGTCGATCCACGCATTTGGCATATCATCTTTCTGCCTAGACTTAAGGCTATACAATAGTAACATTGATTTGCCAGCACCTCTACGCCCTGTAACAATATGATTTGCAGACGACACAATCTGGCTTTCTGCGCCTGTAACGGAGCGCGTATAACGATCGAAGAAATCTGACTCAAAGCTGTGCTGATTAATGTTTTGGCTCTCTGAAAGAACTTTAAGCAGCAACTTAGCTTCTGCAGAATTAACAATCGACTTTGATGATTTAGATTTCAATGTGACATGGATTTCATCTTCGACATCAAAATCTTTGATGCAATTATTAAGCGCGTCGTAAAGTCGTTCCGTCGGGTGTGAAACGTGAATAATTCTTATGGTCTTTTTACCTTTGACGATATCATTGTGCTCTAAACCTATCAAACCTGTTCGGCTCTCAAAGTTTGACTTTATCTTGTCCAAAATCTCTTTATAATTCATGGCTTTGCTCCAAGTACATTTCCTCGACTTGAAAGATAGTCGTGGGCATGACGGATAAAGTTCAGGACTGTAGTCTGATAGGCCTCTGGGGTTCTCAAAAGATCCGACTTTACGGCCAGATGATCGTAGTCCGACGCATTCCTATCCTCCCGCAGGTTCCTTAGTTCATTTGTATAAGTCGCACGATCTGGGAAAGAGCTGGGTAGTTCTCCAACTTTTGTATGATCCTTTACCTCAGTAGAGTACACACCGTCAGAATCAAATCTGACTGCTTTAGAAACATTGTAGCTAGCGTAATAAAGCCTGGAAATTCGCTGCCGCCATTGCATTTTTGCAATCTTGGTTGCGAAATTATAATGTTCTATTCCCAATACATACATCATTCGAGTATGACTTTGAGCCTCCAGATTAATTTTTCCAACCTCGGAGGGGCTCAATATGCCTGAGTACATGCTAACTATTTTCTTGTGATTTCCAGCATCTAAGAAAGCTCTATGCATGTTATAGGCTCTTTATGTGAGCGACGATTGAAATAGCGTAGATGATCAATTTGTCTCCCGCAAGATATAAGCTAACGGTCACCCAGCAACAATGGTAGAGTTCCACCATAGAAACAGACCGCACAGACCTTCGCCGGGCCGTCAGGATCGGTCAGTTCATCCTCACGCGCGCGCGGGGAAGAGAAGATAAGTGCGGTTGAGGGGATGACGTTGTCACACCGAATGGCGGCCGCGCTGAACCAGGGGGTGGCGCAAAGGCTGTCCGGAGATCAGCGCCGGGCAATGGTTCTGGAAACACTGCGCCAGAAGTAGGGTGTCCCCGTTTGGGCCTGGAAGCGGGCTATATCGGCGCTGACCGCGCC
>NZ_JAIXSV010000095.1 GCF_027484505.1 Asticcacaulis sp.
ACGGCGACAAGGCCCAGGGCGTTGGGGGCGGACAGGCTGATTTCCGGCGTATCCTCCACCACCACCAGCCGTTCCTGTTCGGGCATCTGCCGCAGCAGGGCGTTCAGGAACGTGGTCTTGCCGGTCGAGGTGCCGCCGCTGACCAGGATGGTGCGCCGGGCCTTGATGGCGGCGGTCAGATAGGCGGCGGGCTCCTGCATCGGGTCGCGCCCGCGCAAGCCATCGCCGCCCACCGATGGCAGGGCCTGATAGGCTGACAGCGGCACATCGACCAGCCGGTGACGGCGGATGGCCATGGCCCAATGGCCGCGTGTGGCGGACGGGGCCACGAACTGCACCCGCGCCCCATCGGGCAGGCGTCCGGACAGCAGGGGCTGATTGCGGTTGACACCCTGGTTCGACAGACGTGCCACCTGTTCGGCCAGCCGGCGCAGCAGCTGGTCGTCGATGCGCGGGTTAGTATGGCGGGCCATGCCCTGGCCTGCCCGTTCGGCCCAGACCTCCCCCGGTCGGTTCACCATGATTTCGGTCACCAGCGCATCGTTCAGCAAGGGCTGAAACGGGGCCAGATATTCGGCCAGATAGACCGCTTCGTTCAGGATGGCGACGCTGGCATTCATGACCGGCCCCCAGTGGAAACAAGGGAGAAATCCAGGTCGCGGGCCACAAACACCCGGATGGGCTGTCCCTGGTCGATACGGATGGTGGGCGGGATCTGGCTGTCCCGTTGGGCGGCGACACTGGCCGCCGACTGCGACCCCGACAGGATCAGGGCGGCATTGCCGATGGCGGACAGGGCACCCACAACCGACAGCATGGTGGCCGACCCGAACCGTTCGACAAAATGCGTGTCCACATCACCCGACAGCCCCGACCTGCCGTCCTGGCTGATCGCGGGTGACGCCAGCGCCACCGACACGCCATCAGGCCGGATCAGCCTTGTCCACAGCACATAAACCCGCTTCTGCCCCGCCTGCAGCCCGGATTTATACTGTCCGATCAGGCGGGAAGTGCGGGGGACCAGCACCCGGCTGCCATCGAACGACCGCACATCCTGGCTGACGACGGCACGGACATGGCCGGGAAGGTCGCTGTCGATGGCGGTTTCAAGCACAGCCGAAATGAATGCACCCTGCGCCACTGTCGTGGCGGGGGCGATGGCATGGACGGCACTGGCCGTATCCACACCGCCATTGCCGATCCGCAGGGCAAAGGCTTCATTGTCCGACAGGGCACCGGGGACTGCCGGTGCCGCTGCGGTAACGGTTGGGGGGGTGGGCGCGGTGGTCGGGGCCGACATGGGGGCTGTGGCGGGTGCCGGGACCGACATGTCGAAGACCATGACGGGGGCGGCCAGACGCTGCGGATCGGGAATGCGGGCCGGTAGAGGCATGGGCGTCGCCGCCACCGGCGCCGGTGCCGGGGGTGGGGCCGGCAAGGCGGCCACGGGTGCCGGTGGCGGGACAGGCGGGGCCGGCAGCGGGGCGGGTTCCGCCGCCGGCTGCCGCGCCTGGTTCAACCCCCAGAAGGTGAGACCACCGAGCGCCAGCACACAGGCCATGCCGGCTGCCAGACCCAGAGTACCGGCGCTCCGGCGGTCGGCCACGGCCGGGTAATGGGTGCGGCCCGCCAGGACCAGGGCACCGGCAGACATGGACAGGCGGGGATCGTCGCTGACGCGGACGGGATCGGCGGTAGCGCTCATCAACGTGTCCTTTCCGCGGTCTGGGTGGCCGGGGTCAGGCTGGCGGTGCGGCTGCCATTGCGCAGAATGATGCGGCGCGGCACGCCGTCCAGCACGACCAGATCGTTGCGAAGCGCATAATTGGCGGGACCGTCGACACCGTCAGGACCGGGCACCAGGATGGCCGGCACCTCCGCCCCCGCTTCCCAGCGCAGATAGGTGGAACGACCATCGTCAAACACCTGCGCTGGCAGCATCTTTTCCGGCCCCTGCTTCTCCCAGGCGAAATTCAGGTCGGCTGGCAGCGCGGCCTGGATTTCAGCGGTCACCGCCGCGGCCGGATCGGTGGTGATGTCGGGCGGCAGTGAATCGGCCGCCACAGGAGCGGGCGGGATGAACGCCTTTGGATAGACGAAGCGCATGACATAAAGCGGCCCGCCCTTGCCCGCCGTCGTCAGGTCGAACAGATAGGTGCGCCGGTCGGTGATGACCGTCATGTTGGTGCGGCTGTCGGGCAGGATCGGCTTCAGGAACAGAAGGTCGGCCCGGCGGTTAGGCGTGACCTGCCAGCCCGCACTGTCGCCGATAGCCACATTCTCGATCCGCTCCCCCGCCTCAAACTGGATCGTCGTCTGGATGCCGGCGCGGCCGGGCACGGTGACGATGGCGGCCTCGTCATAGTCTTTCCAAAGGATGCGATTGTCGGCAAAGCAGGGGGTGGGGGTCAGCAGGACCGCCAGCAGCGGCAGGGGCAGCAGGCGCTTGGTCATGATCAGGTTCCTTTCACAGCCGGGCGGCGGAAACGCTGGCCCAGGCCCTGGGTCTGGCGGTTCCGCAGGACGGTGGCGGCGGGGTTTAGACGGGCAGCATCACCCGGCTGGCTCAGCCCACCGGGCAGCGCCATGGCGGCGGCGCGCGGCGCGGTCTGGAACGAATGCTGGGTCAGCAGGGCCGCACCCGACAGGGCGGCGGCGGCATTGCTCTGGGCGCTGGCACTGGCGCGGGCAGCCGTGGCGGCCGGGGCCGGGACGGTGACCAGGGTGGCACCGGCGCGGGCAGACCCGGCCTGGCCCCGGACTGTATCAGGCTGTCCATGCAGGTTCAGCCGCCATCCGGCCGTCAGGGACGCCGCCACCCGCAGAACCAGCAGCATCAGCAGGCTGAACACCGCCGCCCCCAGCAGGACCGACACGGCCAGTTCCGGCGTCGGCGTTCCGCCCGCCAGGGCCAGGTCCGACAGCATGGGCGCGATCAGGGCGAGCGCACCAGTCCCCACCAGAACGGTCAGCAGCGGCACGATGGCGAACAGAAGGGCGGCGCGCAGCCAGCCTTCGAACAGGCCGCTGGTCGCCCGGAACAGGGCCAGCACGATGAAGACGGGGCCCAGCGCCAGCAGGGCTGCCAACGCAATCTTGGACGCAACCAGCACACCCACGGTGCCAAACAGCAGAAGCAGCGAGGCGATCCACAGCAAGTCCGCCGGGCGCATGCCGGCCAGCAGGGTCGGCTTTTCCCCGCCCGCGGTCGTTGATTGGCGGGCAGCATCCAGCACAAGCTGGAACAACTGATCCAGGCGGTCGGCGAACAGGGATGGGGCGGACCCGCGTGTCCCGGCCAGCAGCGAGGCCAGATGATCCGGCGCACCGACCAGCAGGTTCCAGACCACCTGATGATAGGCCGCCCAGGAGGTGGCAAAGCACAGGACCAGACCCAGCCCCAGCATGCGCGGTGTCAGGCTGGACAGACCGACACCGGTGCGCCCGGTCAGCATCCGGATCGCCATCAGCGCGACATAGAGCGTCAGCAGCAGGGTCAGGGCCTGACCCAACGCGCCGTCTGGGCCCAGCAGGGTGGAAAAGGCCTTCTCCGTGGTCTGGGCAGCCAGACAGTCGACGGCGCGCAGCGCGCCGGCAACACCGCCCTGTCCATCCAGACTGGAAAATCCGGGGCAGGTCGCGTTGGTCATTCCGCCGCCATCCTTTCCACATTTGGCAGGTCCGTCGCACCGGGCCAGGGTTTGCCCGTCAGGCGGGGGTACCAGCGGGCAGGATCATCGCCCGTGCTGGCGCGGATCATGTCCAGACGGCGGACATTGGCCTCCCGCCCCGACAGCACCATCAGCATGTCATTCATGCCGCCCAGATCCAGACGCGGCACGATGGAATGGTTGGCATGGCGGACCAGGAAACAGCGCCCATGGGCCGGCAGGCCGCGGATCAACGCCAATTCGTGGGCCGACAGGCCGAACCCGGCGCAGTAATCATCGTCGCGCGCCTTGGGGTTGGGCATGAAGATCATGGTGGAGGTCTGTTCGACAATGGCGCTGGCGATACGGCTGTCCAGCGCGTCGCGGGCCGATTGCGTGGCAAAGCCGACAATGGCGTTGCGCTTGCGCAGGGTTTTCAACCAATCGCGGATGCGGGCGGCAAAGACGGGATCGTCCAGCGCCTTCCAGCCTTCGTCGATCAGGATCATGGACGGATTGCCGTCCAGCCTTTCATCAATGCGATGGAACAGATACATCATGGCGGGCGTGCGCAGGGTCGGCACCTCCAGCAGCGCCGTCATGTCAAAGCCCAGGACACGTGCGTCCAAATCCAGCCGGTCGGCTTCATTATCGAACAGCCATGCATGTTCACCCGCACCGATCCAGGGCGACAGGCGGCTGGCCAGATCGCCCGGCGTGGGGCGGCTGGCGCCCGACAGCAGCTCTCGGAAGTAACGCAGGCGGCGCAGATGTGGGGCATGGTCGAAGCAGGCATCGACGGCATCGGCAATCGCCGCCTCTTCCTCCGGCCCGTCGGCCTTCAGCAGGCAGGCGAGGAACAGGCGCAGGAAGGCACGGTTGACGGCGCTGTCGGGGAGCTGCAGCGGGTTCATGCCCGACGGTTCGCCGGGCAGAAGACGGCTGTAATGCCCACCGATCCCGCGCAGGAAAATTTCCGCGCCTCTGTCCTTGTCAAAGAAGATGGTCCGTGGCTTGAACTTCTGCGCCTGGGCGGCCAGGAAGTTCAGCACCACCGTCTTTCCCGACCCGGACGGGCCGATGATGGTGAAATTGCCCAGATCGCCTTCATGGAAATTGAAGAAATAGGGCGTGGCGCTGGTCGTCTCGAACATCGTGACGGCATCGCCCCAATGATTGCCGCCGGCACTGCCCAGGGGGAAGCCATGCAGCGACAGGAAGCCTGCGGCGTTGGCGGTGGAGATCAGGGCGCGGCGGACCAGGAAACGCTCATTGCCGGGGAACTGTCCCCAGAAAAGCGGCTCCAGATTCACGTCCTCGCGCACCGCAATGGCCCCGATATCCGCCAGGGCGGCACCGGCCAGGGCGACGGCGTCGTCCAGCGCGGTCAGATCGGCGGCCCGCACCAGCAGCCCCAGATGGTGATCCCCGAACCCGACCTGCCCCGCCGACAGCGCATCGCGGGCCGCCAGCATCTCAGCCCGTTCGGAGGTCGTCTCCTCATCCGTGGCACGGTGGCGACGCAGCGCCAGGTCCATGCGTTCGCGCGCCGTCTGCCGATCCACCGGGGCAAAGCTTTCGGTCAGAGTCAGTTCGACCGGCAGCCGCAGGATACTGTCCAGCAGGCCGGGACGGGTGGTATCGGGATAGTCCTTCACCGACAGGCCGGCGGCCACCTGCCGTCCCTGCGGCCCGGCCAGTTCCAGGGCGTCCACGCCGAAACTGATGCGGGAATAGGGAATGTGCCGGCCCAGATCGGTGCCGGCGGACGGCAGCAGCACAGGCCGCATCTCCCCATTATAGAGTGCCGACAGCAGCTCCAGCACCTCTGAACAGGGTCCATGGGCCGTGTCATAGGTGCCGAGTGCGCGGACACCATAGGGTTCCAGCCCCGCCAGCAACGCCGCCACGGCGGCATCCAGGGCGCGGCGGTCGGCCTCCAGACGCTGCGCCGACCGGCCCCGCGACAGGATTCGGTCCACCAGACCCGCCTTTCCGCGCGCCGGTCGGCGCAGAATGGTCAGAAACTGTTCATTGATGAACAGCCGTCGGTCCGACAATCGTTCCTGCCAACGCCGGTCGATCAGGCCGGCCAGCGGGCTGTCGAAGCTGGCCAGCAATTCCGGCTGAATACGGCGGCGGATCACGTGGTGATAGACCACATGCCGCGCGTCCAGCACAGCGCGCAGCATTACTTCCCGCACCGCCAGCCGATGGTTCAGCGCGTCTGAATCCTCCGTTTCGAACGGCAGCCCGGCCACATGGATGGTGCGCAGCAGCGACCCGTCGCGCAGCAGCAGGCTGCCATCGTCCAGCAGTGCCTGATAGGGCAGCCGGTCCCCGGCGCTGGCTTCACGACCGGCCCAGGAGGCGGGACCTTTCCATGTCGGCATGGGACTTCTCCGTCGGGATAAGGGGAATACCAATCTGCGAAAGGCCAAACCTTCGGCAGATTGGAGGCTGGCGACTGCCAGCCCGGCGCCCCTGCGCCGTAAGCCAAGCCGCCGGATGGCGGCGCCCGGCGTTGAGGCCGCTTGAGCTCAAGCACCGTAGGAATTGCAGCGCCAGCGTTTCCAGTTGCGGATACGCGGGCAGGTGGTGACCTTGGTCAACCACAGGTCAAAGATACGGGGTTCGCGCAGGCAGGCCAGGTAGCCGGCGGCATGCACCAGAAGTGCAACCGGCAGGGCCAGGAAGGAGCGCGTGACCAGAAAGGCCTCCGTCGTCACCAGCAGGTTGATGACGAAAAAATTGTAGGTCACGCCCGCGAACATCTGGGGCCGGGTCAGGGCGCGGAAGACAGGCGAACGAGCCAGCATCGCCATCTCCCTTAGCGTGCGACGCTGGTGGTGGCCTGGATGCCCGACACGATGGCGCCCGCCCCGAACAGGATGAAGCAGCCCATGACCACCGTCGCCCCAAAACGCCAGTTCAGCCGGCCCGTCAGCATCAGGAAGCCGACCGCGGCCACCGCCATCACGGCGACCGTGGTGGCGACATTGCCCATGAGCGTACCCTGCATCCAGGACAGGGCGGCAATAATGGGACCGGCCCCCTTGGGGTCGCCACCGGGCGCCTGTGCCTGGGCCGCAGGGGCCGACAGCAGCAGCGGCACCAGCACCGCCAGGGTTCGTTTCAGGACACGCATGTTTTTCTCCCTTGGTATCGCTCAGAACCGGACCCAGGGATAGGGGACGGGCTTTGCCGGCATATGTCGGGAGGATGGAAGCCCCCGCCATCTTGTGTCAGGCGCATTGCGGCAGGGGGCAAAATGGTTCGCCGGCTGCAACATGCTGAAACAATCCGACATGGGGCGGAGATTTTCGGCTCGTACAGAGAAGGTCACGACGCCATAATCGGGATATGGATCTGATGACCCGCATATTGATCGTGGATGATGATCCGGGCCTGCGCGGCCTGATCTCCACCTTCCT
>NZ_JAIXSV010000278.1 GCF_027484505.1 Asticcacaulis sp.
CGACAAATTCGTCCAGCGGCACGCCGTATTGCAGGCCGATCGACACGGCGATGGCAAAATTATTCATCAGTGAACGGAAGGCTGCGCCTTCCTTGTGCATATCGATGAAGATTTCGCCGACCGAACCGTCTTCGTATTCGCCGGTGTGCAGATAGACCTTATGGCCGCCGACACTGGCCTTCTGGATGTAGCCCTTGCGGCGGTCGGGCAGTTTCTGGCGTTCGCGGTCGCGTTCGATGATCTTTTCGATGACCGTCTGCGCCGGGGCTTCGCGCACGGGTTCCGGAGCCGGACGGCGGGCCTCCTCAAATTCCGGAATATCCAAGGTTAGTGACGGCGGGGCCGGCTGACGCTTGAGGCCGATGGCGCGCAGTCCGCTATCGGCTGCCTGAGCCAGGGCCTTGAGCGCGTCGGGCACGCCCTGATTCCACTCAAGCGTAAGGGCCGAAGCCGCAGGCGCGGAGGCGAAGCTCTCCAGCTTTTGCCGCAGGGCCAGCCGTGCCTTCAGGCCGGGAGGGTTCAGACGCTGACGCAGGGCGTCCGGCAGGCCCTCCGTGCCGTCATGACCAAAGATGAAGGCCTGCGCCTCAGTGATTTCGTCCGCCGTAAAGCCCATCAGGCGCAGCAGGCTGAAGCCCGGCGCGTGCAGGTCTTCGTCGTTGATGCCCCATATATCCTTGATAAAATCGGCATCCAGCACTGCCGGCGACACCACCTCTTCGAGGCTGAGGGCGGTGATCAGGGCGTCTTCGAGGGCCGCGATTTCAAAATCGCTCAGCCCCTTGGCTTTCAGGGTCTGGGCATGGATATGCGGCGCGCCGTCCAGCGTGCGATGCCCCAGCAGATGCGTGCGCACCGCGTCGCGCTCATCGCCGTTCAGCCCCTGCCAGACGGCGGGGTGCAGGCCGCGCACAAAGACGCCGTCGGCACCTTCCATAGCCACGGTCAGGGCGGTCAGCGGCGCATCCCCCAGCGTGACGCCCAACCGCAGCGACAGTTCCGGATCGTCGAACAGGGTCGTCGTCTGAACGTGGCGCAGACCGGTGGGCTTGGCCAGTTTCAGCGCCGTTTGCAGGCGCGTCAGGGCGTGCGCCTTAAGGTCGGGGCTTTTGAGGCCCGACAGGCGATAGAGTTTCTGGCTCAGCGCCGACACACGGTCGTCGCGTTCGGCGGCGAACCCGGCATAGGGCGTCAGGTGGCGCGACAGCACAGCCGAGGCGTGCACGCTTTCGGCATCAAGCACGGCCATCAGGGCGGCGGCAAAATCCTGCCCGGCTTCGGTTTGCGCGCTGAGGCCCAGCGCCATAAGGGTTTCGCTCAGGCCTGCCAGGGTGAGGGCAATGGGGCGATGGAAGGCCAGACGCTGCGCGGCTTCGGGCGTGGCGGCAAAGGTCAGGTGGCTTTCGATATCGAGCGCCACGGTCCACAGGGCGGCGCAGGCGGCAAAGCCTTCGACGTCGAAGCCGGTTTCGTTGAGGAAACCATAGGCATTAAGTGCGGCGCGCGGCGCGATCAGGGCGTCATCCAGCGCCTCAGCGGCGTCCGGATCGAAGGCGATCCACAGGCGGCCGCTTTCCAGTGCCGCCTGCGCCGCCAGACGCGCCGACGGATCACCGGCAGCGATCAGGTCGCGCCGCGCGGTGACGATGACCGCAGGGGCGGGCCGGTCGGCCTCGACATTTTGCAAAGACCAGTCGGGCAGGGCGCTGTCGCCGGTCAAACCGTCCGTGGACTGAATAACCGACTGGATGAGGGCGTCCGAGCCCCCTAGACGGCGGGCTTTGAGTGCCGCGCGGGCCAGAGCCGGATTGTGTTGCAGGCTGGCGCGCTGTTCGCCCTCGGCACGGGCAATGGCGGCGGTGATGCCGGACAGGGCGGCGTGAAGCTGATCGCGGGTGGCGCGGGCGACGGCTTCGGAGCGCGCCCCGACCAGCAGGTCGCGTAGGTCACGCACACAGGCGTGGTCTTCGATGTCGGCGTAGCGGGCCTCGGTCTGGGTGATTTTCGTGCCGTCCAGAAGGGGCACGCGGTGCCCGGTCCGCAGACCCGTTGCGGGTGCCGCCAGTCCCAGCCGCAGGGTCGCCGCCAGTTCGGCCGCAAAGGCCTGCGCCTCATCTTCGCGCAATATGCCATAGACCCGGCCCCATGCCGCCAGGCGGTGGGCATAGAGGTCAAACGCCCCATCCAGCCCTTCGGCCACCGGCGGAAACGCCCCTTCGGGCAGGTCGCGCGGCAGGGCTTCGACCCAGTCGTGCCAGGCTTCGCTTTGCGCCGTGGTCCAGTCGCGCGGGCACAGGACGCTGAAACTGTCGGGGCCACGTTCGATTTCGCGCCATTCCAGCACCGGGCGGACCCGTTCGGCACGCGCCGCAAAGGACAGATCAGGCAGGACAGAATCGCCGGACATTATCTTTGCCATTGGCTTCCCCGGATTGGCGCGCAGAATTGGGGATAAAGTCTAAACCGATTTTAACCTTTCAGCAATAAATGTGGGGCCGGTGGGCCGATCCATCCACAATATGTTGCGTGGCTCCCGCATGGGGGATAATTCGCCGGCTGTGGCCTTTGAAGCGCTTTACGCAGATGCAGCGGCGCTTTATAAGTCATAGGACGCATAACCGGCGGAGTCTGGCTTCGCCTTTTAGTAAAATAGGGTAAGACCTTGCTGGATAAAGCCTTCTTGTGGTGGAGCGGCGCGACGCTCGGTACGCTGTTCACCATCGGCCGCACGTCGAAGCTCGTCGGGACCGACGAATTCGGCAACAAGTACTATCAGGCCCGCAACACCAAAGAAAGCTACGGCGACAAGCCGCGCCGCTATGTGATCTATAATGGCTATGCCGACGCCTCGAAGATTCCGCCCGACTGGCACGGCTGGATGCACTATATGTACGATGAGCCGCCGACGGTGGCGCCGCTGCCGCGCAAATCGTGGGAAAAGCCGCACCTGCCTAACCTGTCGGGGACGCCGTTTGCGCAGTTCCCCAAGGGGTCACTGAACGCCGAAGGCGAGCGTCAGGCTTCGAAGTCGGGCGATTACGAGGCGTGGAAGCCCTGATGAGAAAGACCGGCGCGATGGTTCGGGCGGTGCTGCTGATGGCCGGCGTGGCCGCCATCGCCTTGCCGCTCTATGCCCAGAACATCCCGCCCGACGAAGAAGCTCCGCGACGCGGTGACCGCCGCGATGCGCGTGACAATGCGGACTATGACCCGGAACCCTACTATATCGACGGCGTAGAGTATAAGCCCTACGACCCGACCGGGAATAAACGCAACGCCCCTCAGCGCGCCGCCAATACGCAAACCGTGAACCGCCCGGCGGCCCCGGTGGCCAGCCAGCCGCAGGCCGTGGGGACGGGTACGCCGGCCGCCGTGCCGCCAACCGCCGCTCAGTCGTCGGCGGGCACGCCCTATGTCGATTCCGCCGGTCAGGTGGTGGGCAATGCGCCGGTAGCCAGCAGCAGCGCGTCCCAGTCATCGGCCCCTGTGGTCGTGGTGCCGCCCGAAAAGCGTCTGCGCTACAGTGCGGCCATCCTGACCGTGCTCGACAAGGTGACAGGCGAGGCCATCCGCTTTGAGGCCCCCGTGGGCAAGCCCAAGCGCTACCGCGGCATGGTCTATACGGTAAAGGCCTGTGAAACCTCGGCGCAGGACGAGGCGATGAGCGACACCATGACCTATCTGGAGGTGCGTACCTCGCCGCAGCCGGCAGCCAATGGCACGGTGCCCAAGCCCAAGGACGTGTTCAAGGGCTGGACCTACGCCTCGACGCCGGGCGTAAATGGCATGGAACACCCGGTCTATGACGTCTGGGTGGTCAGTTGCAGGACGCCCTTGCCGGTCACGGCGGTCGCCAGTCGGTAGAAGTCGCCTTCGACCGACAGCGCGTCTTTCAGGCGCGCCTTGTAATCCTCACGCGGAATTTCGATGACGCCAAACTGTCGCAGATGGTCGGTGAGAAACTGACAGTCGAGCAGGCGATAGCCGCCGGAGCGCAGCCGCGCCACCAGATGCACCAGTGCGATCTTTGAGGCATCTGTGGCGCGTGACACCATGCTTTCGCCGAAAAACGCCCCGTTGATGGCCACGCCATAAAGCCCACCCACCAGCCGCGTACCATCCCACACCTCGACGCTATGGGCCAGGCCACGCGCGAAGAGGGCTTCGTAAAGCGATTGAATGGAATGGGAAATCCACGTGCTTTCGCGGTCGGCGGCGCTTTCGGCGCACAGTTCGATCACCTGACGAAAGGCCGTGTCGATCTTCACCGTGAAGGGCGTATTGCGCACAGTGCGCGCCAGCCGCGACGGCACGTGCAAGCCCTCCAGCGGCAATATGCCCCGCAGCGGTGGATCGACCAGAAACAGGGTCTCATCATCGCGCGCATCCGACATCGGGAAAATGCCGCTGCGGTAGCATTGAACGAGATCGTCGAGGGTGAAATCGGCCATAACCCTACTGTGATGGTCTGCAAGCCGTCATCTGGCTGCGTTTCGCTGCTCACGTACTCAAGTACGCTGCGCTGCGATACTCGCCAGCTAACGCCTTTCGACTCATCACAGCGGGTTATTCAGAGGGCGTTGCGTTTCTTATGAAAGGCGAACGCGCTCTGTCATCAATCTAGACCTTCGCCTCTTCCTGCGCCTTGATCCACTTTTCCAGCCAGTGGATATTGTAATCCCCTTTCTGGATGTCGGCTTCGTTCA
>NZ_JAIXSV010000357.1 GCF_027484505.1 Asticcacaulis sp.
GGCGCGGGTGTCGAAAAAGACGGTGTCACGCGTCATCAACCATTCGCCGTCAGTACGCGCCGAAACCCGCGATCAGGTCAATGCCATCATCGCCCGCATTGGTTTCAAGCCGGACCCGCAGGCGCGCGGTCTGGCCTTCCGCCGCTCCTTCCTGCTGGGTCTCGTCTATGACAACCCCAATGCCCAGTACGTCATCAATATCCAGAACGGCGTGCTGGATTGTATCCGCGGTTCCGGCACCGAACTGGTGGTCCACCCCTGCGACAAGACGAGCCCGGACTTTATCGACGAAATCCGCGACTTCGTGGAATTGCAGCGCCTGTCCGGCGTGATCGTCCTGCCGCCCATCGCCGAAAACCGCCAGTTGCTGGCGGCGCTTGATGATCTCGACGTGCCCTATGTGCGCATCACCGCCATGCCCGGCGACGAAAACACGCCACCTATCGTGTCATCACAGGTGGTGTCGCGCGATCGCATGGGCTGCCGCGCGGCGGCGGAGCATCTGGCCGATCTGGGGCACCGCCGCATCGGGTTTATCTCCGGCCCGGCGGGTTACGCCTCAGCACGTCAGCGCCGGCAAGGCTTTGATGAGGGACTGACGGCGCGCGGCCTGACGCTCGATGCCGCCCTGATCGTGCAGGGGGAATATACCTTCGAGTCGGGTTACGTGGCCGGTAAGGCCCTGCTGTCGCAATCGCCGCGCCCGACCGCGATTTTCAGTTCCAACGACGAAATGGCGGTGGGTGTCTATAAGGCAGCCGCCGAGCTGGGCCTCAGCGTGCCCGATGACCTCAGCGTGGTCGGCTATGACGACGCCCCCATCGCCGCCCGCGTCACGCCCGGCCTGACCAGCGTGCGCGCCCCCATCCGCGACATCGGCCGTGCGGCTGCCGATGCCCTGCTGGCGGAAAACCGCAAGGACAGCACCGTCTTTGATACGGCCCTGATCGTGCGGGAATCGACCGGCCCGGCGGACCCGTCGTTCAAACCCTGAACCGGTTTTTGCGAACGACTCTAAAATAGGCGTTGATAAAACTCATGACACCGGTTACCTGTTGCAACGGGAGATCATGAACCCGAAGACCGCCAAATAGTTCAGACAGAACGGTCCACGGTTTCGCTTTTTTCGGTATCTGTGACATGTCCAAGCCTTTGATTTTGAACGAAGACCGTCTGTTTTCGGCAGACCCGGCGCAGCGCGCGGTGGCCCGCGAACTGTATGCGCTGATCAAGGATTACCCTATCCTGTCGCCGCACGGTCATACGGACCCGCAATGGTTCGCCGATAATGCCAATTTCGGCAGCGCGACCGAGCTGTTCCTGGCGCCGGACCACTACATCTACCGCATGCTCTATTCGCAGGGCTATGATCTGAACGATCTGGGCGTGGGGTCCAAGGCCGGGCCTTCGACCGCCGATCCGCGCAAGGCGTGGAAAATCTTTGCCGCCAATCAACACCTGTTCCGCGGCACGCCGACCTCTATGTGGATGAACCACGTCTTCGGCCACATCATGGGCTTCGACCAGCGTTTGGATGAGACGACGGCGGACGATTATTTCGACCGTATCGGTGAGCTTCTGGCGTCTGACGCTTATAAGCCGCGCGCCCTGTTTGAACGCTTCAATATCGAGCTTCTGGCCACCACCGAGTCGCCGACCGACACGCTGGAGCACCACCAGAAGATCCGCGCCTCGGGCTGGAAAGGCCGCGTCGTCACCGCCTACCGCCCCGACCCGGTGATTGATGCCGAACACGAGGACTTCCGCGACAAGCTTAAGGTGTTTGCCGACCTGTCGGGTGAGGATGTCTATAGCTGGAAGGGCTATCTGGCCGCCCACCGCAAACGCCGTGACTTCTTTATGGAGATGGGCGCGACCTCGACCGACCACGGCCACCCGACGGCGAAGACCGCCAATCTGTCGGGTGTGGAGTCTGAGGCCCTGTTCAACCGCATCATCGCCGGGGAATTTACCCCCGCCGATGCCGAGCTGTTCCGCGCCCAGATGCTGACCGAAATGGCACGGATGAGCCTCGATGACGGGCTGACCATGCAGATTCACCCCGGCTCGTTCCGCAATCACAACCAGACGATCTTTGAAACCTTCGGGCGTGACAAGGGCTGCGACATTCCGCTGGCCACCGATTATGTCAATGATCTCAAGCCGCTGCTGGATGCGTTCGGCAACGAAAAGACCCTGACGGTCATCCTGTTCACGCTGGATGAGACCTCCTATTCGCGCGAACTGGCCCCGCTGGCCGGGCACTATCCGATCCTGAAACTCGGCCCGTCATGGTGGTTCCACGACTCGCCCGAAGGCATGACGCGCTTCCGCGAACAGGTCACCGAAACCGCCGGCTTCTACAATACGGTCGGCTTCAACGACGATACGCGCGCCTTCCTGTCGATCCCGGCGCGCCACGACGTCGCCCGCCGCATCGACGCCAACTTCCTGGCGCGTCTGGTGGTCGAACACCGCCTCGAACTGGAAGACGCCGCCGAAACGATCAAAGACCTGACCTATAACCTGCCCAAGGCGGCCTATAAGCTGTAGGTCTTTCGGGAAGATAAGACGAAGGGGTCGCAGACCCCTTCACCCCATCAATTGGAAACCCTCCGCTACTATACTGATCCGTTTTTCAGTATGGAAAGCCGGAATTTTGATCTAAACTTTTAAGCTCACAAACCGCATACTCTTCAGCATCTTCTAAGTACTGTTTTAATTTTTTAATGTATTCCTCTTTTTTATTTGCATATTCCGCCAATTCTCTATTGTAATTTTCGACATTATTATTGTAGGCGCGAACTTCCCAATCTGTACATTTACTCAATGAGTATGGCCTCGCGCAATACGGCAGCTCAGGTTTGACAGGTTTTTGAGGCTTTGAACTGCGATATGGAACTGAGGGCTCAGAACAGTATGAGTAGGCTGTGGCTGATGAAGGCACCAACAGCACAAACCCTAAAATGCTAATCCAAATTTTCATAATGGCTCTCACCCCCCATCTTTGACGCCTAATCATCATTTAAATGGTTAAATCGCAAGTGTACATATCGTTGTTATAAAAAAGCCCCGCTGTTTCCAGCGAGGCTCCAACCTATGGGGCGCAGGGGTCTGCGACCCCTGCGATACCTTGCCCAAATTACTGAGCGGCAACCGTAGACGCCACATCGGCATATTCTTCGATCTGGTCGAAGTTCATATAGCGATAGACTTCCGCGCCCTTGGCGTTGATGACGCCCATGTCGGAGA
>NZ_JAIXSV010000225.1 GCF_027484505.1 Asticcacaulis sp.
CGTGCGGGTCTTGCCCGATCCTGTGGCCATCACCAGCAGGGCCCGGCGCTGATTGTCGCGTTCAAAGGTTTCGGCCACACGGCGGATGGCGCGGGTCTGATAGGTCCGGCCGGCAATGGCGCGGTCAATCTCCGTTTCGGCCAGCGGCTTCAGGCTGTTGCGCCGCTGGATGGAAAGCGCCATTTCCTCCCGCGTCAGGAAGCCCTGCACCGGGCGCGGCGGATAGCGCCCATCGTCCCACAGCCAATGTTCATAGCCGTTGGTGTAGAAGATCAGCGGCCGCTGGCCCGTCATCGCTTCCAGGCAATCGGCATAGGTCTTGGCCTGCTGCTGGCCGATGCGGGCATCCTTGGCGGTGCGCTTGGCCTCCACCACCGCCAGCGGCTTGCCATCATCGCCCCACAGCACATAATCAACAAAGCCCTGGCCGGAACTGTTGGGCATGCCGGTGACGGGATATTCCCGGTCGCGCGGCTGGTCGAGCGTCCAGCCGGCTTCGCGCAGCAGCAGGTCGATGAAGCTGTTGCGGGTGGCCGCCTCATCATAGTCATGCGGGTCAGGCACGGCACTGTTGGCCGCCTTCAGGCGGGCGATTTCAGCCCGCAGCGCTGCCCGTTCGGCCTGTTCCTGCTGGCGCTGCGCCTCGCTGATCAGGCGGGCGGCTTCGGCCTCCGCCCGTTTCTTCTCCGCCTCCTCCAACTGGGCGGCGATGCGCTGCAATTCCGCCACCGGCACCACGCTGCCCTTCGCCACCGGGCGGGGCAGCAGGGCGGCGTCGAATTGCATCGTGGCGGACAGCCTGGTATCCCGCCCATAGGTGCGGCCCAGCCAATAGCAAAGGTGGAACAGTTCGCGCAGACTGGTGACGGCGCTGTCGGGTGGAATGGTCGTCCGCGCCTCATGCGCGGCCTTGTTGCCCAGGCTTTTGACCAGCCGCGCCTTGGCCACCAACGCCGGGCCCAGCAGGTTCTGGAAACTGGGTTCGTGGATCAGGCTGTCCAGGTTGCTGGTGAAGGGCGAGCGCAGCTTGCCATCATGTTCGTACAGCCAATGGACCATCTCCTCCAGCGCCAGCCTGCCATAAAAGCAGGCCGCCCGCGGGTCGCGCAGGCCCAAGGCCTCCGCCCGTGCCACTGCCACATGCAATTGGGGAAATTCGGTCTTCAGAAAGGCGAATTGCGACATGGAGTACCCTTCCAGCAACACCGGAAGGTTATACAACCACCGCGTCAATGCAAGTGGTTGATCAGGCTTGCAAAGCCTCAAGCCGCTTCAACCAGCCGTCAAAGCGCGGGCAGGCGGTGCGGATGGTGGCAAGGGTAATCCTCTCGCACAGCGTCGCCCCGTGGCGCACCTTGGTCTTCTTGCTGAACCGCATCAGGGCCGGGGCCTGGGCTGCCGTCCAGCTCTCCAGCCTTTTTGACGGCGCGGTGGTCCTGCCGTCATTCACCTGTTCGGCACCCCCGGCGCTTGCAACCGCATTTTTGATTGTCGCCGCCAGACCGGGGGCCTGGAAATAGTCCGCCGCCGTTGTCGGACAGGCCAGCAGCAGGGTTTCAAATTCATATTGCTGGATATAGGGGATCAGGTTGGGCGGGGCACCGGTTGCCTGGGCAATCCGGCTTTCCAGGGCCGCCGCCGTCTCCCCGCTCAACCGGTCCTCAAAACCATAGAGATCATAGAGGCTGGTGACATAGCCCTGCCTGAAGCTGGGCAGCAGGGTCTTCAATTCCCGGCTGATGCGACCCAGGTTGATGCCGCCGCCCTTGGCGCGGGCACCATTGGCGGTCCAGCCGGTGGCAACGATCTTGGCCTCGGCAAACACATCGAAGCCGGCCAGATGCGGGGCCAGCACATCCTTGACGAACCGTTCCTCCGTCTGGCCTTCAACGGAAATGCCCAGCCGCACCATGTTACGGGCGTCCCCCGATCAGGTTCTTCTCCCACGCCTCGCCCATGCCGAATTCATCAGCCCAGGGGGCCACCTCCTCCGCTGTCAGGCGGCGGAAGCGGGAGGCATCATCCACCCGGTCCACGACGATGAAATCCTGCCAGCCGAAATGGTTGGCAAAGGTGGGGGACTGGGTGGCGGCGATGATCTGCACCTCTGCCGACACCTGTTGCATCAAGGCGGCAAGCTGTGTGACGGCGGCGGGGTGAAGGCCCAGTTCCGGCTCATCCAGCACAATGGTTTCCGGCGGTTCCGGCTGCAACAGCAGGGCGGCCAGCGCGATGAAGCGCAGCGTGCCATCGGACAGGTCGGCCACGTCAAACAAATTGTCCCGCCCCTGGTGACGCCAGCGCAGCCGGATCAAATCCTTGTTCAACGCCTCTGGCCGCAGCACGAAACCGCCAAAGAACGGGGCCACCAGCCGCACCGTATCCAGCAGCATTTCCAGCCGGTCGGGATGCTGTTCCTGCAGATAATACAGGAAGGCCGGCAGGTTGCCGCCATCGGCGGCCAGCCGCTCCGGCTCCGTCAACGGCGCGCTGGCCCGCAGGGGGGAGAAATCAGACGTGTCGTGAAAGTGATAGACGCGCCAGTCCAGCATCCAATTCCGGATGATCCGCATTCGTCCGGTTCGGGATGAACGGGGGAGTCTTTTATCAATCAAGCCGGTTTCTGTTCGACCACGACCACCAATTTCCCGCCATTGCTGGCCTTCGTTGATCCATTCACCGTCGAACATCAATGCCTGATGGGCAGTCGGAACAAGAACCGCCCGGTAAAGGACACTTGCCGCCTCCAGCCCAATTTCCAGGTGATCCGATACCTTCGGCCCGAAAAACAGCAGTCGGTCCAGCCCGCCCTGCTTGACCACATAATCCTGCAACTCCTCCCGCGCCAGACGGGACAGCAGGCGGAACAGGCTGACGAAATTGCTTTTCCCGGCCCCGTTCGCACCGATGATGATGTTGATATCGCCCAGGGGCAGCCTGTCCACCGACTGGATGGATTTGTAGCCCTTGACGGTCAGGTGATCCAGCTTGCCAAAGGTGTTAGCCATCGCTCCAGGTCCGGGTCGGATCGGTGTAATCCTGGCCTAGCATGGATTGCGGGCGGGGTTAAGGGGGATGCGGTCATGGTGGCGTGCTTGAAAGCCGCCATGCCTGTGTTATTGATAAACGGTAACGACAGATCGGCTGAGGGGGTGTGCCCCTGATAGCGTTTTCGCGAAGCCCTGCCCTTTCACCACCGTCATTCCCTTTCACCACCGTCATTCCCGCGAAGGTGGGAATCCATACGACAACGCGGATTTTGGATTCCCGCCTTCGCGGGAATGACGGCTAAGAGGCTCCAAAGGTAGAGAGAATGGCGGGCCGATCTTGTTGGCGGCATCCTACAATTCCCCGCTGAACGCCCGATGTTGCAGTGATGCGAACAGGGTGTCGAGTTGAGCCAGATGGGCGCGGTGCTGTTCCTTCAACGCCTCAATGGCGCGGACGCGCTCGGCGAAGGCTTGTTGGAGGGACAGGGGGGGGATGCTCACCTCCACGGCCTCCAACATTTCCTGATTGATCTTGAAAGTTCCGTTTGTTGTGCGAGCGCTCTGTTCAATCTGTTTGCGTGTCTCTGGCATGTTCCAAACAGCTTCAATAAATTCTGGAACAAGCCGCGTGCTATCGACCCTAGCCGCGATGATGGTATCGGGGAAGGCTACATCTGGCATGTCTTCGGTTGGGAAGAAGCCACGGCCAACAAGGTTCTTGTTGCCATTCCCACGACAAATCAACAAATCGCGCCTGTCCACTCGCTTCTCAACCGGAATAGCGTTGGCAAACATGCCCGCCTTATAAGAATTGATGTTGAAGGACTCGCCCGTGACGGCTGAAAGCGTAAGAACCAACCCCTCGTGAGAGCCATTCGTTGCTGGAGAAACCCCATTACGTAATGGAATTTCAAGGAGATTGCCAAAAGAGCAACGCTCCGCAGATCCGCAAAATGCCGGAAATAATGCGCCCTTTAACTCTTCCAACCGTTCCAGCGCCGCGCGGCGCTGGCGGCGAATTGTGTCGGCTTGGTCGAGGATGGCGGCGATGCGGCGTTGTTCTTCTAGGGGAGGAAGATAAAGAAGCTTTTCATATGCGTCTGAGCGATTGAGGCCAGGAACACCAGTCGCTTTGTTTAACGATTGCAGATTTAAAGCCGCCAAGGCACGCCAGAGCCATGGCAAGTGTTCTTCCGATGAGGTTGAGTCTACGAAGTATGTTGTATCAATGGGCCAACAAGAAGAGGGAGAATAGTTAACCTCTCCGACTGAACCTTTTCGGCCAATGATAATTGTTTCACCATTGGTTAAGGCTAATGTATGCGTACCGACTTTGCCGTTTGATCCAAAAACAGCAATATCCCCATGCACACGGCTATGTTCTGGCAGGGCCTTGCCATATTTTAACTCTGCCACTTCCCCCAATTTCACCCGCCGCACCCCACTCATCCCAGCATCTCCTCCAACCGCCGCATCCCCTCGGCGATTTCCCCTTCAATCCGCTGCAAATCCGCCAGAATCTCCGCCGGGCTGGCATGGTCCACCGCTGCGTGCGCCACTTCCTTGTAGCGGTTCAGCGACAGGTCATAGCCGGCGGCGGCGATATCGGCCTTGGGCACGCAGAAACTTTGTGCCGTGCGCGGGCGCTGTCGTTCGTCGCCGGCGCGGTCCTGCCAGCGGGTGACCAGATCGGGCAGGTTGTTCTTCTGAAACTCCTCGGCCGTCAGGGTATGGGCGGGCACGGGGCCCTGTTTATCCTCTGCCACCAGGGGGGTGCGCTTGTCATCCAGGCTGTAGCCATCGGCCTGCAGATCATAGAACCAGACCTGATCGGTGCCGCCGCTGTCGGTGCGGGTGAAGCACAGGATGGCGGTGGACACACCGGCATAGGGGCGGAACACGCCCGAGGGCAGCTTGATCACCGCATCCAGCCTGTGATCCTCCACCAGCATCCGGCGGATATCCTTGTGCGCCTTGGACGATCCGAACAGCACCCCATCGGGCACAATCACCGCCGCGCGGCCACCGATGCGCAGCAGGCGCAGGAACAGGGCGATGAACAGCAGCTCCGTCTTCTTGGTCTTGACGATGCGCTGCAAATCCTTGGCGCAGGATTCATAATCCAGCGACCCGGCAAAGGGCGGGTTGGCCAGGATCAGGGAATAGGCCCCAGCATCTTCCCCATGTTCTTCGGCCAGGCTGTCACGATAGGCGATATTGGCCCCTTCCACCCCATGCAGCACCATGTTCATCGATGCGATGCGCAGCATGGTCGGATCAAAATCAAAGCCGTTGAAGGCGCGATTGTGGAAATGCGACCGCTTGGCCGGATCGTGGAACAGGGCGGCATGGTTGTCGCGCAGATATTCACCCGATTGCACCAGAAAGCCGGCGGTACCCGATGCGGGGTCACAGATCACATCATCGGGCGTGGGCGCCATCAGTTCCACCATGGTGGCGATGATGTGCCGGGGGGTGCGGAACTGGCCGTTCTGGCCGGCGCTGGCGATCTTGCCCAGCATATATTCGTAAACATCGCCCTTGGTGTCCCGGTCCTCCATCTGCACCCGGTCCAGCTTTTCCACCACCTTGGCCAGCAGGGCGGGCGTGGGGATGCCCAGGCGGGCATCCTTCATATGGCTGGCAAAACTGGACCCATCGCCGCCCAGCGTGCGCAGAAAGGGGAAGACATGGCGATCCACCAGATCGAACATGGCGCGCGGTTCCAGCGATTTGAACCGCGACCAGCGCATCAGCTCATAGGGCTGCCCGCCCTCGTCCACGCCCTCGGGGAAGATGCGGCGTTCCATCGCCCTTTTCAGGTTGGTGGCCTTCAACTCTTCCAGCGTGTGCATTTCATCCAGGCGGCGGATGAACAGCAGGTAGGTGATCTGCTCCATCACGGCCAGCGGATTGGATACGCCGCCGGTCCAGAAGTCATTCCAGATATCATCAATCTGGCGTTTGATTTCACCCGTGATCATTAAATCCTCAACTGACAAGGGACTCAACCGCAAGGAGGGGGGCGGCACAGGCCCCACATAAGGCACTGCACATACCCCAAAGCCGCGCTTGGCGTCAGCAGCAATCCGCGGATGGTCCGGCCCAGGCCAGCTAGAGCATATTGAAGTAGGATTTGATTTTATCGGCCATCAATATGCGGCGTTCCGCCAAAAAGCCCTCATGATCCCCAGAGAGCGCGTCGAAGATACCGTCAGGGAGCCAGGTTTGCCTGTAAATCCTCCCGATCCGTGATTCCGCCATAACACAGTAGGCCAGTAGCGCACTGGGCCAACAATTCAGGGAAATAGACCGAGGGCGCGCGATCGCTGATGCGGATGTTGATCTCGCTCTGCGACGACGGTCCAAGGTGCCGAAACGGCGCATAGAATTCATTCGCTGGCGTCTTTACCCGTGATGAAATTGGCGCGGGTGAAGTTCATGAATTTTCCGACCGAAATGCGCCGCGCCATCATGCAACCGTCAATCCCCATCACAGCGAACTGTTCGGGTTTGCGCAAGTCCGGATGGCCCAACAGATTGCGGATGGCCGCGATGCTGGCCGGCGGGCGCCAGACCGGCCAGGCCAGCGAGAAACCCTGGCGATCCCATTGACCACCAGGGATCGCGGCGCGTACACGCCCAGCCCGCACTTCCGGCGCCAGGGTCAGAACGGCCAGCCCGATAGCCGCCAGACGGTTTGCCCCATGCTGCGTGCCAGCCTTATAGGCAGCATCGGTCGGGTTGCCGGCCATCAGCGCATAACGCACATCCTCTTCCGGATCCCAGCGGAAGGAGAAGGTCGGATCGTTCCGGTGCCAGGGGGTAAACAAGGCTTCGGCCAGACAGTCCTCGGCGGTCAGGCTGACGGCGCTGCGCCCCCGACCGCGCGGTGGCGGGGCGGGTTGCGCCGGCACACTGGCCAACCTGTCCAAAAAATGCTGGTGCCCCTGGCCGAACAGCAGGCAGAGCGGCGTCGGGTCGATCTGCGGCTCCCCTGTTGCCCCCTTAGCCTCCTTGACAGCAGCGTCGGACAGCAGTGCCGACAGCAAGAAGGCATGATCAGCATCATCGGTGGCGCTTTTCAGCAAAGCGCGCGCTTCACCTTCACTACAGTTCAGGTCCTTGCGCCCATCGAAATGATGAGCCTTGGCCAGCAGCGTCATACCGTCTGCCGCTCGTGCTGCCACCTCACCCTTGGTGGCAGACTTTGCCAGATGCAGCACGGGGCGCAGGGGCGGGTTATCCAGGCTCCAGGACAGGCGCGGTCGCAGCCGGTCTCCATCCACTTCAACCGCTTCCAGCGCCCTCAGCAGGCCAAGCAAAGCCAGGAAGGCCAGCAGATTGTCCGGCTCCATGCCTTCCAAACGGTGGGTGCTGGTGGCCTGTATCGTCCCGTTTCCCATCATGCCCCCCCTTTCTTGGCCGCATACTCGGATGCCCGGTGATCGGCCAGACGGAGGATCGCTTCCATATGGGCCAGACCCCAAGGGCCGTAACGCTGCTTCAACCGGTCCAACAGACCGTGCCAGTCCAGACCGTCATGATCGAAGTCCAGCGCCTCCGGCCCGACTGCCGTCGGTGCCTTATCCCACAGCGCTGGAACCGGCAGCAGGTCGGTCCGTGGTTGCGGATCGAGATGGGCAAAGAACGGCCGACCGAAACCGTGATGGGTGCCGATCAGCCAGAGGATGAGGTCGGGATCGCCCCCCTCGCTCCGCCGTTCCGCCAGACGGCGGGAACAGGCTGCCAGCCGCACCGACAGCACCTCGTGCCGCCATCCTGAAGGCAGCCCCGCCTTCTCCTTCGCGTCTGGCGGCAGCTTGCGGGCGGATTTGGCCAGCACATGGTCAGGATCAGCCCCCAGCGGATCGCCGGCAGCCAGCCATTCCTGGAAACGCGGATCGCATTTGCCGGCATCATGGAGATATCCCGCCAGCCACAGATCCTGGACCCGCGCTGGCGGCAGCCCGGCGCGACGTGCAAAATCCGCGGCAAAGCCAGCCACATCCTCGCTATGGGTCAGCAGCAGCAGCGGAAAGCCCGAAAGCGAACCCGCCAGATCATCCTCGGTAACGGCGGCGGCCCCGTCGGTATCCGGTGCCGCCAGCACGTCCGAAGGGGCCAACAACACAACGCCCAGGGGTCGCCCGACCGTATCCCTTCCATAGACATCCCAGATCGGATCAAGTTTCCTGTCGCCCAGTCTGGCCCATAACCAAGCCAAATCGTCAGCCCCATCATAAGGGGCCAGAGCCGCACAAAGCCGCGCCGGGTCGCGTTCCCCTTCCAGCGCTGCCAGCACGGCCAACAAGTCTTCCCCTTCCTTGTCAGCCGGGATCAGACCAGGGGCCACCCGCACCGCAAAACGCCGCCCGGCAAAATCTTGCGCAGCCTTGCGGGCGACATCCCTCACCGGGTCTTCATTGCCGGGGTCCCACCCATATTGATTGTCCAGGCCGCCATAGGTCGCGGGCACGATGATCGTATCACCGGGGGAAATCTCGTGGGCTGCGATCCAGCGGGACGCCTCATCATCACCGCCGCGCCACAAGAAAACGCTGCGGGCCGTCTTTCCCTCCTCATCCTCTGGTGCCGGGGCCGGAATATCGGCCAGAGCATCGGTACCCTGTCCTTCCAGCCAGCGGCGTACCGTCCATACTGGCAATGATACCGCCTCGCCTGCGCGCGGGGGCACCAGGGTCAGCAGACGACGCATCGACACTTTCTCCGGGAACCCCGGCGTTACGTCCCCACGCCAGACAAGGGTAACACCGTCGGGCTGATGTTTCGGCCCATGCAGGAACAGCGATGTTTCCAGGGTTGGTGACGGAATCGGGGAAGTCTGGCTGAACAAGTCGAGAAGGGCAGGCATCAATACCGGCGCATCGGGCTGGGGTGACAGGGCCGGTGCAGGGGGCGGGAAATCCAGCAAGGCCGCCGCCATCGCCTGGATGCCGAAATCGACCGATGACAAACCGGACAGCCAATCCCAGCATGGGCGCAAGGCATCGCCATAAACCGGATCGTCATAGCGGGCAGACAACTCCTGCTTGGTCGCCAGGATCACGCCCTGGGCCGGGATCGGTCGGCCGGCACGGTTGACGCGGCCGAACCGCTGGCGCAGCGCGTCAAGCGGTGCCAGTTCCGTGACCAGCCCATCCAGATCGATATCGACACCGGCTTCGATACATTGCGTGGCGACGATCAGCAGGGGCGCCGTTGTATCACGATCCCGCCCCGTCCGAACCCGATCCAGCACGCGCACCAGATCTTCGCGGTCCACACTCCGCGACGGGCCGATCAGCAGCAGGCGCTCAGCCGCCACCCCCTCCAACGCCTTGAAGACGCGGCGGGCGCGGTCCACACGGTTGACGACGACACCCAGGGCCGGCTGGGCGATACCACCCGCACGCAAGGCATCCAGCATCCGCTGTGCCTCCGCAGCCACGGCTTCAGCCCGCCGCGTCTCCGTCAGCGCATCCTTGCCACCCACTAGGCGAACCGGCTTGGCGGCCGTCAGCCGCTTTGCCAGTTCCCGGTTAGCCCAATCATCCTCGTTCAAGCCGAAGGTCGCCGACATCCCGTCAGCCCGGGGCGTCGCGGACAGCACGGACAGGCCCCAGGCTGTGTCATGGTTACGACGATAATGTCCAACCCAACCCAGGGTCTGGCGAAACGGTTCGGCCAGGTGCGCCTCATCCAGCAGGATCAGGCAATCGGCACCCAACAGGCCGGCATGGATCGGCTTGGCCCGATCCGTCACGCCATAGCCACGGAACAACAGGCGGGAGCCGACCTGATCGACGGTGGAACAGAGAATGGTCGGCTGGGCCGGCGTGCGGGCCCAATCATCCTCTCGCGGGATGCCGCCGCGCAGACGCCGCGCCAGCAGCGGCGGGCCGTCACCGGACAGAAGGCGCAACCGGTCGGCAACGCGGGCAGTGACAGGGCCGGCAGGGGCAGCAAGGGCATCGGCCAGACGCCGGGCCCGTTCAAAGGCATCATCCACCACCAGACGCCGGTCAACGACGAAGGCGATACGTACCGGTGCCTGTCGCCCGCTCGGCTTCCCGACCTCCAGCGCCAGATGGAACAGGGCGATATCCAGGCAGGCGGTCTTGCCGGTGCCGGTGGGCAGGCCCAGGCAATCAGGCCAACGGCCATGGGTCGCCAGCTGGGTCAGCAATCTTTGTTGCCAGGGAAAGGGCGGATATCCGTTCACTTCCCGGAAAAAGCCGGTGAAATCATCGGGGGTCAGCGCACTCATCGCCGCTGCTCCTTCTTGCTATCCAGCGGTCGGCACAGGCCCAGCCCGGCGAAACGCCCCGCACCCAGGATCACCGGCCAGGTCACCTTTTCGGGGAACCGCAGCACGGCATGGGTCAATTGGCGGTGGGCCAGGGCGCCCGGCAGGTGCCAGCGCGGCGCTGTGGCAGGCACCCACGGGGCCGGCACTGAACAGGCACCCTCAACAGCGGAATGACGGTCGGGCACCACGAGATCCGGTGCCGGCAGGCCGACATGGCGGCAGGCGGCCACGATCTGGTCGATGATTTCCTTCTGCCGCTCTTCGCCCTTCTGCTTCAGATGCCGGTCGAGCACGATCGGCGTCACCGTGGCGAAGGTCCGTGACGGCCTTGTGTATTCCTGCGGGTCCAGCGACCGGCGCAGCCCGTCCGCCTCCCCGGCCAGGGCGAAATCAAGGCTGAAACGGCGTAGGCGCAGCAGGTGCCGCCCCTTCCCTTCGTCCCAAAGGGTCACTTTGCGCAACGCTCTGCGGAAATCCCCGTCGGCAACCAAGTTGCTGCCGCGCGGCGGGATGATGGCATAGCCCAGCACATGCCCGTCAGCATGCAGATATCCGGTAAAGGAAAGCGGTACGATGGCGATATGCGGACCGGCCAAGGGGGCACCGTCAGGCTGATGGCCGCTTACAATGGCAGGCACCCGGTCACCCAGGCCGATCTGGTTGTAGCCGCTCATCAGCGTATCGCGGATGGCCTTGGCCACCAGCGCCGCCGCGCAGATATCCGGCATGGTACCATTGACATGGTCCAGGATCAGCCAGCGTTCGTCGAATGGGCTGGCGGGCAGTGGCGCGGGCATCGCCGGGGGCGGCGATACCTCAAAGCCCCGCAGCGGTCGTTGCTTGTTGTCAAAGCACTGCCGCAATTCCGTGAACCGACCGGGATAGACCCGCCGTCGGGGCCAACCAGCATTCTCTGGCACATCAACCGCCGGTGCGTAGCGGAAGTGACAGCGGGTTAGACTGGCGGAATGGCCGATATAGGCGGTGTCGCGGGCCACCCCCTGTAAGGCTCGCAGCGTTGCCGTATCAGGGCTGGCACCGGGCCAGTACAGATGCAGAATGGGATCATGCGGGCGGGCGGCTGGGAAACGGCGGGGCTGGCGGGCACGAAAGGCCGGCATCACCTTGCGGTCGCCGGACTTGCCGGTCTGCGCGTCATTGGGCGGCACGAAGCTGATAGGGGCATGGCGAACCGCATGGTCCGATGCCAGCAGACGCGGTACCGGCTGCGCTTCCAGCCATTGCAGCGCCGCGGCCTCCTCCGCCCGCTCTCCCCGCGCCGCACAGGCGGCGACCAGGGCGGAGAAGATGCGATCGGGCTGCGGCGGCCAGTCCGGCTGGTCGCTGGCCGGCCCCCGGGCGGAGAAGGCGATGCCGGTCAGATGCTCGATCTCCAGAACCAGGGTCATCACGCATCCCCGTTTTCGTCGCCCTCTTCCCCGCCCTCACCGGCCAGCGCCAGTTCCTGGCTGCGCCGGACGATCTCCACCAGTTTCGGCTGCGGCGTCAGGCGGATGGGACCGGCGGGGAAAGTAAAGCCGGCCTGCGTGGCGGCATCCAATGCCTGGGTGAACAGGGCCCGCGCCCCCACACGATCCAGGGCAACATCGGCAACCGCCCCATCGGGCTTGACCAGTTGCAACGATGCCCGACCGTCACAGACCAGATCACAGCGCGACCGCAGCGCGTAACCCTGCGCATCCTGTTCCGCCACAGCCAGCAGGCCCAGGGCCGCCAGCAGCCCCCGCCCCGCCGCATCGCGGGCGGGCGAACCGAAGCGCAGCCGGCGCAGGGCCGCAAAGCTCAACACCATCATATGTTCGGCATAATCGCAGGTGATGCCCAACGGCATGACGGACGGGGCGATATTGCCATGGTTGATCTCCGACGGGCGCACCTGCTTGGCACCCTTGCCAGCCCTCGCCTTGTCGGTATCCCAGCCGGCGCCCCCCTTGAACACTTCCACTTTGCGTAGCACGCCCAGCGGATCAATACGGCTGCCGGTACGCCGACCAGTAGTCCGCACCTCCAACTCGCCCGTGCGCTTGTCGGCCACAAACTCTTCCACCGAAACGCCGATTGCGCTGATTTCCGACACCACGCAGCGGGCGAATTTGGCACCGATGCCGCCACCGTCGCCGGTGGAATGCCAGGCACCGAACAGCAGGGCGGTGGGGGAGGCTTCCAGCACCGCCGTCGCATCGCCGATCTTGGCCTTGGCCAACGCCTCGCCCAGCGGGCTTTTCATGAAGGGCTGCCCCTCCAGCAGACTGTCGCGCAGGATAGCGTCATAGACACGGTGCGGCGCGTCCAGGGAGGTGATCTGGGTCAGCCCGGCCAGCCCTTCCCCGCTGAAATCGACCAGCAGATGCGGGATGCGTACCCCGTCGCGTACAGCCTCAAGTAGTGCCTCTTCCAGCCGGTTGGCCTGCGACTGCACGCTGTCCACCAACACGCAATCAACATCCTTGCCGTCGATCCGCCGCACTTCATGGACATGGCGGGGCGGGGCATTGCGGCCCTCGCCAGGATATGTGGGCGGGAAAATCTTGTCCCCGCGACCGCCAACCGGCTGCAACACCTGCCGCCGCCGCAAAGCCGCATCACCGGCAACCATTTGGGAAAGCGAGGGAAAGTCCATGTCCAACGGCTCCTTAAGGGCGGTCCTAAGGTGTGAAATGAGATGAATAGATCTATGCAGGATGAAATCCATGCATCATCCCGCACATAGTGAGAGAGAAGTCTCCTGCTTCCGTAGAAAGCGTATTTCAGCAATGTGACTAAATCGGTCACATTGCCGAGGCAGCGGCATGAAAGCGCACACGGGTTGGGCGTCGGCAACGCCCAACCCGATCCATCTATTTACGTGGTTATGATTTTGCGCGAGGATTCGGCCTGCGAGCCGGCACATCCGGCATTATGCCCAGAATCTCAGCCGCCCTCTGGCGGCTTTCTGGGAACTTTAGTTCGTGGAGAATCTCCCAGATCTTCCGGGAGTTACAGCCGAAGCATGCTGCGATTTCGTGTAAATACCGCCCCGCATGATACATCAACCATGCCTGGACAGCATTTTCCTGGGTAAGCGTAACAGTATGGGCAACGTGGGAACGAGCCATTGGGAGCTCCTCATTAAAGGGCGGCCCCCTTGACGCGCGCTCGGACATGAATGACTATGCCGAACGCAGCGCAACTGCGCCTAGCATTACAGTTGCATGTTTCTTTTGATGTGAGCGCACCGTGCGGCTGCCTGATGGGCTCGTCGCCAGATTGACCATGCGATGATGGATGCCGGCTGGATTTGGCGCTGTGCCATC
>NZ_JAIXSV010000029.1 GCF_027484505.1 Asticcacaulis sp.
TTACGAGGCGGAGGGGTATCTTACGGACGGTTATACCCCTCCGTCAGCGTCGCTTCGCTCGCTGCCCATCGCTTGCGAAAGCTATACTTTCGCTACGCTACACCCCATGATATGGGGAGAAGAAGTCGCGTTAAATCTTAAATTGTTGCCGCGGTTTAACGCCCCCCTGAAACGAAATTCGGCGAAGCCAAATCAGAGGAGGCGCTTGGACGACCGGACTTTGCCCGTCGGACCTGGAGCTTAGCCAACTACACCGCGCGGCAGTGCTGGGCGATATAGGCCTCATGTGTCGGCAGACCCTCAGCCGCCCGCCCGATGATGGTGCGCAGATTGGCCAGATAGTCCTGACGCGCGGCTTCGGGCACGGCGGCGACGAAGGGATGTGCGGCGGCGGGGCGGACATTTTGCCCCACCATGACCTGAAGCCAGGCAGGAAGCTGAAACAGGTCGTTGGGGTTGGGCTGAATCATCCCCGACGCGCGGAACAGCGCCATCTTGTGCGCCAGCACGTCAGGTATGGCCATGTGGCGCACCTGATCCCAGAAGGCCTCGCCGTGGCGCTCATTGGCGTGGTAGTGCAGGACGATAAAGTCGCGGATCAGCTCGAACTCCAGCGCGCTCTGACGGTTGTATTCGGCCACCACAGCCGGGTCGAAACCGGCGTGCGGGAAGAGGGTGATCAGGCGCGCTATGCCCGACTGAATGAGGTGGATGGAGGTCGATTCCAGCGGTTCGATAAAGCCGGACGACAGGCCCAGCGCGATGACATTGCCGTTCCACTGAAGACGCCGCCGCCCGGTTTCGAAGCGAATCAGGCGCGGATCGGCCAGCGCCTGACCGTCCAGCCGCGACAACAGGCGGGTCGCGGCCTCGTCCTCCGAGATATGGTCGCTACAGAAGACGTAGCCATTGCCGGTGCGGTGCTGAAGCGGGATGCGCCACTGCCAGCCGGCTTCGCGGGCGATGGAGCGCGTATAGGGGGTGAGCGGCGAGACGCTTTCGCACGGCACGGCCCAGGCGCGGTCGCACGGCAGCAAGTGTTTCCAGCTTTCGAAGCCGGTCTTCAGCGCCCCTTCGATCAAAAGGCCGCGAAAGCCGGAGCAGTCGATAAACAGATCGCCCTCGACCGACTGACCGTCCTCAAGGCTGAGGCGCGTCACATGGCCGGTTTCGGCGTGCAGCGCGATGTCGCGGATGCGCCCTTCGATGCGGCGCGCCCCCTTCGCTTCGGCCAGACGGCGCAGATAAAGGGCATAGAGCGAGGCATCGAAATGATAGGCATAGGGTATGCCGGGCAGGGGCGTATTGGGGATCTGGTTCAGCGGCGCGAAGCGGTTGGCATAGGCGGCGCGCTCATTCAGCGAATAGGCCCACAGGTCGTCGTCCTGTCCGTCGAGATTCGCCTGAAGCCAGTAGTGATGAAACGGCACCGAGCCCAGATCACGGCCCAGCGTGCCGAAGGCGTGCATATAGCTGTGGCCTTCGTGCCGCCAGCCTTCAAAGGCAATGCCGAGCTTTATCGTGCCCTTCGTCTCGCGCAGGAAGTCGTTTTCGTCGAGACGCAGCAGGGCGTTGAAGTGCGCGATCATCGGGATGGTCGCTTCGCCGACGCCGACTGAGCCGATCTCTTCGGACTCGATCAGGGTGAGGCTGAGTTGTTCTCCCATGATCTGCGACAGGGCAGCAGCGGTCATCCAACCGGCCGTGCCGCCCCCGGCGATAACGATGCGCTTGACTGTATCGACCATGCCTGTTCCCGGAAAATGGCGGCGAAAGCGGAAGGGTGAAAACAAAACACCCGCCGAAGCGGGTGTCCAGAGTGAGATGATTTCAGGGGGAAACGACACTCTGTTTTAAGCACCTCCCCTGATTTCAGGGGAGGGTGGCGCGCAGCGCCGGGTGGGGTTAAAGCTGCGGTATTAACCCCACCGTCTTTTGTCGCTTCGCTCCAAAATCCACCTCCCCTGAAATCAGGGGAGGTGCTTGAATGAGAACACCCTTTAAATCAACGCGCTCTAAGTACCCGGTCGAAGCGTTTCCGCTCCGACCGGGGATGTTCTGAGCGATCAGAACTTGTAGTTGATACCGATGATATAGCTCGAACCATAGTCTTCGTACTTACGCACTTCGGCGGGGGTCGAGTAGTAGGTCATGAACGGTTCGTTGGTCAGGTTGTTACCTTGCAGCAGGATGCTGAGGTCCTTCAACGGCCCGCTCTGGAAGGTGTAGGAGAGCTGCGCATCAAGGATCGACTCGCCCTTCACCATGACCAGTTCGGCATTGTTCTGATAGTCGGGCACTTCACCCAGGAAGTCATCGCGCTTGCGCTGCGAGACGCGGGCTGAGAAGCCGTACTTTTCATAATAGACGGTGGTGTTTTCCACCTTCTCCGACAGGCCGGGGATGGGGATGGCCGTCGTGCCGTTCGGCTTGATCTCCGACTCGTTCTTGGTGAAGCTGTAGATCACCCCGAACCCGTCCAGCCACGGCGTGATCAGCTCACCCGGAATGGAGGCCGAGAATTCGAGGCCGCGGATATAGCCGCCATCGCCGTTCAGCTTGGTCGAATAGATGCCCACGCGATTGGTCTGGGCCGGGTGCGCCGGCAGGCCGGCCCCAAGCTGGTTCGGATTGACCGCAAACTTCGTCGTGTCGCTGAAGTCATAGGTGGTGCGCGCGTCGAAGACGTAGGAGGTCAGGTCCTTCTTGAACAGGGCCAGCGCCACATAGCCCTTGCGACCGAAGTACTTTTCGATCGACAGGTCGTAAGAGGTCGCCCGCCACGGCTCCAGCGCCGGGTTGCCGCCATTGGCCGTCCAGTAGTAGTTGGTGGTGCCGCCCGTGCCCGTAACCGTGGCGCACGGATTGCGGCAGGTGTCGTAGCTGAAGCCCGCCGACATGTCTTCCATCTTCGGACGCGACAGCGTCTTGGCCGCGGCGAAGCGCAGTTGCGTATTCTCGAAGATTTCCCAGCTCAGGTTCAGGCTGGGCAGGACGTCGTTATAGTCGGTGCCGCCCGTGATGACCTGACCGTTGTCCGGCGAGACCGTGCCGCCGGTATAGATGGAGGTCGCCGTCTGTTCGGCGTGTTGCTGCTGAACGCCGATATTGCCCAGAAGCGGCTTGCCCAGCAGCTCGGTATTGATGTCGGCCATAAAGTACAGGGTGGTGACGGTTTCGTCCACGGCCCAGGTGTTCTTGATGGCATTGGCCGCAACGTTGCGGCGGAAGGTGTAAACACCGCCATTATACATGCCGAGCGCATCGTAGGAGATCATGCCCTTGATGCCGATAAAATCGAGCGCGGTGGTGCCGCGACGATACTGTTCCGGCACGGCCATCGACATCGGGACCGGCGTGGCGGCCTTCGACAGGGTGAGCGTGCCTTCGTTGCCGACCTTCGACTTGGAGCGCTCCGTGCGGTTGATACCGAACGAGATTTTCGAGAACAGCGGGTTGTTGTCGAAGGTGCGCGTGGCGGCCAGACGGATGATGTCCAGTTCGTCCACAATCGTCGGGTTCTTCAGGTAACCGGCCTGCGTGCCGCCGCCCCAGCCGCGCGGGTCGGTCAGGAAGATGGTGCTGTAATTGGTGTAGTCGAGCGCCGAAGTGATGGTCGCCCCTTGCTGACCCGACTGCTTGATGGTCACGGTGTCGAGCGCGCCCGAACCGTCAAGGCCCGTACCGGCGGTGGTTTCCAGAATCAGGTCCGTGCGATCGACCTTGGCGTGCGACAGGTCGGCTTCGAGCAGCCAGTTGTCGCTGAGGCGATAGCGGGTGTTCCAGCCGATATTGTCGAGCGTGGCTTCACGCTGCGTGACGTAGTTACCCAGTACCGTCTTGATGCCGGAGAAGGTGGCGCTGTTCACCAGGCCGTTGGAGGCGGTGTAGGAGACGAGGCGCGTCTGACCGTCCCAGCCCGTCGGCACGGCGGCCCCGGCGCAGCCCGTCGGACAGGCGGAGGAGCCAGAGTTGTTGGCCGGGTTGAACAGCGGGAATTCGATGCGCGAGCGCAGTTGCGTCTCGTTGAACTCCGAATGGTAGGCATCGACGGTCATGTGCAGACGGTCGTTCGGCTTCCATTCCAGCACGGCCATCAGGCCGTCGCGGTCGAGGTTGGACGAGGCGACTTCGGGCTTGGCGCCGTCGATGATGGTGTTGTTGGTGCCGTAGAAGTTACGCGTATAGCCCCAGGCTTCCCACTTTTGCAGTTGCGACGGCGAAGAGGTCGAGGCGTAGCCGATGGCCACACCCAGAGTCTTGTTGAAGAACTGGTCGATATAGGTGACGGCATAGCGGTTGCCGGTATTGCTCGACCCGCCGATAAAGGCGTCGTTGGAGTTTTGTTCGCGGCGATAGTTGAGCGCCACGACCTGCTTGCCGAACGATAGCGGGCGCACGGTGCGCAGATCAGCCGTACCGGCAATGCCTTGCGTCGGCATGGAGGCGTTCGGCGTCTTGTACACCAGAACCTGAGAGATCAGTTCCGACGGATACTGGTCGAATTCCACGCCACGGCCGTCATTGGTCGAAACCTGTTCGCGGCCATTGAGCGTGGTGACGGTGAAGTCCGGCCCCAGACCGCGCACACTCAGCGACTGAGCGCGACCATTGGTGCGCTGTGCCGCGATGCCGGGCAGGCGGGCGATGGATTCGGCGATCGACTGATCCGGCAGCTTGCCGATGTCTTCAGCCGATACGGCTTCGACGATGGAGGTGGAGTTACGCTTGGCGGAAATGGCGTCCTGGATACCGCGACGGATACCTGTGACGACCACCTCGGTGACGCCATCGTCAGCCTTTTGCGCGGCGGTGTCCTGCGCCATGACGGGCGCCGACAGGGCCAGCGAGGTGACGAGCGCGATGCCCGCTCCGCTGCAGAGCAAGGTGGCGCGGCGGAAAGTGCCGTGTCCGGTTTTCATGATGTAGAGCCTTCCTGACTGTCTCTTATGGATCGCAAACTCTTCTGGTTCGCGTGGCAACACTCTGGTCCCTGTAGCTTCTCAATAACCGGCCTCTGTCGGGCCGTGTCGGGGGTCTATGACACGGAGTTAATGTTTTTGCAACCGAGTGAAAATGTTGCGCCGGATTTCCTGTACGCTTTGAGGCTGTTTGTGGCTCTGATGTAACGTTTTGCGCGCAATTGTACGAGAATATACCAGATTCACCCGCTTTTTCTCGCATTTGCGAGGGGATTTCGTCGAAGGTGTTGTGCATATCGAAGGTATTGTTTTTGCAATTTAATGCAAAAAATTACAAAATTATGCAAATTTTACGATAGCGCTAACATGTGACCTTGCGTCAATCTTAGGGTTTTACCCGCCGCAGGACTCGCGCACGACCAGCTCGGTCGAAAGACGCTCGGACAGCATTTCGCCTTCGTTGAGTGCGCCGAGAAGCTTTGACACCATCAGCCGACCGGCGCGCGCCAGTTCCTGTGAGATGGTGGTCAGCATGGGGTGGGCATAGGCGGCGAGCTGGATATTATCATAGCCGACGACCGAAACGTCCTGCGGCACGTTGCGCCCGGCGCGCGTCAGCCCTTTGATAGCCCCCAGCGCAATGATGTCGGAGGCGGCAAAGATGCCGTCAAAGGCGATCCCCTTATGCAGCAAATGCGTGACGGCGGCCTGCGCCGATTCCATCTCGAAGTGACAGGGCACGATCAGTTGCGGGTCGAAGTCGAGCCCGGCGGCGTTCAGCGCATTGAGATAGCCCTGATAGCGCTGCTTCATTTCCGGGGCTTCGCCGACATCCCCCAGATAGGCGATGCGCCGCCGCCCCAGCCGCGCCAGGTGCGCCGTGGCGCGCGCCCCGCCGTGCAGATTGTCCGAGCCGACGCTGCAATAGGTCTGACCGGCGATTTCCGCCCCCCAGACGATGAAGTTGCGGTGCGACTTCATCAGGTGGTTGAAGCGTTCGTGCAGATAGGACTGCCCCAGAAAGATCACCCCGTCGGCGCGGATATTGTGCATCAGCGACGTCAGGTCGTGCTGGTTTTTCGGCGTCAGGTGCGACAGCAACAGATCACACCCCATGTCGCGCGCCGCTTCGCCCACATCGGAGATCATTTCCAGATAGAAGGGGTCAGAGAAACGTCCTTCGCGCCCGTGTGGCGGCGGGATAACGATGGCGATGGTGGCATTGGCGCCTGACATCGGCACCGGCGCTTCGGCGTCGCCGAAATAGTTGTGTTCGCGCGCAATCGACCAGATGCGCCGCTTGGTGACGCGGTTAACCGACGGCGAATCGGACAGGGCGCGCGACACGGTGGCCACCGACACGCCGGCGATGCGGGCAATATCCTGAAGGCGGGGGCGGGGCGACACGGCGGCGAGTCCTCTGGGCAGATCTTATAATTTGTATATTTTCTACTTAGCTACCGACATTGCAAATGGAAAGCATATTCAACCTTTGAGGACTCGCGAATGTCTCATCTGCACTGGGCTGTGGTGACGAATTAAGGTTTGCGATCTTCCTCCTCCCCATATCATGGGGAGGTGCCGAGTTTACGAGGCGGAGGGGTATCTCTACGCTGGGTTATACCCCTCCGTCAGCGTCGCTTCGCTCGCTGCCACCTCCCCATAGAATGGGGAGGAGAAAAGAACCGCATTAAATCTTTAATCATCACCGCAGCCTAGGGGCATGAGACATTCGCGAAGAGAATACCAAAGTCATTTTGAATGACGCTTGGTATCAGGGTGTGGGGATAAGGGTTTCCAAGGGCGTCGTGTAGGCCCAGCGCACGCGATCGTAATAGGGCCCGTTTTCGGCCTGTATGGTATTGACGCCTGGATTGAGCGGCACGCTTTTGAAGATCACCACGCCATTGACGGCATTTTGCGTCGCCAGCTTGGCACCATTGACCGTCAGGGTGATCTGCGGCTGATTGGTGTAGATTTTCACATCGGCGCGCGGCTCATGACGCTGATTGAAACGGCGTGAGGTGATATAGACCACCGGAGCCTTCGACCACTGCGCCTTGTAGAACCAGAAGGCGTCTTTGCGCGTCTTGCGGTCATAGGTGACGAGGCCCTTGTCGTTGATGCCCGACTGCTCGCCTTCGTTGCGCCCGTCCGAAGCCGCGTCGAACATCTGCCACACAAAGCGGCCCCAGATGAAGGGGCGGGCCTTCAGCATGGCCCAGTTGGTTTCGTGATAGAGAGACTGATACTGCTCCGGGTGCCAGCCGGAGGCCGGCACGACCGCGCCCGGTGTGTCGTCCTGATGCGCGACGCTGCCGCCCGCGCCGTATTCGGTGACGGCGAAGGGCTTCGTCGGGAAGCGTTTGTGATAGGCGTCGGCCCATTCGCTCAGCGTGCCCTTCTGTTCCGGATACCAGCCGAAATAGCGGTTGAAGCCGAGCTGATCGGTGACGAGGGCGCGGGCATCGTCGTCGGCGACGCAGCAATGGGCGTAGATGGTTGCCCGCGTCGGGTCTTCGGTTTTTGCTAGTGTATTCAGTTCACGGAACAGGCCGGCTATAGCCGCGGTTTCGCCGTGCAGTTCGTTGCCCAATCCCCAGGCGATCACCGAGGGGTGGTTGATGTTCTGCCGGATCAGTTCGCGCAGTTGCTGCGCTGCATTGGCGCGGATCGCTTCGGTCACCACAGGCAGGTGGCCAACAAGCGGAATCTCGGTGAGGACCAGAAGCCCGCGCCGGTCGGCCTCCTCATAGGCCGTTTCGGCATGCGGATAGTGGACCAGCCGCACGGCGGTCGCCCCCATCTCCTCGATCAGGTTGAAGTCTTCGACAATATCGGCCGGTGTGATCGCGCCGCCCTTGCCCGCGCGGCTGGCGTGCAGGTTGACGCCATTGACCTCATAGGGCTGGCCATTGAGCAGAAGCCCCTTCTGCGCATCAAATCGCACCGTGCGGATGCCAAAACTGACCGAGTTGCGGTCCAGTGTCGAGCGGTCGTCGCTGATTTCGGTCACCGCCGAATAGAGGTACGGGTCCTTGCGCCCGTTCCACAGGCGCGGGGCCCGCAGTTCGCCTTTCAGGTCAGCCGTGGCCGTGCCGTTGGCAGCGACATTGACGGCTTTGGAGACGCTTAAGACGGGCGTGCCCGAAGCGTCGAAAATGCGCGTCTGCACGATCAGGCGCGCCGGCTGAGCGCGGTTATTGCGCAGGCCGACGCGGATATTCAGTTCGGCGCTTTGGGTGGATGCGGTCGGTGTGGTGACGGCCACGGCGGGCGAGCCGTGATCCAGCCAGTCGAACCCGGCTTCGCGCGCTTCGATCAGCGACACACCGCGATAGAGCCCGCCTGAGAGCGTAAAATCCCCGCCCGGCGGCGCGATGTGCGGCCAGACGGCGTTGGACAGGCGCACGGCGACCACATTGCGTCCAGTGGTGACATAGCGCGAAATATCAAACCGGAAGGTGGCGTAACCGCCTTCGTGCCGCCCGACAAAGGTGCCATTGACGAACACATCGCTGACCAGCGCCGCGCCGTCGAATTGCAGATAAAGTCGTTTACTGTCGGGCAGGGCTTTCAGTTCGATGGCTTTGCGATACCACATCGTGCCGCGGTAATAGTCGCTTTTGCCCGCCGTCGGGCCGTCTTCGCCATCGCCGGCATTGGCCGTGTGGGGCAGGGTGGCGACGCGCCACGCGCTGTCGTCAAAGGCGGGGGCTTCGGCGCCTTTGGCATCGGCCCTCAGAAAGCGCCAGCCCGTATCGAGCGAGGCCGTGGCGTGAATCTGCGCAGCAGCGGGAAGCGCGATGCCGATACAGGCCAGCAGGGCAAAGATCAGGGCGCGGGGGAGGCTCATCCTTGGCGTATCCTTTTTTTGATGCCAGGCGTCATTGAAAATGACGACGGGTATGCGTTTCGCGAATGTCTCGTGCCCGTGATGCACAAGAGACATTCGCGAGTTTTCAACGGCCGGATGCGTTCAGCACCTTCGGCCGTTGCATTAATCACCGTAGCGGCTTTCCAGCGGTCGATTATGCAGGCAATATGGCTGCAAATAAGACCGTGCGGGTTTATCCGTCCGGATCATCTTTGGGGAGTGTGTCGCATGATTCGTTCTGTTGTGGTCGCGGCCTGTTTGAGCCTGGCCGCCTTGCCGGTGACGGCGCTGGCCTGTGGGCCGGACGCCCTGGGTACGTCGCGGACACTGGTTTTAAAACGCGAAGGCGCCGCCTACGGCACGGCGCAGCACGGGGCCTTGCCCTTGCAGCCGGGTGAGGTGGTGCTGACCTTTGATGACGGGCCGCGCGCCGAATCGACGCCCCCGGTGCTCAAGGCGCTGGCCGATCAGTGTGTGAAGGCGACCTTCTTCATGGTCGGCGACAACATGGCCAAACACCCCGATCTGGCGCGTCAGGTGGCGGCGGGTGGTCATTCGACGGCCATGCACAGCCTGACGCACCTCAACATGACGCAACTGAGCCCCGACGCGCAACAGAGCGATCTGAAAACGACGCAGGACATTTACGCCGCGACCTTTGGCCACGCGGCTTCGGCCTATCGCTTCCCGTTTCTGGCCGAAAGCCCGACGCTGATGGAGGCGCTGAAGGCCCAGAAAATAACGGTGATGTCGGTCGATCTGGGGATTGACGACTGGCTGCCGGATCAGACGCCCGACATGCTCACCGCGCGCCTGCTGGAACGCCTTAAGGCCAAGGGCGGTGGTATTATCCTGATGCACGACGGTCAGGACAGCACGGCGGCCGCCCTGCCGCAGATGCTGAAAGCGCTGAAAGCCAATGGCTATAAGGTGGTACACGTCGAGTGGGAAAAATAATCGCGCGCCGGGCTTGTCAATAATGTTATAAAGTAACATATGGGTTGGGTTAGAGCATTCGTTGGCTCAGGTGAGCCTACGAATGGCTCTAAGCTTTTTTGTGGTCGCGCAATTTTTCCGAAAAGTGGTGTCCACTTTATCGGATTGCGCTCCATCTTTCGCCTCGCCCCTTGCAAAGAGTTACGGTATAACATATGTCTGAAGCCCGACCTTGCTCCCAAGCTGCGAAGCCCCCGCGCCCCATGACCCCCGTGCCCGACCCCAAGTCAAATTCGTGGATGGATGCCACCGCCATCGGCCTGTCGGGCCTGTGTCTGGCGCATTGTCTGCTGCTGCCGTTTGCCGTGGCGGCTCTGCCGGTGCTGGGGCAGGTGGCGGGCGACCATCTGGTGCATCAGGTGCTGATCCTGCTGGCCGCGCCGCTGAGCGTCTGGGCATTGCATCGCACGGGCGGCTGGAAAAAGCCGCTGGTGGCCGCTCTGGCGGTGTTTGGTCTGGGGCTTCTGGCGGCGGCGGCCTTTGTGCCGGTGGTGGCCGCGCATGAAACCCTGATCAGCATTATTGGCGCGATGTTTGTCGCCGGGGCGCACTATCTCAATTCGCGCCTGCATCGCCGGGGGCATAAGCACGCCTGAGTTGCGGCTTGCCTAGATTGATAGATCATGCCAGAACTATTGCTATGGCTACGGATATCGAACTTCCGCCTTACCGCATCAGAGCCAACGAATATGCGGCCTTCAATTTGCACTTTCTAGTGCGTCATTACCGTAGCTGGAAGTCGTGGCTGGTTTTCGTGCCAGCGCCGCTATTTGTTGCGGTGATGATTTTTCTCACATCCGACAATCTGGCTGTTGAGGTGCGGTTAGGCGTAACGCTTGCAGCCTTTGTTCTCGCGTTCATAGTTAGTGCCATTCTTATGCAGGGATGTGCATTGGCACGATGTCTCTTGCGTTTCGGCAAGCAACCGATCGGCCAGGCAGAAATCAGGGTTTCGCTTACGGACGAACATTTCATATCCGCTCTGCCGCAACAAGAAGGGCGATATAAATGGGCTGGACTTCACGATGTTGTGCGCAGCGGCAAGCTGAGCCTTGTCTATGTCCACCCACATATGGCGGTCATAATTCCAGACCGCATCTTTTCCGATGAAGTGGCCGTGCATACCTTCTTCGATGAAGCCTACGATAGATGGACGCGGGCAAAGGCTACAGCCGGATCGTAATCGGCTTGACTGCCTCGGTTAAGGCTTTAAGAGGGGCGGCGGTTACATTTTGTACGGATTGTCCCGATGCTGCGTCACATCGTCATGTTCAGTTGCAAGGATAGCGCCGATCGCGACCGCATCCGTCAGGGCCTGTCCCTGCTGACGCAGATCCCGCACGCCCAGAAGCTGGAGGTCGCCTTTAATGAAAAGGTCGATCAGCTCGGCAACGATATCGAAGTTGTGGTCTATGGCGAATTTGCCGATGTGACGGCCTTGCGCGCCTATAAAGAGCATCCGCTGTATCAGCAGTCGATTGATATTGTGCGCCCCTTGCGTGAGCTGCGCGTGGCGGCGGATTACACGGTCGAAGCGGCGGCCACCACGGCGCTGTAAAAAACCGCATACAGATTTTCGCACATCGTTCTATGTTCCTCCCAAAACATAAGGGAGGATGATTATGCGCGCCGGTTTTATTGCCAATAGTCTGGCCTGTGTCGTTGCGGTGCTGAGCCTGTCGCCCGCGCTGGCGCAGACCGTTACCCCCAATGCGGGCGTCGTTATGCCCCTGTGGGACAAGGGCGCGCCGGGCTTTGAATCCTTACGCGATGTGCCCGAAAAATCCGGCGACTGGTGGGTGCGGGGTGTCAATAATCCGTCCCTGACCGTGTTTCGCCCGGAGCCCGCCCGCAACAGCGGTACGGCCATCATCGTCCTGCCGGGCGGTGGGCACGAAAACCTCGTCTTCAATTCCGAAGGGTTGAAACCATCGCGCTTCCTTCAGGCGCAGGGCGTGACGGCCTTTGCGCTGAAATACCGGCTGGGGCGCGAAAGCGACAATCCGAAAGCCGATTATGACATCGCCACCCACGGCGCGGCGGACCTGAGACGGGCCGTGCGCTGGGTGCGCGCCCACGCCGCCGAATATGGCATCACGCGCGTTGGCGTGATGGCCTTTTCCGCCGGGGGTGAACTGGTCCACATGACGGCCTTTGCGGGCTTTGACGGCGAAGCGACGGCGGCCGATCCGGTGGACCGGTTGAGCGCGCGCCCGGACTTTATCATCGAGGTCTATCCGGGGCCTTTGGGCGTGCCGGAGCGCTTTGAGACGGCACCGCCCCCGGCCTTCTTCCTGACGGCGCACGACGATCACGGCCCGGTGGCGGTGCTGGAGCGCCTGTCGCGGCTCTATGCGGCGTGGCCGGAGGTGCCGGTCGAAACGCACATACTGGCCGCCGGCGGTCATGCCTTCAATATGGGCGAGCGGTCGAACCTGCGTGCGGTCAAAGACTGGCCCGCGCGGTTGTCAGACTGGCTGATCGACAGGGGTTATGTCTCCGTGCCATAATTGGGCCGCGCGCCGGTGGTATCGGCACATCTCATTAAGCGGGGAGTTTCATGAGCCTTGTGCGTCACGCGACCGCGATAGGAATGTGCCTGAGTGTCTTGTGGGTTGGGCTGGCTGTCGCCCAAACGGTCCCTCAATCGCCTGCACCTGTGACCGAAGCGAAGCCGCTTAGCGCCGCCGAAGCCAGCGAATGCCGCGCCATCGCTGAGGTGCTGCGCGACCGTCAGTACGCGGTGATGGACAGCCTGATCGTGCGTATCGAACGCTCGCCCAACCTTTCGACCGAGGGGCTGGAGGCCGCCAAAAAGTCGCTCAGCGAAGCCGATGCCGCCATCAAGATCGCCGAAGGTCACACCGAGCGCTTTGTCTTTGCGGCGGTTGCCACACCCGCCGTCAAGACAGAGTTAGGCAAGGTGGACAGCGACACCCTGATGCCGCGCCTGAATGACTGCCTCAAGCGGATGCCGGTCAAAAACTAACATTCCACCACATTGACGGCCAGGCCGCCCTGCGAGGTTTCCTTGTACTTCGACGACATGTCGAGGCCGGTCTGGCGCATGGTTTCGATCACCTGATCCAGCGTCACCTTGTGCGGGCCTTCGTCGCGCAAGGACAGGCGCGCGGCATTGGCGGCCTTCACCGCGCCGATGGCGTTGCGCTCGATGCACGGGATCTGCACCAGCCCGCCGACCGGATCGCAGGTCAGGCCCAGATTGTGCTCCATACCGATTTCGGCGGCGTGCTCGATCTGCGGCGCGCTGCCGCCCCAGACGGCGCTGAGGCCCGCCGCCCCCATCGAACAGGCGACGCCGACCTCACCCTGACAGCCCATCTCAGCCCCGGACAGCGAGGCGCGTTGTTTATAGATCATGCCGATCCCGGCGGCGGTCAGAAGGAAGCGCCCGATCTTGCCGTCCGAGCGCGTATCGGCCTCGCTCCAGCCGTCAAAAGCGCAGTAGTAGCGGATCAGGGCCGGGATAATGCCCGCTGCGCCATTGGTCGGGGCGGTGACGACGCGCCCGCCCGCAGCATTTTCCTCATTAATGGCCATGGCAAAGACGTTCAGCCAGTCGAACAGGCGCTCGGACTCCTGATTGTGCGACTCGGTTTTCAGCGTCTCAAACAGGCGCGGGGCGCGGCGTTGCACGCTGAGCCCGCCGGGCAGGATGCCGCTGGTTTTCAGACCGCGGTTGATGCCTGAATCCATCACCTCCCAGATGCGTCTCAAGCCGACGTCGGTTTCGGCGCGCGGGCGGCGGGCGTCTTCATTGGCCAGCACAACATCATAGATGTTGAGATTATGTTGCGCACATATGTGCAGCAATTCGGCCCCTGAGGTGAAGGGTAAGGTGGCCTTCTGACCGACGCTGATGCGGTCGTTTTGCGCCGGAGCCGACAACTGTGCCGCCGAGGCGATAAAGCCGCCGCCGGTCGAATAGAGGGTGCGTTCGAACAGCTCTGCGCCCGCCGCATCGTAAAGGCGCACGCTCATGCCATTGGGGTGCAGGCGCGGCGTGATATCACCACGGAAGTCGATATCGCGGCGGTAATCAAAGCCAATGGTCGGGCCGCCAAACAGCGGAATCTCGCTGGCGGTTTTCAATGCCTCATAGGTGGCATCGGCCCAGTCGGGATCGACCTGATCGGGCTCGGCGCCCAACAACCCCAGCACCGCCGCCTTGTCCGAGCCGTGGCCGATGCCGGTCAGGGCCAAAGACCCCTGAAGCTCAACGCGCACCCGCGCCGCCTGATCCAGCAACCCCGCCGCTTTCGCTTCGATCAGGGCGCGGCGCGTAATGCGCATCGGCCCCACCGTGTGCGAGGAGGAGGGGCCAATGCCGATCTTGAACATGTCGAGGACGGAAAGCATGGGGAAACTCGATGCAGATGTAACTTCGTTGCGGCTTAACACGGTTTGGTCTGCCACAACATCCTGATTGTGCGATGGCCAAACCCCGCTATAGAAGAGGGAAGGGAGGCCGCGCATGACCCAGTTGTATGAGATCGGACAGGGACCGGAAGCCTTGGGGCCGCAAAA
>NZ_JAIXSV010000186.1 GCF_027484505.1 Asticcacaulis sp.
AACCCGGAGCAACTGTTTGCCTCTGGCTACGCCGCCTGCTTTATCGGTGCCCTGAAATTTGTCGGCGGTCAAAAGAAGGTCGCCGTTCCCGCCGACGCCTCGATCGACGCCTCGGTCGGTATCGGCCAGATTCCCAACGGTTTCGGCCTCGAAGTCACGCTGAAGGTCAACTTACCCGGCGTGCCCGACGAGGCGGCCCGCGACCTGATCGAAGCCGCACACGTGGTCTGCCCCTATTCGAACGCGACGCGTGGCAATATCAACGTCACCCTGGTCCACAAGGCGGCGTTGGGCGAAGTGATCGTCGCGCAGTAGGTTTTGCGTATAACCCATTGAAAATAAGAGCGCCGGAGACTCCTCCGGCGCTTTTTTTTCAGGCTTTGAAGTGCGGGTTGTCGATCAGGTCCTGACCCGTGGATTTTGGCGGGGCGGTGAAAATGCCGGACAGGGCCTCGCGGGTTAACTGATCCAGTTGCGCCAGTTCGTCATTACTAAAGGCAAGATTGTCCAGCGCGCCGAGGCTGTCGGTCAATTGCTCAACCGTGCGCGCTCCGATCAGGGTCGAGGTGACGCGTGCGTCCTGCAACGTCCAGGCCAGAGCCATGCGCGCCAGAGATTGCCCGCGTGCCTTTGCCCGTTCATTGAGCTTATGGATCAGGGCCAGCTTGGCGTCGGTCAGTCCGGCGCGCACCCAGTCAAGGCGGGCGGCGCGTGAGTCTTCGGGCAGACCGCTCAGATATTTATCGCTCAGAAAACCCTGCGCCAGAGGTGAAAACACGATGGTGCCGACGCCGTTACGCGCATTGGTCTCCAGCAGCGCCGGTTCGATCCAGCGATCCAGCAGGCTGTAGTTCGGCTGGCTGATCAGCAGCGGCACCCCCAGCGATGTGAGAATATCGGCCGCCTTCTGCGTCAGGTCCGGGCCATAGTTGGAAATGCCGACATAGAGTGCCTTGCCCTGCTGGACCAGCGTCGCCAGCGCGCCCATGGTTTCTTCCAGCGGCGTGTGCGGGTCCGGGCGGTGCGAATAGAAGATATCGACATAGTCGAGCCCCATGCGCTTCAGGCTCTGGTCGCATGAGGCGATCAGGTGCTTGCGCGTGCCGGTCATCGAGCCGTAGGGGCCGTCCCACATCTGCCAGCCAGCCTTGGACGAAATGATCAGCTCATCACGATAAGGCTTGAAATCTTCGGCGAAAATGCGCCCGAAGTTCACCTCGGACGAGCCCGGCGGCGGGCCGTAATTATTGGCCAGATCGAAATGAGTCACGCCCCGGTCAAAGGCCGCGCGCAGTAGAGCGCGCTGCGTATCAAGACGGTCGATATCGCCGAAATTATGCCAGAGCCCCAGCGAAATGGCAGGTAGCTTCAGACCCGACGCGCCACAACGGCGGTAGGGCATGGTGTCATAGCGCGTGGTGGCGGCAGAATAGGTCATGAACGGCTCCCGGTTTTCGTTGTCGATATGGCTAAAATGATTTAGGCGGCAAGGGAAGTAGGGATAAGCCATGAGTCTTGAAAACTGGACGCCGCGTCCGCGACCGGCGGCGAAGACCTTTGTGGGCCGTTATGGCCGTCTGGAGCCGCTCGACTGGGCGCGCCATCGGGCGGGGCTCTATGCCGTCGCCGGAGGTGAGGCCAATGGCGATTTGTGGCGCTATATGCCGCTTGGTCCCTATATCGGCGAAGTGGCCTTTGAGCGCCACTTCGAAGCCAAACGCGCACAGGAAGGCTGGGAAACGCAGATCATCCTCAATCCGCACGGCACGATCATGGGCATGGCCTCTTTCATGCGTATCCGCGAGGCGCAGGGCAGCGCTGAAATTGGGGCGGTGCTGTTTGGGCGCGCCTTGCAACGCACAGCCTTGGCCACCGAAGCGGTGTTTCTGATGGCGCGCTATGTGTTCGATGAACTGGGCTATCGCCGTTTTGAATGGAAGTGCAATGCGGCCAATCGGGCGTCTATGCGCGCGGCGGAACGGTTCGGTTTTACCTATGAAGGCACCTTCCGTAACGACATGGTGACGAAGGGAGAAAACCGCGATACCGCTTGGTTTTCAATCATTGACTCGGAATGGCCGCGTATCCGTTCGGCTTATGAAGCTTGGCTCGACCCGGCCAATTTCGATGGCACGGGCCGCCAGATTTTCCGCCTCAAAACCAAACAGGCTTAGGCTACCCGCAAGGCCCGGTCGAGCGCGGCGATAAGGTCCGTCGGGTCTTCGAGGCCAATCGACAGGCGCAGCAGGCCCTCGGTAATCCCCGCCGTGGCCTGCGCGTCCGGCGACATGGCCGCGTGGGTCATCGACCCCGGATGCACGATCAGGCTTTCGACGCCGCCCAGACTTTCGGCCAGACTGAACAGTTCGATCACATCAAACACACGCTTGACGGCCTCAAGCCCACCGGTCAGTTCAAAGCTCATCATGGCGCCGAAGCCTTTTTGCTGACGCTTGGCCAGTGCGTGCTGTGGGTGTGAGGGCAGGCCGGGGTAGAAGACGCGCGATACGGCGGGGTGGGCGTCGAGGAATTCGGCAATCGCCTGTGCCGACTCCTGCTGCTGCTTGACCCGCACCAGAAGCGTGCGCACGCCGCGCAGGGTCATGTAGGAGTCAAACGCGCCCGGCGTCGAACCGAGACAGTTGGCCCACCAGCGATAGGTGGTGACGTCTTCCGCCGTGGTGCAGACCAGCGCACCGCCGATGACGTCCGAATGGCCGTTGATGTATTTGGTCGTCGAATGGATGACGAAATCCGCCCCGAAGGCGATGGGGTTTTGCAGGGCCGGGGACAGGAAGGTGTTGTCCACGGCGACCTTGGCCCCCGCGGCGTGGCCCAGCACGGTCAGCTTTTCAAGGTCGATAAGGCGCATCAGCGGGTTGGACGGCGTTTCCAGCAGCAGCAGACCCGCCGGTTGCGACAGGGCGACTTCGATAGCGGCATCGTCGCCCTGATCGACATAGACGACCTCAATCAACCCTTGACGATGGCGGGCATTGAGCAGGCGCTGCGTGCCGCCATAGCAATCATGAGGGACGATCACGCGCTTGTTGGGCAGGTCCTGCCACAGAAGGTCCAGCGCCGCGAGGCCGGATGCGGTCATCACGGCACCCGCACCGCCTTCCAGTTCGGCAATCACGTCGGCGATGATGTCGCGCGTCGGATTGCCGGAGCGGGCATAGTCATAGCCGCGCTTTTGCCCGAAACCCGCGAAGGAATAGTTGGACGACAGGTAGATCGGCGGCATGACCGCGCCATGCGCGCGGTCGCTGTCGATGCCGATATTGATGACCTTGGTACCGGGTTTGGCGTCTTTGAGATAATCTTTTGACATTTTCGTTCCTGCCGGCGCTCCTTTTGGGGAAGCCGACTAGTCCTTAAGTGATGTGCGAACTATATCACACACCAAACTGATTTCTTTCAGGAAAGCGTCGTGTCCATAAAGTGAAGGAAAGTCGATAAAGACGCTGTCCGTCAGCGTCTCATGCAGGGTCTGCATATCGGAATAGGGGACCAACCGGTCGGTCGGCACGGCGGCCAGGAACACCTTAGCCTTGATCTTTGCCGGATCGACGCGGTGACGATCGAGCGAGTCCGACATCGAGATCCAGCGATTGGCGTTCGACGCATAGGCGTCGCCGCGCGCCCGCAAATAGCCGCAGACCGTGTAGTTTTCACCCGCCCAGTCCGGGGCCGGGCCATCAAAGCGTTCGGAAAACTCGGCTTCGGAACGGTAGGTGGTCATGGCCAGTTGCCGCGCCAGTGAAATGCCTTCCTGCTCACGGCCCGTGTCTAGCCCGAACTTTAGCAGACGGCGTTGCAGGCCGCGCATAGCCGTGGCCATCGGGTGGGCCCGGTGCGCGGCCGAGATGCAGCAGACGCGGTCGATATAGTCGGGATAAAGTTCGGCAAAGGCCAGCCCGATCATCGCCCCGTAAGATGCCCCGATAAAGGCAAAAACATGAGCGACCTCAAGATGATCGAGGATCAGCTTCACCAGCCGCGCCTGATCGTGCGTGGTGATGGTATAGACCTGAGAAGCGGGCAGGCGCGGGGCAAATTCGATGGACAGAACGCGAAAAACGTTGAGATCGAGCGCTTCATCGGGGCCCGCTACGCCCTCCCACCAGCCGGGGGCGGTGTCTGTCGAATCCTCCTTGGCGAACAGGATGCGTCCAGCGGAAATGCCGCCGGCGGCCACCACCACGCGGCCGTCGGCGGGGCCATAGAGGCGCGCCACGACGTCGGTCTGCTCCAGCCTTTGTCCGCTTTGCAGCCGGAAATCGTCTGGAATATCAACGCGGATGTCGGTCCCGATAAGATCAGGAACGGTCAGATCGGGCTGGGTATGCGGTTTGATAAAGCTCATAGCGGTAAAAGCTCGGTGGTCCGGTGCAAAACAGTGGCTCAACGGACCAGTCGGGAGAAGACACGGCCACACCGCCGCTGTCGCTTCTCTCATCTGTCGGAAGCGCACTTCCGCAGGAGTTGGCACCATTCCGAAGGTTCGGCGGTTGCCCCAGCGTCGTCGGGCCTGTCCCTCGGCTGGTCTCGATGAGTTATGTGCGCTTATGCGCCGAAGCCGGCTTTGTCGTCAAGAGGGGGATAGAGATGACGCGTATCGCATAAGACGCGCATAAACGGGTCATCCGGTTACCCTCTTCGTGCGTAGTGACGTTATGACCCAAATCAAACGTCGCGCCGTTCTGGCCTCTCTTGGTGTTCTGCCCCTCTCGATCACTGCCCTTGCCGTGTATGCAGAGGCTCCGGCGGGCGTGCCCGACGGCAAGCTGGTCGGGAAGGGCCGCTACAGCGTGCTGGGCCTGTCGATTTTTGACGCCAGCCTCTATGCCCCCAATGGCCGCTACGATCCGCAAAAGCCGTTCGCCCTGCGGCTGGACTATCTCAGAAACATCACCGCCCGACATATTGTCGATCATTCGGTGGCCGAAATCCGTAAGCAGGGCTTTTCGGACAAGGCCAGGCTGGAAGAGTGGCGACGCCAGATGAGCGCGATTTTCCCCGATATTCGTTCGGGGGCCTACATCACCGGCGTGCGCACGGCCGATGGATACGCTCAGTTTATCCACAATGGCCGTTCCATCGGCACCATCCGCGATACGCAATTTATGCGCCTGTTCTTTGACATCTGGCTCGGCAGCCGGACCTCATCGAAAGCGCTGCGCGCCAAACTGCTAGGGGACGCATGAGCCAGCCAAAAAAAATCAAGCGCACCTGGATTATCGGGGCCTCCAGCGGCATAGGCGAAGCGCTGGCCGAACGGCTGGCGGCGCGCGGTGAAGAGATCATTCTCTCGGCGCGCAATGCCGAGGCGCTGGATACGATCTGCAAGCGGTTGAAGGGCCGGGGGCATCGCGTCCTGCCGCTGGATGTATCGGACGGCCCGGCGGTGGCGCGCTCGGCCATCTGGCTTAAAGACACGGTGGGGCCGCTGGATCGTGTGCTGTTTTTTGCCGGAGCCTACACGCCGATGAAGCTGGGGCAGATCGACCTCGGTGATATGGGACGGATCGTCGATACCAATCTGAAAGGGGCCTTCTACGTCGTGGAGGCGGCCTTGACGGTCATGGCCGAAAAGGGTCAGATCGCCCTCTGTGCCTCTGTGGCGGGTTATCGGGGCCTGCCCAATGGTCAACCCTATGCGGCGACCAAGGCGGGGGTGATTTCGCTGGCCACGTCTCTGCGCGCCGAACACGGCGACCGGCTGGATATCAAAGTCATCAATCCGGGTTTTGTCAAAACGCGCCTGACGGATAAGAACGGCTTTGAGATGCCAATGATGATCACGCCGGAAAAGGCCGCCCGCGCCATTGCCCGCGAACTGGACAGTAAACGCTTCGAAATCCACTTCCCCAAGGGCTTTACGCGGATGGTGAAGCTTCTGGCCCTGCTGCCGGACGGGCTTTATTTCAAGGCGGTGAAAAAGATGGTATAATGCCTTCCGGGAAGGCATGAATACTATGGCCACACGGCGTATTTTAGCGGGCAGCTTGTTATTGGCTCTATTGTGGCCAAGGTCGCTTCTGGCTGAAAACCGCTATCGTCCTAAAACGCCCTGAAAATATATTATTGGCCCCAGAGGTGGGTGCTATTACATCAACAAAAATGGCAACAAGACCTATGTTGACCGCTCGCTTTGCCGTTAAACTGTGTTGTTCGGTCTGGGACGGCCCCATTCGGCCAGTACGATACCGGCAATGACCAGAGCCAGCGCCCAGAAGTGAAACCCGTGCAGCGGCTCGCGCAGGATCAGCACCGACAGGATCACCCCGAACAGCGGGATGGTGTTGATGAACAGACCGGCCCGGTTGGGTCCGATCATTTCGACACCCCACACATAGCAGACCTGCGCCACAAGCGATGGCAGCAGGCCCGTATAGAGCACGATCAGCCAACCGGTGGTATCGGGCCAGACAATGCCGGTGTCGCGTGACATCCACAGCAGGTAGGGCAGGGCGGCCATAATGGCCCCAAGCGTCGGAATGGCCATCAGGCTTTGCCAACGGATCGCCGGCTTATAGCGCAGGGCGATCGTATAGGCCCCGTAATTGATGACGGCCAGCAGCATCAGGGCGTCGCCGATATTGAGGTCCAGCCGCACAATGTTACGCAGGTCCCCATGCGTCGCCGTCAGCATGACACCGATGGCGGTGACGCCAAAGCCCGCCACCTGCGCCCAGGACGCTTTGATGCGATAGAGGGCGTAGTTCAGCCCCATAATCACCAGAGGAATACCGGCGTCTTCGATCACGACATTGATGGCGCTGGTGTGCTCCAGCGCCGTGTAGAGCAGGATATTGAATGAAGCAAAACCGAAGAAGCCATAGGCCAGAAGCAGCGGCAGGTGCTGACGGATCACGGGCCAGTCGCGGCGCAAGGGCTTCACGGAGACGGCAAAGATCACCAGCGCCGCCAATATCCAGCGCGAGGCCGACAGCATGGCCGGGCTGATGTGCCCCACAGCCAGCTTCCCCGACACCATATTGCCCGCCCACAGGATCGAGGCGATCAGCAAACAGGCATAGGCCTTCAGGCTCAAGGATGATTTTAGATACTGTTGCAACGACTTCTCTCCGTCGTCGCGCGCTTAGCACGAAAAACAGAGTGCGCCTTATCTTTTTTCTTTGAATTCGTTGAAAAGACTTATAACGCCATGCTTACCCGCCTGCCGTAAGGGCGATAGGAATAAGGATCTGAAAATATGTCTACCCTTGTCGTGAAATTCGGTGGTTCTGTTCTGACCTCCGAAGCGGCCCTGCACCGTGCCGTGTCTGAGGTCTATCGCTATGTGCGTGACGCGCACAAGGTGATCGCCGTCATTTCGGCCTTCAAGGGTGAGACAGACCAGCTGATGCGTCTGGCCGTTGGCTATACGCAGGCCTCAGCCTCATCGGCGACGCCGCACCTGCTGGCGACCGGCGAAATGAAGGCCGCGACCTTGTTTGCCATGGCCTGCGAGCGGTCGGGGATCGTGACGCGCTTTCGTTCGGTGGCCGAAATCGGGCTGACTGCCGAAGGGGACCATTTCAATGCCCAGCCGGTCAGCCTGAAGACTGAGGTGCTGCTCAACGACCTGAAAGCCTGTGATCTGGTGGTGGTGCCGGGCTATGTGGCGGAAAATGCCGACGGTGAGCCCGTGCTTCTGGGGCGGGGCGGCTCGGACCTGACCGCGGTCTTTATCGGCAAGTCCCTGCGCGATGCCGGGGTCGAGGCGCGCGTGCGCCTGAACAAAGACGTCGATGCCGTCTATGATATCGACCCCAACACCTATCCGGATACGGCGAAGCCCTATGCCGCCCTGTCGTGGGAAGAGGCTGAAAAGATTGCCTTCCCCGTCGTGCAGGCCAAGGCCATGAAATACGCGCACGAACACGGGCTTGAGGTCGAGGTCGCGGGCATGGCGCGCGGCTATGAAACTGTGCTGGGGGCCAAAACGGCGGAGCGCAAGACGCCGGGCTTTGCGCGCAAGATCCGTGTGGCGGTGATGGGGGCAGGCGGCGTTGGGTCGATGTTCCTGCAACGCTGCCTTGAATGGTCGGACCTGATCGAGGTCGATCGCGTGCTGGTGCGTGATCCGTCTAAGCGCCGCGACCATCCGCTGGCCGGTAAGTTTACCTCGGATGCGCGCAATTTTGCCCGCGCCGATGTGGATGTGTTCGTCGATATTGGCACCGGTGTGTCGCCTTCGGCAGACCTGCTGGAGCAGTTTCTCAAACTGGGCGTTGGCGTGACATCTGCCAACAAGCAGGCGGTGGCCGCCGTTCAGGGCAAGCTGAAGGACGCGGCGAAGGCGTCGGGCGCGGCGCTCACCTATTCGGCTTCGGTCGGTGGCGGGGCCCCGGTCATTGAAGCCCTGCTGCGTGCCGTCAAGTCGCACAAGATCAAGAGCATCGCCGGGGTGGTCAACGGCACTTCCAACTTCGTCATTGATCAGGTCGAGGCGGGTAAGACCTTCGATGCCGCCATGGATGAGGCGCGCCGTCTGGGCTTTGCCGAACCCGACTCCACGGCCGATCTCGATGGCACGGATGTGGGCGCCAAGCTGCGCCTGCTGCGCGAAATCGCCTTCCCCGGCGTGACACCCGTGCACGTTGAGGTGGGGGCCATCACGGCGGAATCGCTGGTCATCCCCAAGGGCAAGGGCCTGCGCTACGTGGCGCGCGCCATTATGACGCCGAAGGGCCTTGAGGTGTCGATGAAGCTGGAGGAACTTCCGGCCGATCACTATCTGGTGGGCGCCAAGGGCGAGCAGAATCGCGCCATTATCGAGCTGGAAAACGGGGACTTCTGGTACGTGACGGGCAAGGGGGCCGGTGCCTGGCCGACGTCGGAATCGCTGCTGGCCGACACGCTGGAGATCGCCCGCGCTTTGAAGGGGTGACAACGCACCTCCGCTGAAGTCAGGTGAGAAAAGGCAAAACATTTTGACCCTAGACGACCTTAATGCCTTCTGCCGGTCGCTCACAGCTGCCACCCATGTGGTGCAGTGGGGCGAACACGATGTGTGGAAGGTGGGGGGCAAGGTCTTCGTCATTGCGGGCACGCAAACCGACGGGCATCTGTCGTTCAGCGTCAAGGTTTCTCCCATGACGTTCGAAATCTTACGCGATCATCCCGATTGCCGCCCCGCCCCCTATCTGGCTTCGCGCGGCATGAGCTGGATACAGTATTATACGGGGGATCAGATGTCCGACGACGAGCTGCGTGGCCTGATGGCCGACTCGCATCGTCTGGTCGCTGACGGCCTGTCGAAAAAGAAACAGAAGGAATTAGGGCTTTGAACTACCGCCACGGCTTCCACGCCGGGAACTTCGCCGACCTGTTCAAGCACGCGGTCCTGCTGAACTTTCTGCGCGCCCTGCGTGAAAGCGCGCAACCGCTTCAGGTGGTGGACAGTCATGCCGGGGCCGGTCAGTACGACCTGTCCGATCCGACCTTTTCGCGCTCCAAAGAGGCCGAGGCCGGGATCGGTTATCTGCTGGGGCGTGATGTGCCGCCAAGCCTCATTCCCCTGTCGGACTATGTGTGGGCCAAGAACCGCGCGGCGGGATTCAAAACGCGCATCGGCCTCTATCCCGGCTCGCCGCTGCTGGTGCTCGACCATCTGACGGCGGACGGCCGCTATATGGGCTGCGAGCTGCGCAAGGACGATTACGAGCGGCTGAGGGAGACGGTGACGCCGCGCGGCAAGGCGCGCCATACGGATGGGTATGAGGCGGCGGTCGAAATGGCTGAGCCGGACAAGGACTTTTTTCTGCTGATTGATCCGCCGTTTGAGCAGTTTGAGGATTATGAGCGCATCAATCTGTGCCTGCGCGATGTGCTGAAAAAACAGCCCGCTGCCAGGGCCCTGGTGTGGTTGCCGCTGAAAGACCTTGAGACGTTCGACCGTTTCCTGCGCCATATGGAATGCGAGCTTCTGGAAGACCAGACAGGGCAGGGCGGGCCGGATATTGCCGTGGCCGAACTGCGCCTGCGGCCGTTGACCAATCCGTTGAAGATGAACGGCTGCGCGCTGGTGACGGTCAATGCGCCCGCCTCGGTGGTCGAGGCCATGCGGGACATTGCCGAGGATCTGGCTCAGGTTTTTGCCGAACCGGGCGGCAAGGCCTCGGTGTGGACACTCGATTAATCGCCGATCACGCGAATTTGCCCATTTAGGGCGATCGGTCGCATAGGCGGCTGTGGATTTCTGTGTTACTTTTGTGCGCTGCAATATTTTTCGAGCGCACGAGGCCACGAGATGTTGACCATGACGCAATCTGATCTGCCCCCGTTTTCACTGCCCACCTCAGAAGAGATGAAGAGCGCGACGGAGCGCCTGACCCATTTCTGGATCGGGGCCTGCTCGCCCATGTGGGTGCCGTTTTTTGCCGCGACCAGCTTTGGCGTCTCGGCGTGGATGCTGTCGGGAGCGACGGCGCGCCGCGCGGGCAGCGACCTCTACAAGGACCTGCCCAAGGGCTTTGTCGATATGATGAGCCTGCGTCAGACCTGGTACAAGGCCAGCGAAGACGCCGCCCATGTGCTGGAAGAGGTCAATGAGGCGGTGCGTGAGGCCGCCGTTGCGCCTGTGATGGCGGCTATCGAGGTCGAGGACGCGGTGGTCGATGCCTTTACGGAACTGTCCGAGGCGACTGCGAGCGAGGCCGCGCTGGTCGCAGAATCTTCGCCCGAACTGGCTGCCGAGGCCGTTGAAACTGAAATCGCGTCTGCGACGTCCGAAGCGGAAGCCGCTGATGATGTATTGCCGGAACCGGTCGTTGAGCCCGCCTTTGAGCCGGTGCCGGTCGTCAAATCCGCGCCGAAGCGCCGTCCGGTGCCGCGTAAATAGTTATTTTGCTGGATAAATATCCACCCGGATCGGGCGGTGGTCGGAGCCGTAATAGGGGCCGGCCTTGCGATTGCGCAGGCTGAGCGCCTGACCGGCAAAGGCATTGTCGATGCCGATACGCAAGGGCGCAGGCAGGACGGCGGGCCATGTGCCGACCGGAGCCGGTGCCGCGAACAGGCCCAGATCACGACTGAAATCCCGAAGACCGGAGGCCGAGGGGGTGGTGTTGAAATCCCCAACCAGCACCATGCGCTCCGGCTGTTCATCGCGCAGATCCGCGCTGAGCCGTTTCAGTTGGCGGGGTTGATCGTCCGATGCGCTGAACGGCCACGGGCGCGTCAGATGTGCCACGGCCAGATGAAACGCCCCCGCAGGCGCGGCGACCTCTACGGTCAGCAGGCTATAGCCAATGGGGCGCGCGCGTGGCCGCGTCAGGGGGTAGCGCGAAAAGACGAAGGTGTCATAGCGGCGGGCCATGTGCGGATAGGTCTGGCGCAGTTTCGCTGCCAGTGTCGCTTCGGCCAGAGGCCCGGCTTCGACGATGGCCACGACATCGGGGTTTTCCGTCCTGACCCAATCGAGGAGTCGCTCCGGCGTCTCGTTCTTGGCGTACAGGTTGGCGAAGATCAGCCGCACCGGAGCCGCCAAGGTATCCGTTTGCGGGTGGGGCGGACTGATCTGCGGCCAGAAACTCACCCCCAAAAGACCGGCTGCCATCAGGCTGATAAGGGCCGAGGCACGCTGACGTAACTGAATGAGCACAAAGGCCGCCGCTAAGGCCACACTGAGCAGGGGTGCGGTAAAAATGTCGATCAGATAGCCGCGCGCCCCCTGCGGGTCGAGCAGGCACACCGCGCCCATGCCCAGCAGAGCGAGGCTGAGCATGAAGGCCAAAAACGAAAACAGCCTGAGAATCAGCAAGGTTTAGCGCAGGACGACAGCGGTCCCGGAGCAGGTGACCATCAGCATGGTGCCCTGAGAGACGGTTTCGTAGTCGAGATCAACACCGACAATGGCATTGGCCCCGCGTTGCGCGGCTTCTTCCTGCATTTCCTTAAAGGCGGCTTCGCGGGCGGCGCGCAGCACTTTTTCGTATGAGCCTGAACGGCCGCCGATAATGTCACGGATACCGGCAAACAGGTCGCGGAATATATTGGCCCCCAGAATGGCCTCACCGGTAACGACGCCGATATAGGTGTCGATGCTGCGGCCTTCGACGCTGGGTGTAGTGGTGACGATCATGATTAATTCCCCTATCGCATGTGATTGACGCATAACCCCGCTACAGGCAATGTCTAGCCATAACGGGCGAAGGGGAGCAAATGACATGTTTGTCAGGTCGGCCTATGACGTGCAGAAGGTCTACGACTCAGTCGGCACTATCAAGCGCCTGTCGGATCGCATTATCGGTATCGGCCCGTTCAACCTGATCGGGCTTGACGGCCTGCTGGCGTGGCTGCCGTTTCCGATCTTCGGTGCGGTCTATTCCTTTGGGGCCTCCGCCTACATCCTGCTGAGTGGGTTTCGCGCCCGCATCAGTCCGGTCGCCTGGGTGCAGGCGGCCGTCGTTCTGGCGCTCGATCTGGGGATCAGCGGACTGGAGGAGGTGGCGCAACTTATCCTCCCGTTTTTCCCGGTGGGGGCGGTGGCCGATACCCTGTATCAGGGGCACCTCTACGCCTCGCACATCGTGCAAAAGGACATCGAAAAAACCCTTTATATTGAAGAGAGTGGCCGCGAAGCCCACGCGTCGGGCCGCCATAAAGAGCATCTGGCGACGATGAAGGCGACCAAGGGCAAAAAGCGCCTCGTCTATCTTTTGCCCTGACATCTATCCCCGCCGCTAAATTCGAGCGGACACTGACAGGCACCATTCTCGATGAGGCCCGAACGTGTCCCTGCAAAATACCCCCGCCCTTGGCCTGCCCCTGCTGCAAGCGGGTCAGGCGCAAAAACATATCACCCTCAATGAAAGCCTGTGGCGACTTGATGCCCTCGCTCAGGCCCGCGTCAAAAGCCGCGCGGTCAGTGCGCAGCCCGCCACACCGCAGGAAGGTGATGCCTATATCCTGCCCGATGGTGCGTCCGGCGTGGCCTGGGATGACTTCGATGCCGGTGATTTTGTCGTCTATCAGGGGGGTTACTGGGATCTCCTCAGCCTGCCCGAAGGCGCGCTGGTGCACGTAGCCGATGAGGGCGGCTTCGTGGTGCGCGGAATGAGCGGCTGGGTGCAACTTCAGACCACCTTTGATGCCCTGCAAAACCTTCAGCGACTGGGGGTCGGGGCCACGGCAGATGCCACCAACCGTTTGTCGGTCAGCAGCCCGCAGGTCCTGTTCAACCACGCCGGGGGCGGCAGCCTGCTCTATAACAACAAGGCCGCAGCAACGGATGAGGCAGGAATTGTTTTTCAGACCGGTTTTTCGTCGCGCGCCCTGCTGGGGACCCTGGGCTCGGACGATCTGACGCTTAAGGTCTCGCCGGACGGGTCCGTGTTTCACACCGTGCTGAGCGTGGACCGCGATACGGGGCATACCACCTTTCACACCCACACCCGTCTGAGGTCGTTTGCCATCGGCACGGCCTGGGGCGGGGTTTATGAACCGGGATGCTTCTATTCTGATCCCAATTGGGGTTTTCTGATGCGGGCGGCCGAACCCAACCCGGTGGCGGATGATTTTGTCCTTATCGACGGATACGGCAATCACCTGCTGCGTTGCGGCAATGGCCGCGCGGCGGTTGATAATGCCCTGAAACCGGGTTTTGATAATAACAAATCGCTGGGTACGGCCAGTTTGCGCTGGTCGCAACTGTTTGTCGCCTCCGGTACGATCAGCACTTCGGATGCCCGGCTGAAAGCTGAGGTCCTCTCTGCGCCCGCCATTCTTGAGGCCGAGGCCCGCGCTGCGTCGCGCATCCGCGGCGCGTTACGCAAGTATCAGTGGCTTTCGGCCATTGCGGCCAAGGGGGAGTCGGGGGCGCGCTGGCATTACGGCGTCTTTGCGCAGGATGCGCGCGACATTCTCAGTGAGGAAGGGCTTGAGGCCGCGCGCTATGGCTTCTTCTGCGAGGACGAGCGGCACGACGAGATTTTCGATCCGGACACCGGGGCGCGCCTTGAAGTCATCCCGACCGGGACGCAACTGGGCGTGCGTTATGACGAACTGATCCTATTTCTACTCAAATATACGTAATTTATTGACGGCTGTTCAGATGATGCGCCCAATTGAAGAACTCACCCGCTGTTTGCGCCAGTTCCCGCTCAGCCAGTAAGGCCACGGCTTTACTGGCCATGCGTTTACGGTGCTGGTTGACGGTGCGTGCGCGCTTCATGCGTTCGAATATCTGCGCGAACACCTTTTCCAGGCAGAAGGCCGGATCGACCTCACGACGCGCAGCCTGACGTGCGGCCTTGGCATAGCCATTCACCAATTCTTCAGCGATTTCAGCCGCCTCAAGCCGGCGTTCGCAGCACAGGCCGCTGAAATTACGGGCCTTTACCGTGGCAAAATTGTCGTCGAGCAGCCAGCCGGGGCCACCGAAGTGGTCGTAGACATAAACCGGTCGTCGGGCGCGCAGGGCGTAGGGAATGGTCTTGCCAATACTTACAACCGCATCCGCCGAAATAATGTCCTCTGGCGTCACCCGTTGATGGCGGCGATCCCCTGCAACGCCCAGATGGATAACCTCAATGCCCGCCGCCTGAAGCAGGGACTGAGCGACCACAAGCTCTGACGGCGCATGGTTTGAGACGATGAGCAACCGGCGCAGCTGTTCGGCCGGAACAGGCTCCTCATCTTCAAAACCAGCAGGGGCCGGGTTGCGATAGATGGATACGTCTTTCGCGGGCAAGCCGCGCTTAACCACGCGCTCTACCCCCAACTCTGAAGGTACGATAAACATTTGCCCCAGCAGTGGCTCGGCCACTACGCCGGGCTGAGCGTAGGACCAGGTCTTGTCCAGATGGGCAAAGACGAAAAAGCTCGATCTGACCTCTTTTTCGGACGGGGAATAGTCGAGCACAGCTTCAAGGCGGTTCTGCAACCACACCAGATCGTACTCGAACGGCCTGGCCTGATCCGGGCGTTCTATAATACGAAGGCCCGACGTCAAGGCATGGCTCAGCATGGGTTCGCCAAAGTACCAGGCGGTCAGATAGACTTCCCAGCCTTGCGATATAAGGTATTCGGCGGCTTCCAGAATGACAAGTTCAGAGCCCGCGACCATTTGAAACGCCGCATTTCCGAACAGCGCGCGTTTGACAGGTTTTGTCGGCATCTAAGCTATTCCCAGACATGGCGAAGGCCCGGTCGTTTCCGAACCGGGCCTTCATGGTGCCGTATGGCAGGATTGAACTGCCGACCTCAGCCTTACCAAGGATGCGCTCTACCACTGAGCTAATACGGCTGAACCGGTGTGAACACCGGCTGAGGACGGGGCTAATACCCAAACCGGCGCGAAACGCAAAGCGAAAAGTGCATTTTTCGCTCGCTTTTTGTGGATGGAACGCTAAATCACCGCCTTATGAGCGACTCTCCGAATAAAAACCCCAGGGACGAGAAGGCCGAGCGCCTCAATGCCGCCCTGCGCGCCAATCTCCAGCGGCGCAAGGCCGCCGCACGCCGTCCCGATCCCGCACCGATCCGTGAGGACGACGCGAAAAACTAGCTGTTGCACCTGCGGCCCGGTGATGTAGAACGCGAAATCCATTTCATTTCCAAAGCCCTGAATCGGGGCGGCCCTGTGGGCAGAAATGAAAGTTCAGAACATTCGGATCAGGCGTACTCAATGGATCGTATTGCGTTGGAAGGCGGCGTGCCGCTCAAGGGGGATATTCCCGTCAGCGGAGCCAAAAATTCCGCGATCAAGCTCATGGCAGCATCGCTGCTGACCTCTGAGCCGGTGCGCCTGACCAATATGCCGCGTCTGGCCGATACGCGCCTGCTGGGTCGCCTGCTGCAACGCTTTGGCACGCAGATTACCGAAACCAACGGACCGGACGGGCATCAGGAAACCCTGCTGCACACGCCGGAAATCACCTCGGCCTTTGCGCCCTATGATCTGGTGCGTCAGATGCGCGCCTCGTTCAACGTGCTGGGGCCGCTTCTGGCGCGTACCGGCCATGCCAAGGTGTCGCTGCCCGGCGGCTGCACCATCGGCGCGCGTCCGGTCGATCTGCACCTTAAGGCGCTGGAAGCGCTGGGGGCCCATATCGACATGCACGAAGGCTATGTCTTCGCTCAGGCCCCGCGCGGCCTTAAGGGGGCAGAGATCGAATTCCCCTTCGTTTCGGTCGGTGCGACCGAGCACGCCCTGATGGCGGCGGCTCTGGCGCACGGGACGACCGTGTTCAAAAACGCGGCCTGTGAGCCGGAAATCGTCGATCTGGCCGAATGTCTGAACGCCATGGGCGCGAAGATCAGCGGAGCCGGGACGCCGACCATGGTGGTCGAAGGCGTCACTTCGTTGAAGGGCACGGACTGGGCGGTGATCTGCGACCGCATCGAAGCCGGCACCTACGCCCTGGCCGGGGCCGCCATGCCGGGCAGCGAAGTGCGCCTGACGAAGGTGCGCCCGGAACTGATTGGTATTCTGCTCGACAAGATGCGTGAGGCGGGCTGTGAGATTGAAACAACCGCCGACACGGTCACTATCCGTCGCGGTCAGGGTCGTCTCAAAGCCGTCGATATCACCACCGAAGTCTATCCGGGCTTTGCCACCGACCTTCAGGCGCAGTTCATGGCCCTGATGACGCTGGCCGAAGGCGAATCCACGGTGCGCGAAACCATCTTTGAAAACCGCTTCATGCACGTGCCGGAACTGGGGCGTCTGGGGGCCAATATCTCGGTCCAGCACGGCGGCGAAGCCAAGGTGACGGGCGTGGAGGAACTGCGCGGGGCGCAGGTCATGGCCACCGATCTGCGTGCTTCGGCCTGTCTGATCATTGCCGGTCTGGCGGCGCGCGGTGAGACGGTCGTCAACCGCGTCTATCACCTCGATCGCGGCTTTGAGAACCTTGAGGGCAAGCTGTCGGCCTGCGGGGCCAATATCCGCCGTATCAAGGGCAATGACCCGATTGAGGAAGAGTAGAGCCTGATGTTCGGGTGGTTTCAGAAAAAGCCGAAACCGCTCCGTCTTCTCGCGCAAAGCGAAGAGGACGTGGTGCCGCTGAGTGCGCTGTTGCAGGATGCGGCCCTGCGCGGAGAAGACGTGCGTTATGACGCCCGCGCCCGTGCCCTGACCCTGCGCTTCAATCGCTTTTGCCATGAGCACAAGAGCCGCACGCCTCTGCGCGCCGCCTGCGCCTTGCAGATAGGCTCGATCACCGGCCTTCAGTCGCGTGGTTTCGATGTGCATCGCCCGCCACAGGGCATGACCATCCTGCATCTGGCCGCCGAGTCGCTCGAAGCCCCGGCCTGCCATCTTTATCTGCGCTTCGCGGGCAAGGCCGCCGCCGAACTGAAGATCGAGGTCGAGGCCGTCGATCTTCTGCTTATGGACCTCGCCGCGCCCCACCGCGCCCGTTCGACCCCCAGCCACCCGGTGTAATCATGAAACTGGCCCGCATCGACATCGACTCCGACAGCCTGGCTTCGCCGTCGCCGGAGGTGGAGCATGAGCGTCAGGTCGCCATGTTCGACCTGATCGAAAAAAACAGCTTCAAACCCGAAGGCGGTTCGGCGGAAAAATACACGCTGCGGCTGGCCTATGAGGACGGGCGGCTCGTGTTTGACGTGACCGGCGAGGGCTACGCCAAAAAATTCATGCTGTCTTTCACGCCGCTCAAGCCGATCATGAAGGACTATGCCATGATCTGCGAAAGCTATTACGAAGCGCTGAAAAACGCCACGGTGGGGCAGATCGAGTCGATCGACATGGGGCGTCGCGGTATCCACAATGATGGGGCGGACCTGCTGACCGAGCGTCTGGCCGGCAAGATCGAGATTGATCACGAAACCGCGCGACGTCTGTTCACCCTGATCCACGCCCTGCATCTGCGGGGCTAAACAAAATCTAAATCAGGGTGTGGCGGAAAAGCCGCGAAACACCTAATTCGTCGGAAATGAATGATCGTTCATTTTGAGTTCATCAAGATGGCGGTTTTGCCGCAATCTCCTATTAAATTTATGTTTTTCTTGTAAAAAGGTCCAGAAATGGCCTTTGAGGCGGCCCATTGCGGCCCCTTTGCGGAGCGATTGTCTTGTGGTCGCCGGGGCATCAGCTCCGGTCGGCAACAAAGAGTGCGGTTCATGAAAATCGCACGGCACACGAAGACAATAGGAGTTCACTATGAAGACCATGCTCATGGCTACTGCCGCTCTGGCTGCCGCTGCTTTCGGCGCGTCCACGGCTTCCGCGCAGTCCCTGTCGCAGCCCGAAGTGTATGGCTCGATCGGTGCGACCGCCACGAATAACAACAAGTCCGATTCCAGCCTCAACTCGATGAATGCGCGCCTCGGCACCAAGCTGACCCCGCACTTCGGCGTTGAAGGCGAACTGGCCGCCGGCACCAATGGTGACACGACCAATACGGGCCGTTACAAGCTGACCAACAAGAAGGCCGCCTACGCCGTGGGCTTCCTGCCGGTGTCGGAACGCGTTGAACTGATCGGTCGTGTGGGTGTTTCGGACACCAAGCTGAAGAATTACAACAACTCGCCGATCGCCGAAGACGGCACGGCGCTGGATGTCGGTGTCGGGGCGCAGATGAAGCTCAATGACGCCTATGCCATCCGCGGCGACTATACCCGTTCGGCCTTCAAGGATGACCGCGGCAATGCCGACAACCTGTCGGTCAGTGTGGTGCGTAAGTTTTAATCTTTAACTTGCGCTCAGAGGCTTCGCCTCTTGGCGGCGCGCAGCCTGCGCTCCCACTTGGTCGCTAGTCGCTTCGCTCCGGGAGTGCATACGGAATTGGCGGAGTTCCGAAAGGGGCTCCGCCTTTTCACGCGCGCTTTCCCTCTTTCCTCTGAACCCGTTTGGGTATAAAGGGAGCGCCACTGATTTTCATGGGCGACATCGCATGACGATTCGCCCTTTTCCCTTTCCATGTGGGGCCGAATGGCAAAAGAAGAACTGTTGGAGTTTGCGGGTACCGTTGTCGAGCTTCTGCCGAACGCGACATTCCGCGTGACGCTCGAAGACTCGGGTCATGAAATCATCGCGCACACCGCGGGCAAGATGCGCAAGAACCGCATCCGCGTGCTGGCCGGTGACCGTATCATGGTCGAAATGACGCCCTATGACCTGACCAAGGGCCGCATCACTTATCGGTTCAAATAAGTGTTGGCCGCTTTAAGTAAGGGGCGCGCCTGATGCTGCCCCTTATTCTGGCCAGCGCCAGTCCCCGCCGCGTGGACCTGCTGGCCCAGATCGGTCTGAAACCCGATCGTATCCTCCCCTCCGACATTGATGAGACGCCGCTCAAGGCCGAGACTCCGCGCGAGCTGGCCGGGCGTCTGTCGCGCGCCAAAGCCGAAGCCGTGGCGGCGCTGGTTACGGAGCCCGCCTATATTCTGGCCGCCGATACAGTGGTCGGGGTGGGGCGGCGCATCCTGCCCAAGGCGGAAACGGATGCCGAGGTGCGCGCCTGTCTGGAGCTGATGTCCGGCCGCAGCCACCGCGTCTATACCGGCGTCGCGCTGGTCTCGCCCAAGGGCCTGTCAGCGCGGGTGGTCGAAACCCGCCTGCAATTCAAACGCCTGAGCGCCGAAGAGATCGACGCCTATGTGGCTTCCGGCGAAGGACTGGGTAAGGCCGGCGGCTATGGCATCCAGGGCCGCGCCAGCGCCTTTGTTATCCACCTGATCGGGTCCTTTCCGTCGGTGGTGGGGCTGCCGACCTATGAGACCCTGCAACTGCTGCGCGGCGCGGGTTACACGGGTTGAAATTCTATTGCGAACAGCGCTTTGGTCTGGTGCGTGCCTGCGTGGCGCGCGATGGCCAGCCGTTGCTTTATGCCGAAGGCCCGGCGCAGGATACGTCCCTGACCCTGTGGGGGACGCGCTCGGTGGCCCGCCTGACCGCCAAATCAGGGCGCATCGGCTTCCTTAAATTCGCCGATGGTCAAGACGCCATGACCGACCTCAGCGATCCGGATGCGCTGAACGAGGGTGCGGCGGTTGAGGTCGAAATCGCCGCCGAGGCCCGTGCCGACAAATTGCCGCGCGCCCGCCTGCTGGGTGTCAGCGAAGGGGCGCCGCGTCGTCTGTCGGACCCGCTGGGGCTGATTGAGCGCCTGAAACAACAGGCGCGGCATCTGATTGACCCGCAGGCCAGGTTTGAGCCCGCCGAAGACCCCGATGCCCTCGATATTGCCGAGGCGCAGGCGACCCAGCCCAGTTTCGACCTGCCCGGCGGCGGGTATCTGTCCATAGAGCCGACCCGCGCCCTGATCGCTTGCGATATCGACATGGGGCGTGCGGGGGAGGGGATGATCCACACGCCGCGTCAGGCCGCCAAGCGCCTCAATGAGGTGGCGGTGGAAGAGGTGGTGCGTCGTCTGCGCCTGTCCAATCTGGCGGGCTTGGTGGTGGTCGATCTGATCGGCAATAAGCACAATGGTGAGAAGCTGACGGGCCTTGTCCAAGCGGCCTTCGCGGCCGAGGGGCGCGCCATCGCCTGCGGGCCGATCACGCGCTTCGGGACGCTGGAATTCAGCCGGCCGTGGGGCGCGCGGCCGCACACCGAAGACACGCCGCTGAGAGCTGCTCGGCGGCTCCTGTGGCGCGCCGTGGCCGAAGCCCGTTCGGATGCCGGTGGACGCCTCCGGCTGCGCGCGCCGGGCCCGGTGGCCGATCAGGTGCGGCAGTGTCTGAAAGACAGCCTCGACCCCCTAACACCGCGCCTCAGTGTCGAGACGGCGTCGATGACCGAGGTTGTTCCGCTGCGATAGTCGTCCTATATGGGCCGCATGACCGAACATACATGCGCCTATTGTCGCCAGACCTATCTGGTGGCTGATCAGACCCTTCCTAATGCGGCGAAGGACTACTCGCCCTTTTGCTCGAAACGCTGCGCCGATGCCGACCTGATGCACTGGCTGAAGGGCGAATACGTCATCAGCGGCACGGGGGCGCTGGCGGCCGAAGCCCCGGAAGAGGAGGGGGGAGCACCGTCGGCGGACTTATCCTCACCTTTTGACGATAAAGACGTGGTTTAGACCGGTTTTTTGCGAATTTCGGGCTTTGCACGCTTGCCAAGCCCGAATGGCTCGCTTATTAGAGCCACCTCCCGGGGCGGCGCACCAAGGCCGTTCCGAAGCAAAGAGTGCCTGGATAGCTCAGTTGGTAGAGCAGCGGATTGAAAATCCGCGTGTCGCTGGTTCGATTCCGGCTCCAGGCACCATTGCGCCTTCCTGCGGCCTACGCCGCGTTGAAAAAATCCTTTAAAATTGATAGTTTAGGGCCTCAGTGAGGTCCGCAGACGTCCGACCAGATCCGCCCGCATCCGGGCCATTTGGGGGTCTTTTTGGGGGTCTCGCGACGAGCCTCAAAAAGCGAGACCCCCAAATGTCACTTTCAGACGCCACAATCCGTTGTGTTAAAAGCAAAAATCAGGAATTCAAGCTATTCGATGAAGGGGGGCTTTACCTCCTTATCAAGCCCTCCGGATCGAAACTTTGGCGGTTCAAATATCGCATCCACGGCAAGGACCGCGCGCTAGCACTCGGGAGCTATCCCGCAACCAGTCTCAAAGCGGCGCGCAAGGCCCGCGATGAAGCCAAAGAACTCCTGGAAAAAGGAGGTGACCCGAGTACGGAAAAGAAGCGCCAGGCGGTGGTCGCCTCAATCGCCGCGGCCAGCACGTTCAACATTGTTGCCGAGGAGTATGTTCAGAAATTGCGGGATGATGGAATGGCGCCTACAACCGAGAAGAAGACCCTCTGGCTGCTGAAGCAATTCGCTGACAACCTCGGCCCGCGCCCTATCTCGGATATCGAGCCGTTCGAAGTTCTGCATGTGCTGAGGAAAGTGGAGAAGAAGGGAAATTTCGAAACCGCCCACAGGCTGCGTTCATTCGCTGGTCGGGTCTTCAAGTATGCCATATGGACAAGCCGCGCCAAGTCAGACCCGACGGCTATGCTGGCCGGGGCCCTTCGCACACCGAAGGTGACCAATCATGCTGCGATTGTCGAGGCCAAGCCTTTGGGAGGCCTCCTGAGGGCTATTGATGGCTTCGAGGGCTACAAACCCATCGGGTACGCGCTCAAGCTCTCACCCCACGTCTTTGTACGTCCATCAGAATTGCGGCGAGCTGAATGGACGGAGTTCAATCTGGAAGAGGCCTACTGGCGCATCCCCGCTAAGAGGATGAAAATGGGGCGCGAGCACTGGGTACCGCTTTCCCGCCAGTCAGTCTCCCTTTTGCGGGAACTGAACGAGATTACCGGTAATCACGCCTATCTGTTCCCTTCGATACGCACCTGGCAGCGCCCCATGTCCGAGAACGCGGTAAACGTTGCGCTGCGCCGTCTCGGATATGGCTCCGATGAGATGACCGGGCATGGTTTCCGGAGCACGGCCAGCACGTTGCTAAACGAGTCTGGGCGTTGGCAGCCAGATGCGATTGAGGTCGCGCTCGCGCACAAAGACAGAAACAAGGTGCGAGGCACTTACAACCGTGGTCGCTACTGGGATGAGCGCGTGGAAATGGCCCAGTGGTGGTCCGACTATCTTGACGATCTGAAGACGTCGGAATGCGGCAATGTTCGTCGAGTAGCATAAGTCGCTGAACTCTCCCACGCATATGCTCAACTGCGGTTGAAAGTATATAGGTTTTGATATAAGGTGGTCAATGTCAGACGATCAGGCACTCAAGCCTATCGAATTTCGAGGCTCGTCCAAAAAGGATCTGTTGGCCTTTCCAAGGCCGGCGATCGAAGAATGCGGACATCAGCTTTTTTTGGTCCAGAAAGGTGATGAGCCGGACGATTGGAAGGCGATGGCCAGCGTCGGCCATGGCTGCTTCGAAATTCGCGTTCGCGAGGAGGGCGACGCCTTCCGCGTTATCTACGTCGCCAAGTTTGCTGACGCTGTTTACGTTCTGCACTGCTTCCAGAAAAAGACCCGGAAGACGAGCCAGCACGATCTTGAATTAGCTAAGGTTCGCTATCAGGACCTATTGCGGGAGTTGCGGCCATGACCGGTGAACGGTTCGAGACAATTTGGGAAGCGCTCGCACAGAGCCCAGAAGAGGCCAAGATTCTGCGTATGCGTTCGGAGTTGATGAGCGATATCGGCGCTTACATTAAGGGTAAGGCGCTCACGCAGGCCCAAGCCTCAGACTTTCTCGGTATTACGCAACCTCGCGTTTCTGACCTTCTCCGGGGTAAGCTCAGCAAATTCAATCTCGAAACGCTGATCGGACTGTCGGAACGGTGTGGTCAGCGGATTAGCTTGCAGAAGTCGCAAGCGGCATGACGAGCAAAAGAACAGTGCCGCTAGGACGGACGCTAGACCAAATCATGGCTGCCCTTGACCCGGAGCGTAGGCGAAGGATTTTTGCACCGCCGCCTACACCCGTTTGTTGAACATTTCATGGAGGTCCGAGGCGACCCATGCGTAGCCGTCGATTTGGATTATCGCGAAATACAATCCGCAAATACCTTCGATCGGACGAGGTCGAGCCAAGTTTCGATGTCTGGATACCGACCTTCTAAGCGGCTTTCAGTCGCTCGGTTCATTCCACCATGGATTACGCCGAATAGTACTTCGCAATCACCCGGCAGCGGACAGATGGTGGGCACCAAAGCAGGTCCTCACCGGCAACTTAACCTAAGCGGGGCGCCAGCAAGTGTCACCGGCGGCGCGCCGCTCGCAGAGTCATGCGAGGGGGCATTAAACGTCTGCCCATTCACCCCGGACGAGCTGGTCCCAGCAAAAATAGAACGGTCAGTGAGCGAAAATCCTTCGCGCTCATCAGTTCTTACCTCCAG
>NZ_JAIXSV010000318.1 GCF_027484505.1 Asticcacaulis sp.
CACCGGTCTGCCGCTCGGGTGTCGCCAGGAATGCCGGCCCGGTGATGGTCACCGGCACCTTTGGAAACATATCCCGGAAACGAGACAGCATTCCATTCAAGGTCAATGGATCGTCGACTGCCTGCACGACCTGGACAGGTACGCGGCCGGCAGCGATGACCATGCGCATAACGGCCGCGAAATCCTGATCGAAAATGGCATCAAAGGCCAGATCACGTCCCCGCCCCGATACCAAAGCGCCCAACGCCTCGGCATGGACAAGGTCAGGTACAGGATCCAGGAACAGGCCCTTCATTTGCCGGTAGGTACCGGAAAAATAGGCGCCATCTGCGTCCAGTACCGGCGCAAAGCCGATTTCGGTTCTTAGTGTGCACCGTTCATCCGCCGGTGCCAGAAGAATGCCGGACAATGTCAAAGACAGCACCCGATCCGGCACCGATGCCGCCATCTCCGCAGCGAAATGCGAACCTGTATGGTGAGCCGCCAGATGAAAGCTACCGATACCCAAGGTGTCCAACGCCTGCAATATCCAATGGGCATAGTCGGTTGTGCGAGGCGTGCCATCGGGCATGAAGCTTGCGCCAAAGCCAGGCGTATCCAGGGCCACCGCAGAAAAACCAGCCTCGGCCAGCATGCACAATACCGGCTCAAACCCAGCGGAGCTGACCGGTGTACGGTGAAGAAGCACCACCGTCTCACTGCCGCCCTGCACCCGGCGTCCGTGGATCTGGCCTGCATCCGTCTGGGCGTAGAACTTTGTAATCATCGCATGGGCCCCCTTCACGATGGTCAGATCTGGGTCCCGATGATCACGCGATCGGCCTTGGCGTCGGTCGCCCCGCCGTCGATCAGCGGATCGCCAGTGGGAAGGCCCAGCGCCAGCATGCCCGTCGGCGCCATGCTGTGGTCCCAGTGCAGTTCCACATGGGTCGTGATGCTGCGGCAATCGGTGTAGAGACGCGGGACGGGATTGGATTGAAGCTGCCCACCCGCACCCAACCCGGCCGACAGCCGATCGGCTGCCGACAGACACAGGCGCGATGCGAAGGTCACGTTGCGCTTACCCCACAAGAGATCATCGGGGCTTATGTCCTGACCGGAAACACCCCAGGCATGCAGGCGGCGAACATATTCATCGAAGACCAGGGTCGCCGCATCAATCTCGGCTGTCGCCACGCCCAGATTAACCTGAACGGGTGTCTGAACGGCAACCTTCTCACCAACAATCTGCCCGCGGCGTTTCGCCGTCTGTTCGACGGTTGCCTTCAGCGCACCCTTCGCTGTTCCCAGCAGCGGCCCCATGAAGTAGCTTTTCTGCAAGGGTGCCGGCCGCAGACGATAGACATAGCTGCTGTGGATTTCCGATCCCGGCGGATTGGGCGCCAGATACACGTCGCGCTCGACCAGCCGTTCATCGGGAATGAACTGGTCCACAATCTTGACGTGGTGGCTGCCCGTGGCGTGCAGGCCAGCCGAATCCCAAGTGTTCTCAATTGTATATTCGCCGGGCAACAACAGGCAGAAATGCGTGAACAGCGGCCCTTCGCCTTCCTTGGCGATGACCATCAGGCCCCCTGCGTGGCGCACACCGCTGGCCCAGCCCCAGCGACCACTGAGCCGCATGCCCCCCGGCACCCGCTCCAGAACGCCCGCACCCGCCGATGCTGTGGCCAGGATTCCATCGGGAGAAGCCGTAAAGAAGGCGTCCTGCGCCCTTTCCGGAAAGCGCCCCAAGCACATCACATGGGTGAAAACCAACCCGGCGATCCAGCCAGCCGACCCGCAGACCTGCGCGATTTCGCGCGAGATGTAGTAATGCGCGCCCCAGTCCAACTCGTAGCCACCATAACGGCGCGGCATATAGGACTTGTGCAGGCCCGCCTCTTTCATCGCGGCAACCAAGGATACCGGAAGATCACTGGCACCGCGGTAAGTCGGAACAGCGGCGGCGATTTCCGGGGCCAGGTCGCGGGCAGCGGTAACGAGATCGGCGCACTTCGCCGAAATCTCGGGTCGACGGACGGTCATGGGACGCTCGACGTTCTGAATGGACGGAATGGAGGGATATTATTGCAGCTGCAATGTTGGAGCCAAAAACTGTTCGGGAATCATGACGCCATTCGGTTGTCTGCTCCATGCCCCAGCCCAGATGGGCCAAGGCGCGCAATTGCCACCTATCCGCTAGGTGGTAAGTGTCAGCCAAAGGGAGTTGAGCAGAGTTTCGGGGCGGAATTATCTGAAACAGCCAAAGTCAGTTCCGCGGCAGTTGACGATCAAAGGGACGCCTGATCGGGTAGCGCCGCACGGCCGGGTGTATTTTGCCGTGTAGATCGGAAGCGTGACTTTGGAAATGCCGCGCGTCCGCGTGCTTTCCCAACATACGCAAAAACAAGGGGGCTTCATGTACAGTTCCAAAATCATTGCCCTGACCACTTCCGCCCTGGTCAGCGCCTTCGCGGCTTCCGCTATCGTTCCCGCTGCCCTGGCCGCAGAAGATGGACTGGTGTTGGAAGAGATCATCGTGACTGCGCGTAAGCGTAAGGAAGATATTCAGACCGTGCCCATCGCCATCCAGGCGATCACGGCGAGTGACTTGGCTGAACGGAACATCAACAGCCTGACTGATCTCGGCAGTTCCACCCCTGGGATCACCGTGTCCAACATCACCGGCGGCACGTTCACCAACGTTATGGTGCGCGGCCTGGCCCCGGCAAATTCCTCCTCAGACCTAAATATCGAGGCCAATGTTGGCGTTTTCATTGACGGCATCTACCAAACAAGTCGAAATGCGGCAGATGTCCTGTCAACCGTTGACATTGCCCAGGTCGACGTCGTGAAAGGTCCGCAGAGCGCGCTTTATGGCCGTTCCACCTTCGCCGGCGCGTTGGGCATCACCACCGCGCGCCCTGGCCCGAATCCTGAAGGTAAGGCCACCGTTACAGTTGGTAACAACGGTGATTATCGCGGTAAGGTCTCGCTGTCCAAGCCCATTATCGAGGACAAGCTGTCCGGTTCTATCGCTGCCAGTTGGTCGACCTACGGCGGCGAGTTTGACAATCTGAACAATCCATCGGACAAGCTTGGTGGGTATGAGAAGCGTGGTGTCTCCGGCGCACTTGTCTTTACGCCGACAGAGGATCTGACGGCCACTTTCACCGGCTATGCGACCAAATCGACCATGGAGTTGCCGGGTCTTTCGCGCAATCCACTCTCTACGCACAATTGCGGCGGCTTCAACGCGCAGACGCAGGCTTACTTCATCTATTGCGGTGAAGTGGCGACGGATCTCCCTATTGATATCAGCCGCAATATTCCTGACAGCACGTCCAAGTCTCGTCAGGGCGCCCTTGAACTGGAATATAAG
>NZ_JAIXSV010000349.1 GCF_027484505.1 Asticcacaulis sp.
GCCTCGACCAGATCGTCGATATAGGTAAAGTCGCGCGCGTGCTGTCCCATGCCGTACACGTCGATGGCTTCATTCCTGTCGGCGGCATTGACGAATTTGAACAGCGCCATATCGGGACGCCCGTAGGGGCCATATACGGTGAAGAAGCGGAAAGCGGTGGTGGGAATCTTCCACAGATGGGCATAGGAATGGGCCATGACCTCCATCGACTTCTTCGTCGCCGCATAGAGGGTCATCGGTTCATCCGTCTTGTCCACTTCCTCGAACGGCACCTTCTCATTGGCGCCATAGACGGAGGAGGTCGAAGCCAGCAGCAGGTGCTGTGGCTTGAACAGGCGGGCGATTTCGAGGATGTTGAAAGAGCCAACGACATTGGCATTGATATAGGTGCGCGGCTGTTCAAGCGAATAGCGCACACCCGCCTGCGCGGCGAGATGGATGATGATCTCCGGCTGACAAGCCTCAGCCGCCGTCATCAGCGCGTCCATGTTTTCCAGCATGACCTCTGTGTGCGTGTAGAGAGGCTCGCGCTTCAGCAGTTCCACGCGCGCGCGCTTTAAGCGCACATCGTAATATTCGGTCATGCCGTCATAGCCGTGAACCTCATGGCCTTCGGTCAGCAGGCGCTGCGCCAAGTGGAAGCCGATAAAGCCTGCGGTGCCGGTAATGAAGACTCTCATATTATCACTCTCGCCCGGACGCCGAGGTGGCATCGCGTCCGGGATACATCAAAGACGTTAATCTGGAATCGCCGACAGACGGACCTGACTTTTGATTCTGAAGATCGGTGTTCGTCATCCTACTGACCGATCACTGTCAAAGCTGCAAGCCCGCGCGGTCATTCCGTGCGTTTGAGCGGCAAATATCGGGCATTTATGTCAGCCTATGGGCGTAAGCCGCCGATCAATAGGCGTTTTTATCGCGACTGATTATCAGTGCCGTCCGCATGAGAATGACGAGATCGTCGCGGATCGACCACGACTGGATATACTCATTATCCGCCTTAATGCGGTTTTCGATGCAGGCGGGTGTGCGGATTTCCCCGCGATAGCCGCGAATAGCCGCCAGTCCGGTCAGGCCCGGCCGCGCGCGAAAGCGGGCGGTGTAGCCGGGGACGCGTGAAGCAAACGCCTTGTCGTGCGCGATGGCGTGCGGGCGGGGCCCGACCAAAGACATGTCGCCTTTCAGCACATTAAAGAGTTGCGGCAGTTCGTCTAGGCTGGTCCGGCGCAGAATCCGGCCCAGGCTGGTCACGCGCGCATCGTTGCGCTGGGCCTGAACCACCTGTGCGCCGTCCTCTGCGACCCGCATGGTGCGGAACTTGTAGATTTTGAACACGCGCCCTTTGAGGCCGGTGCGGCGTTGGCAGAACAGCACCGGTCCAGCGGAGTCGAGCTTGATTAGCAGGCAGATAAGAAGCAAAGCCGGCAAAAGAAAAAGCAGAGCCAGAGCGGCAATGCCCACATCCATCAGACGTTTATAAGGGCTATGGGCTACGCGGCAGCGGTGATGTTTCCGATGCAGGATCAGGGCTTCGGGATCGGGGGGGCGGCGCAGAAGAGGTGGGGCCAGGGCAGCAGGCGTATCTGCCACGTCGGCATACCGCGTCCACCCAACATATTCCGACATGGCGATAGCCTTTAAAAATATACGACAGACGGCTTTGATTTGAAAATGTCTGAAAATCAGGAAGTGTAAGGCTGAAATGAAGGCATTTACTGAGTGGCGCGCGGCACAACCGGCCACCGCTACGCCGGTTGCCCATAACCGCACGCTCGCGCGTTAACCATGTTTTTCGTCAAATTGGAGAATCTTGATATGCGACTCGCGTGCATGGGGATTTTGCTAAAGCGTGTCGTCTGTGGATCACTGGTCCTGACGACGGTTTTGAGGCACGCCTGACGGGGATGTCTTGTGCGTTCGCCAAGAGCGCTCTAGTACGGAGGACGAAAGGTGAGTCCCATGCGTATCCTCCTGACCAATGACGACGGCGTCGAAGCCTATGGCATGACGGTGCTGCGTGAGATCGCGGCGCAACTGTCCGATGATGTCTGGGTGTGTGCGCCGTTGTATGAGCAGTCGGGCAAGGGACGGGGTATTACCCTGCACGACCCGCTGCGCGCGCACCGGCTGGATGAACGCACCTTTGCGGTGACCGGCACGCCCACCGACTGCGTGCAGATTGCTGTCAACGATCTGCTGCCTGAACCGCCTGATCTGGTGCTGTCGGGCGTTAATCGTGGCTTTAACCTCGCTCAGGATGTGACCCTGTCCGGCACGGTCGCCGGGGCCTTGCAGGGGATGACGCTGGGCATCCCGTCGATTGCCCTGTCGCAGTGTCTGGACTTCGATCTGGACGTCGAAGCGCAGTGGGAAGCGGCAAGGGCCTATGGCGCGCCGGTCATTTCATCCCTTTTAACAAAGGGTTGGGCGAACAACCTCATCTTCAATATCAATTTCCCCGATTGCGATGATGAGGCGGTGACGGGCGTTGAAATGACGCGGCAGGGCTTTCGTGACCTGCATGATCTGCACGCCGTCAAGCGCGTCGATCCGCGCGGCCGGCCCTATTACTGGCTCGATTTCCACGGTCATGACTGTGAGTTGGTCGATGGCACCGATCTCAAGGCCGTCGCCGAAAACCGCATTTCGGTGACGCCGCTCCATCTTGATCTGACACATTATGAGACGCTGCACGCCTATAAGGGCGTTTTCGGTGGCTCGGCCCCGAAGCGTATCCGCACCCCCGACCTCAAGGAGACCGGTCGATGAGCGAGGCCCCTCTGCCGGAAACCCGCATCGAGCGCCTGCTGGCCAGCCTGAAAGCGCAGGGTATTCAAGACGAAAAGCTGCTGCACGCCATGGAGTACACCCCGCGCGACCTGTTCGTGCCGGAACTGTTCCTTGACCGCTCGTGGGAGGATTCGGCCATCCCCATCGCGGCGGGTCAGACCATTTCACAGCCCTATATCGTCGCCCTGATGACGCAGGCCCTGAAGCTCGAAGGCCGCCATCGCGTGCTGGAGATCGGGACGGGCTCCGGCTATCAGACGGCGATCCTGTCGCGCCTGTGCCGTTACGTCTATACGATCGAGCGTTATCGCTCACTGATGCTGGAGGCTGAAATCCGCCATAAGCGGCTGATGATGGAGAATATTATCTATCGCTTTGCCGATGGCTGGGACGGCTGGCCGGAGCAGGCACCGTTTGACCGCATTCTGGTCACCGCCGCGCTTCCCGACGAACCCCTGCCGCTCTTGGCGCAGCTCAAGGTCAAGGGGATCATGGTCGCGCCGCAGGGGCGCGGGTCGGTGCAGCGCCTGCTGCGTTATACGCGCACCCCCGAAGCCTATGAGGTTGAAGACCTCGGCGAGGTGCGCTTTGTGCCGCTGATCGAAGGCGTGGCCAAGGACGGTTAAATAATTAATCTGTTATCGGATTAATTATTCATCCTTATACGGACTGGTGCCGCCGCGTGCGATAAAGCGGTCCACAGCCACTTCCATCACAGGCAGTGGCACAGACCCCAGTTCCAGAACCGTGTCGTGGAAGGCGCGAATATCGAACTTCTCACCGAGCGCCGCTTCGGCCTTGGCGCGGGCCTTCCAGATGGCCATTTCCCCCAGATAGTAGCTGAGTGCCTGACCCGGCCAGGCGATGTAGCGATCCACCTCTGTGGTGATTTCGTGCTCAGACAGGGCGGTGTTTTCACGCAGGAAATCGAGCGCCTGATCACGGGTCCAGCCCTTGGCGTGCATGCCGGTATCGACCACCAGACGCGCCGCGCGCCACATCTGATAGCTCAACATACCAAAGCGCTCATAGGGCGTTTGATACATGCCCATCTCGACGCCCAGTCGTTCGGAATAAAGCGCCCAGCCTTCGCCATAGGCCGAGATGTAGCCGCTTTGACGGAAGGGCGGCAGGCCTTTGTTTTCCATGGCCAGCGGCATCTGGAAGGCGTGGCCCGGTGCCGACTCGTGCAAGGTCAGCGCCATGACCGAATAAAGCGGGCGCGACGGCAGGTTATAGGTATTGATCCAGTAGCCACCCGGTCCACCGCGCCCGCTGGTGTAGAAAGGCGCGATTTCCGGAGCCACGGGGATGATGGCAAAGCGCATCCGCGGCAGACGGCCGAAATAGTCGCCGGCCTTACCGTCGAACATCTTGGCGGCCCAGGCTGATCGGTCCAGCAGTTCCTGCGGCGTCCTGGCGTAAAATTGCGGGTCGGTGCGCAGGAAGGTCAGGAAGGCTTTGAGATCGCCCTTGAAGCCGACCTCCTTCATTACCGCGTCCATTTCGCCGCGAATCTTGGCAACTTCATCAAGGCCGATCTGGTGGATCTGGTCCGGCGTCAGGGTGAGGGTCGTGTATTCGTAGATTTGGGCCTGATAGAAGTTGCGACCATCCGGCAGGTCGATAGCGGCGATAGAGGTTGTGGCCTTGGGCGTATATTCGCTGTTCAGGAAGGTCAGCACGCTCTGTTGCGCCGGAATGACGCTTTTCTGGATGGCCTCAAGGCCCAGCTTTTTCAGTTCGGCCTGTTTGTCGGCGGAGATGGTCGCCGGGAAGTGTTTGAACGGCTTATAGAAGGGGTTGGTCTCGCCCTTGGCCTCAATGACTTGCGTCAGTGAGACATCGCGGCCTTGCAGCGAGACGCGCGGCAGGGTGAAGCCGCGCTTGAGCCCCGCGCGCATATTGTCGATATTCTGACCGAAATAGCGCGGCATGTCGCCGAGCGTTTTGATATAGTTGCGATAATCGGCCTCGCTGCGGAAGGTGCCGCTCGCAATATAACCCAGATCAGACCAGAAGGAGGTATCGCCGGCCACCGGACGCTCATAGAGCTTATAGACCTGCGCGTTGATCAGGGTTTCGATCTGAAAGCGATAGACACGGTAATTGTCAGCGTCCTTTTCCGACAGTTTGCTGATGTCGATAGCATCAAGTTGTTTCAGCACGTTCTGCCAGTAGGCCAGTTTCTTGTCCTGAGCCGCCTTTGAGACGTCGGGCAGGCCACCGCCGCGCTGATCGGCGGGCGTGTCTTCATTGGCCGCCGACTGTTTGCCGCGCCATTCCCATTCGGTTTTGTAGATCGTCTCGAACTTTGCCTGCACCGCCGGATCGACCTCGGCCCAGACGGGCAGGGCGGAGGTGGCGAGAATGACAGACAGGGCGGTGGCGCGCAGAAGGGCTTTCATGAGATCACTCTGTGAGGCGAGGCAATGCTAAAATGTATACCGTATAATTTGAGCTTGGCAATCCGAGTTATACCGTAACAGCTAATTAAACCGCACCCACACCAAGGGTCTCAGGCGGCGTAACGCTTAAGGCTCAGATCATGGGTTTCAATATCCGGTGTCTGACCGCTGATCAGGTCCGCCAGCACCTTGCCCGAACCGCACGACATGGTCCAGCCCAGGGTGCCGTGCCCCGTATTGAGCCACAGATTGCTATAGCGCGTCGGGCCGATGATCGGCGTGCCGTCCGGGGTCATCGGACGCAGGCCCGACCACAGGTTCGGATGGTTCAGGTCGCCCGCTCCGCCAAACAGGTCTTCGACGACGTATTTCAGCGTGTTGAGACGCGCTTCGGGCAGGTCCTTCGAAAAACCGGCGATCTCGGCCATGCCGCCCACGCGGATACGCGTGCCCAGGCGCGTGATGGCAACCTTATGCGCTTCGTCCATAACGGTGGACAGCGGTGCGCGGTGCTCGTCAATGATGGACAGGGTTAGGGAATAGCCCTTGACCGGATAGACCGGCACATCCAGCCCCAGAGGTTGCAGAAAGGCGGGCGTATAGCTGCCCAGAGCCGCCACAAACAGATCGGCTTCGATATCGCCTTCGGTGGTTTGCACCGCCTTGATACGTTCGCCTTCGCGGACCAGCCCCCGCAGATCGACGCCGTAGCGGAACACCACTCCGGCCGCCTCAGCTTTTTCAGACAAGGCATTGGTAAATTTGAAACAATCGCCCGTTTCGTCATTGGGCAGACGTAAGCCCCCAACGATCTTGTGACGCGAGGCCGCAAGCCCCGGTTCAGCGGCGACACAGCCGTCCGTGTCGAGCAATTCAAACGGCACACCGCCGTCTTTCAGCACCTGAATATCCTTGGCAAGGCCGTCAATCTGCTTTTGCGTCCGAAAGACCTCCAGCGTGCCCTGGGTGCGTTCGTCATAGCGGATGCCAATGTCCTGACGCAGCGCCATCAGGCAGTCACGGCTGTATTCGGCGACGCGCACCATACGGCCCTTGTTGCGCTTATAGCTTTCGGTGTTGCAGTTCATCAGCATCTGCCACATCCAGCGCACGGCCTGCGGGTCGAGATTGGGTCGGATAATCAGCGGCGCGTGGTTCATGAACAGCCAGCGCAGCGCCTTTTGCGGGATACCGGGCGCCGCCCAAGGCGAAGAATAGCCCGGCGAAATTTCGCCTGCATTGGCAAAGGAGGTTTCCAGCGCCGGGCCCGGCTGACGGTCAATGACCGTGACCTCATGACCGGCCTGACGCAGATACCAGGCCGAAGTGACGCCAATGACTCCGGCCCCCAGAATGACGATTTTCATGCCTCAGCCCTCCGCAGCGATGAGGTGACGGTGATACCGCGAACCCAGTTGGGTCAGGATTTCGTAGGCGATGGTGCCGGCGGCTGCGGCCACGGCGTCCAGCGACTGATGCGGACCGATCAACTCGACAAAATCGCCAGCCTTCAGCGCGCCTTCGGGCAGGGCGTCGATGTCGATAATGATCGAATCCATCGACACACGGCCGATAAAGGGCAGACGCACGCCGTTGACATAGACCGCGCCCTGATCGCCCAACCGACGCGGCAGACCGTCCGCATACCCGGCCGACAGGGTGGCCAGACGTTTGGGGGCGTCGGTAACCACCGTGCCGCCATAGCCGATGCGCGTCCCGGCTGGGACGCTACGCGTCTGAATGACGGCCAGATCGAGCGCAATGACCGGCTGCATGGGATTGGGCCGGTCGAGGTGGGGCGCGGCCCCGTACAGGGCAATGCCGGGACGGCACAGATCGGCGTGGTATTCCGCCCCCAGGAACAGCCCGCCGGAATTGGCAAAACACAGGGGCGTATCGGGGAACAGGCGCGAGGCCAGTTCAAAGGCTTCGAGTTGCTGACCATTGGCCGGATTGGTGGGCTCATCGGCACAGGCCAGATGGCTCATCAGATAGTCGATGCGCAGACCCTGAAGACGCTCCGGCGCGGCGGCCAGCGCTTTAAGGTCTTCGGGCATGAAACCCAGCCGCGACATACCCGTATCAACCTGCAACAGGGCGGGCAGGGTCTGGCCCCTCTGGCGCGCCAAATCGGCCCAGGCGTCAAGCTGTTCGGGGCAGTTGAGCACCGGGATCAGCCCGGCTTGCGCGGCGCGGGCTTCACTGCCCGGCGTCAGTCCGTTCAGCACATAGAGCGCGGCATCGGCAGGCAGTTGCGGGCGGAGTTCGAACGCTTCGCGCGTCAGGGCTACGAAGAAATGGCGGCAACCGGCGGCATAAAGCGTGGCCGTCACCGCTTTGACCCCCAGACCATAGGCATCGGCCTTGACCACGGCGCTGACCGGGGTCGGGGCTGCCAACTGACACAGTTTAAGATAGTTGGCTTTCAGAGCGCCAAGATCGACGCGCAGTATGCCGCCCGCGCCGTTTGCCAAAGCCTCATTCGCCAGAGCCTGATCCATGCCGCCGTCCTTTCGCCAGTAACGATGAGATTAACGCAAGGATCGTCGAATGTTCGTGCTATTTGACGTGATTAGTTCATATATGTGTCATATGACACAACAATTGTTCGCTTTGAGAAAGAAACTGTCATGCGCCCTCTCGATGCGGTGGACCGCAGCCTGATCCGGCTTCTTCGGCTCAATGCGCGGATGAGCAATGCCCGACTGGCGGCCGAGGTGGGGCTGTCGCCGTCGGCCTGTTTGCGGCGGATTCAATTACTGGAAAAAAGTGGGGTCATCCGCGGTTACACGGCCCTGATCGGCGAAGAGGTCGAGGGTGAGCCTATCGCGGTCATTATCCGCATCTCGCTGGAACGGCAGAGCGAGGGGACGCTGCGGCGCTTTGAGGCAGCGGTGCGGCGCTATCCGGAAATCCGCGAATGCCTGCTGATGACCGGGGATGCCGACTATGTGCTGCGCGTCGATATTGCCGACGCGCGCGAATTCGAGCGCATCCACACCGAGGTGCTGTCCAAGCTCCCCGGCGTGCAGCGTATCCATTCCAGCTTTTCGATCCGCAATGTGCTGGCGCGGGCGGTGTAATTATTTCGGCGGCGTCAGCCGCGCATCGACCGGCGCATTGCGATCGACCGTCAGCCAGCCATCGGGGCCGATCTTCAGTTCGGCCACCTGAATGACGGTGCGTTGGCCGTATTTGGGGTCGGTAGCGGCTTCCGGGGCTTTGTACTGATGCACAAAGTAATAGATCAGGGCACGGCCATTATTGACCACCACGTCGGGGTGCTGGCCCTTGTCATTATCGGTCGCCTGCATGCCCGGCTGTTCCAGCAGGCGGTTGGGTTGCGGTGTCCAGGTCTTCAGATCGTCTGAGCGCAGGACCATCAGCCCTTTCCACACATCGGCGATCAGCCAGTAATGGCCGCCGAACTGAAACACCTTGGGCCCTTCGGCATTGGTATCGATGACCGGATCGGGCTGACGCACCCATGATTTGAGGTCCGGGCTTTCCAGCACAAACAGGCGGCTGCCCTTGCGCTCATCCTTGAACCACAGGCGATAGAGGCCATCTTTCTGGATGACGCTTGCGTCAATCGCGCGGTCGGTCCCCAGATCCAGCCGCTCACCACAGGTCCAGTTTTTGAGGTCCGGGCTGGTCAGGTGGACGATAAAGCGCCCGGCCTTCCAGTCCTTGAAAATGCCCGGCACCACCGTCAGCCACATATGATAGGTGCCCTTATCGGCATAGACTTCAGGGGCCCACAGGGTTTCGCCCGTGCACGACAGCGGGATATCGGCCGTGCCCTTATAAGCCCAGTTCACGCCGTCCTTTGAGGCCGCTACCCCGATGGGCGTGCCATGCACCCACGACACGTCGCCTTCGGGCGTTTTCAATGTGGCGCGGCGGTTGGTGTAGAACATCTTCCAGTCTTTGGCCGCGCGGTCGTAGATGATCGACACGTCCGCCGCCCCGTCATAGACCGGGTCGCGGTAAAGGGGCTTGGGCGCGATGTACGACGCTTCGGTGCCGGGGAGGGCGGCGCAGCCCGTCAGCGACAGGGCCAGAAGGGCGAGGCTGAGGCGCGTTTTCATCGGACGTTTCCTTTGATTATTTGTCCGACTTATAGAGCAAATATGTTCAATTCCAAGCGTTATCACGCATAAAAAAACGCCTGCCGCAGGGATCGGCAGGCGTCAGAGTCAGGAATAGCCCGGCTTACACGGTCCAGTCGCCGCCCAAAGCGCGGATCAGGCGCACGGTTGCCTGATATTGCTGGGCGCGGACCTGAAGGTCCTGACGGCGGATACGCAGGTAGGAGCGCTGGGCATCCAGCACCTCAAGCTGCGAGACATAGCCGTGTTTGTAGCGCGCCTGCGACAGGTCGAGCGCCCGGCGCGCCGCCGCCAGAGCCGTGGCCTGGGTCTCGGCTTCGCCGGTCAGGCCGTCGATGTCCGACAGGGCGTTTTCCACGTCGCCAAAGGCCACCAGAACCGACTGACGATACTGCGCAAAGGCAATGGCCAGATCGCCTTGCGCCCGTTCGATGCCGGCCTTGCGTTGTCCGCCGTCGAAAATCGCCTTAGCGACAATACCGGTGAGCGACCAGTTGCGCGCGCCTTCCGAGAAGATGTCCGACAACTCGTTCGACGCGCCCCCGGCAGAGGCGGTCAGGCTGAGGCGCGGGAACCACGCGGCCTTGGCGATGCCGACGCGCTTCTGAGCGGCCTGCATGGCCTTTTCGGCAGCGGTGACGTCCGGGCGTCGCGTCAAAAGCCCAGACGGCAGGCCCGCCGGGATCAGCGGCACGGCACCGGCCCAGGGTTGCGCTTCCCACGCCTTGGCCTCGACGCGGAAGGTCGAAGGCAGGTCGCCGACCAGCAGGCTCAGAGCGTTTTCGACCTGTGCGCGCTGACGGTCGAGCGCCTTCAGTTCGGCCTCGGTCGTAGCGACTTCGGTTTGCAGACGCACGACGTCCAGTTCGGCGACGTCACCGGCCGCATAGCGGTTTTGCGTGACGGTGAGCGTGCCCTGATAGGCCTCCAGCGTTTCGGCCACGATGGCGCGGTCTTCATCAAGGGCGCGCAGGGCGAAATAGGTTTCGGCCACCGCGCCCTGCACGAGCAGTTGCGCCCATTTTGCATTGTCTTCGGCGGCGGAGGCGTCGAGGGTCGCCGCCTGCGTCGCCTTTGACAGACGCCCGGACAGATCTACTTCATAGCCGAGATCGAGACCGGCCGCGTGCAGGGTTGAGGCCTTGGGCGACTGACCCGTTTGTGAGGCGCGCGACGATTGCAACCCGGCGCTGACCTGCGGCAACTGCACGGCGCGGGCCTGACGGATCAGGGCGCGGGCCTGCTGCACGCGGGCGGCAGCGATGGCTACATCTGTATTGCGGGTCATGGCACGCGCTTCGAGATCGTCGAGCACCGGGTCACCGAAGATCAGCCAGAATGCGTCGGCTTTCTGGGCCAGAGGCGGTGCGGTGGTTTCGCTCGTGGCCGGAGCCTTGAAGGCTGCCGGCGGGGTGAGGCCTGCGTCCTTCGTCAGGGGTTCGGTGGCGCAACCCGTCAGAAGCAGGGCGGCAAAGCTAAGAGGGATGATTCCAAAGCGTGACCAGTCACGCTTTGGCAAGGCCGACTGGCCGCCCGAGCTGATGAGAGGAGCCCCGCGGCGTTTGAGCGATAAAAATGGGGACATTAATGTGCCTCCGGATGTGAGTTCAGCGTGGCGGTGCTCGGCGCGGGGTCGATCCCTTCGTGGCCGGGCTCCTCTGGGTGGGTGTGGGCCTTGAGCGGACGATTGCCGGTCAGGGCGCGCAGGGTGACGTAGAAGACGGGCGTCAGGAACAGGCCGAAAACGGTGGCTCCGATCATGCCGGCGAAGACGGCCACACCCATGGCGTGACGCATTTCCGACCCGGCTCCGTGCGCCAGCACCAGAGGCAGGACGCCCATGATGAAGGCGATGGAGGTCATCAGGATCGGGCGCAGACGCAACCGGCTGGCCTCAATAGCGGCCTGTAGCGGCTTGTGCCCGGCCAGTTCCAGCTCGCGGGCAAATTCCACGATCAGGATGGCGTTCTTGGCCGACAGCCCCACCAGAACGAACAGGCCGATCTGAGTGAAGATGTTGTTGTCGCCACCCGAAATCCACACGCCGGTGATAGCGGCCAGCAGGCCCATCGGGACGATCAGCAGGATCGACAGCGGCAGGACCAGACTTTCATACTGCGCCGCCAGCACGAGGAAGACGAGCAGGATGACCAGCGGGAAGATGATGGCCGAGGAGTCACCGGCCAATATCTGCTGATAGGTCAGGTCGGTCCATTCGTATTCAATCCCCGGCGGCAGGACTTCGGCAGCGATTTTGGCGGCGGCGGCTTCGGCCTGACCGGAGGAGAAGCCGGGGGCGGGGCCACCATTGATGTCGGCCGCCAGATAGCCGTTATAACGGGTGGCATTGACCGGCCCGAAGGACGGCTCGACCTTCAGAAGCGCCGACAGGGGGATCATCTCGCCGCTGCTAGAGCGTACCTTGAGCTGACCGATATCTTCCGGACGGGCGCGATAGGGCGCATCGGCCTGAAGACGGACCGAATAGGTGCGGCCGAACTTGTTGAAGTCGTTGACATACATCGAGCCCAGATAGATCTGCATGGTGTCGAAGACATCCTGCACATTGACGCCGAGCTGACGGGCCTTGACGCGATCAATGTCGGCATAGACCTGTGGCACATTGATCTGATAGTTGGAGAAGACCCCGGCCAGTTCCCTGGTTTGATAGGCTTTGGCGACGAAGGCCTTGGTGGCCTGATCGAGCGCTTCGGGCCCAAGCGCGCCGCGGTCCTGAAGCTGAAGCTTGAAGCCGCCTGTGGTGCCGAGGCCGAGAATCGGCGGCGGCGGGAAGACGACGACATAGGCGTCGCCAATGCCCAGAAACTTCTGGTTCAGCGCACCGGCAATGGTGCCGGCGTCGAGGTGGTTTTTGCCGCGTTCCTCAAACGAGTCGAGCGCCAGAAACACCACTGCCGAGTTGGACGCTAGGGTAAAGCCGTTGATCGACAGGCCGGGGAAGGCGAGGGCGTCTTTTACGCCGTCCTGCTTCATGGCGATATCGGTCATGGCGCGCGCCGCGGCTTCGGTACGGTCGAGCGTCGCCCCGTCCGGAAGCTGCACCATGCCGACCAGATACTGCTTGTCCTGCGCCGGGATAAAGCCGGTGGGGACGGTCTTGAACATGAACATGGTGGCGAGCACCAGCACCGCATAGACGCCCAGCATCAGGGCCTTGCGTGAAATGATGCCGCCCAGACCCCTGCCGTAGTTTTCTGACGAACGGTGGAAGAAGCGGTTGAACAGGCGGAAGAAACCGCCCAGCCAGCGGTCCATGAAGCGCGTCAGGGCGTCCTTTTTGGCGTGGTGGTCCTTGAGCAGGAGCGCCGCCAGAGCCGGGGACAGGGTGAGCGAGTTGATGGCCGAAATGACGGTCGAGATGGCGATGGTCAGCGAGAACTGACGGTAGAACTGACCCGACAGGCCCGTGATGAAGGCCAGTGGCACAAAGACGGCGACCAGCACCAGCGCGATGGCGATGATGGGGCCGGAGACTTCGCGCATGGCCTGATAGGTGGCCTCCTTGGGCGATTTACCGGCTTCGATATTGCGCTCGACGTTTTCGACGACGACGATGGCGTCATCGACGACGATACCGATGGCCAGAACGAGGCCAAACAGGGTCAGGGCATTGATTGAGAAGCCGAAGGCGTGCATCACCGCGAAGGTGCCGATGACGGACACGGGCACGGCCAGCAGCGGAATGATCGAGGCGCGCCACGTCTGAAGGAAGACAATGACGACGATCACCACCAGCAGTATGGCTTCGAGCAGGGTGTGGATCACCGAGTCGATGGATTCCTGCACATATTCGGTGGTGTCGTAGGCGATGCGGTATTCGACGCCTTCGGGCATGGTCTTCTGAAGCTCGGCCATCGCCTTTTTGACGTCGGCGGAAACCTTCAGCGAATTGGCCCCGGCCTGTTCAAAGATGGGGATACCGACGGCCTTCTGATTGTTCAGCAGCGAGCGCAGCGAATAGTCGGCGGCCCCCAGTTCGACGCGGGCCACGTCGCCCAGATAGGTGACAGCGCCGTCCTTGGAGCGGACGATGATGTTGCGGAAGTCTTCTTCGGTCTTCAGGCGACCCTGCGCATTGACCGACATCTGAAGCGTAATGTCCGGTTGGCCGGGGGAGGCTCCGACGATCCCGGCGGCGGCCTGCACGTTTTCGCCGCGCACGGCATTAGCGACGTCCGACGCCGACAGGCCGCGTTCGGCGACCTTTTGCGGGTCGAGCCAGATACGCATGGAATATTCGCCGCCGCCGAACATCTGGATCGGGGCGACGCCCTCGATTTTTTGCAGGCGGTCCTTGACGTGGATCAGGGCGTAGTTGCGCAGATAGTTTTCGTCATAACGCCCATTGGGCGAGACAAGGTGCACCACCAGCGGCAGGGAAGACTGGCTCTTTTGCGTGGTGACGCCCAGCGCCCGCACGTCTGAGGGCAGGCGGGCCTCGGCCTGAGACACGCGGTTTTGCACCATCTGCTGCGCCAGGTCCGGATTGGTGCCCAGTTTAAAGGTGAGGGTCAGGGTCATCTGCCCGTCGGAGGTCGAGGCCGAAGACATGTAGATCATGTCTTCGGTGCCGGTGAGGGCTTCTTCGATGGGGGTAGCGACGGTTTCAGCGATAACGGCGGGGCTCGCCCCCGGATAGACGGCGCGCACCACCACCTGCGGCGGCACGACTTCCGGGTATTCGGAGACGGGCAGGGTGCGCAGGCTGAGGAGCCCGAACACCACGATAAGCAGCGACAGCACACCGGCGAAGATCGGTCTGTCGATGAAGAATTTTGAGAGGTTCATGGGTGGCCCTTTGGGCAGCATGAGGTTGAGAGTCCCTCTCCTCCCTGTGAAGTGGGGAGGTGGCAGCCCGCAGAGCTGACGGAGGGGTATGTGAAGCGGTTATCCGCGACGAAGCGATGAAATCTCCCTCCCCATCGCGGCGCGACAGGGAGGAGATTTTTACGCGTTCGGCTTGGGCGTGGCGTCGATGACCGGCCGGGCGGCGATCAGTTGCGGCGCGACGACCGTACCCGGCCGCAGGGCCTGAAGACCCGACATCACCACGCGATCACCGCGTTTCAGACCCGCTGTGACCACCTTCTGACCGTCGATCGTGCCACCCAGTTGGACCTCACGGTATTCGACCGCATTGCCCTTCCCGACCACATAGACGAAGCGCTTGGACTGATCCGTGCCGATGGCGATTTCGTTGATCAGGATGGCCGGTTTGGCCGTGGCCTCACCCAATTTAACACGCACAAACTGACCGGGGATCAGCTTGCCATCGGTATTGGCGAAGACGGCGCGGGCGCGCACTGTGCCGGACTGACTGTCGAACTGATTGTCGATCAGTTGCAGGTGCCCGCTCAGGGGTTCGGAACCGTTGTCCAGCTCCAGCTTCACCGGCACCTTGCCGAATTCGGCGCCGTTGAGATCGGCCAGCGTGCGGTTGATTACCTCTTCATTGGCGTCGAAGCTGGCATAGATGGGCGAGACCGACACCAAGGTCGTCAGCACGGCCGAACCGGGGCCGGACGCGACCAGATTGCCCTGCGTGATTTCGATCTTACCCACGCGGCCCGACACCGGGGCACGGACCTGCGTGTAGGAGAGGTTGAGATTGGCCGATTGCAGCACGGCCTGCGCGGCGGCGAGGTCGGCTTCGGCGCTGCGCAGGGCATTGATGCGCGTTTCGGCCTCAGACTGCGAGATGGCGCGCTCATTGAGCAGGCGTTCGGCGCGGCTGTTTTCCGAGCGTGCCAGTGTCAAACGCGCTTCCGCCGCCTGGACCTGTGCGCGGGCACGGGCGACCTCAGCGGCGTAGGGAGCCGGGTCGATGGTGACCAGAAGCTGGCCTTCCCTAACGAAAGCCCCTTCGCGGAAATGGATGGCCTTTACCGCACCCGACACGCGTGAGCGGATTTCAACGCGCTCGACGGCTTCCAGATGGCCGGAGAAGGAGTCCCAGCCGCTGACGGTCTGTTCTTCGATTAGGGCGACCTTGACGGGAATAGCCTGAGGGGCGGCGGCGGTGGCCTGAGCGTCGGCTTTGGAGGTCAGGGCGTAGATACCGAAGGCCCCCACGCTCAGGGTGGCGATGGCGGCGGCGGTCAGGAGCGCCTGACGCGGCGCGCGCCGGTAAAGATCGGACGGGGTCAACATGCGGGTCACCTTTGGGGAGAAAGGGAAAAGAAAGGAAAGCGGCGACAGGAACAGCCCTTGAACCGGAGCCGCAGGCATCCATTTATGTACTGTTTCGCAAATTAATAGAGGCTTGGCCAAATTTTTGTGCGAATTGGTACAAAAATTTGTCAGCAGTCGCGAAAGAGTGACGAAATCTTGGAGCGGAATGATTTCAAATGGAATCATTCCGCTCAAGCCGCCATTGAGGCGGCGGCCAAGGTGGCGCAGCCACCGCCCGGCGAGGGGCTAAACAAAGACTTGGATCATTATGTTTCTACCAGAAATCATAATGATCCAGCGTTTAGACCGGCAGATATGACATCTGCGTGTCGGGGACTGGCAGCAGGGAAGCGGACACGCTACATAGGGGGCAGTAAAAGGAGTAATCGTGTTGCCATGGTGCACCAGCCTTACGAGACGCTGATCCATAAGAGCGAGGCCGTAGATGCCGACGCTATGGTGCTGGGTCTGCCCGATGTCTGCGGCGATCAGGCGCTGGAGGCGAGCGCCTGCTGCAAACGTCCGCGTGGGCGTCCGCGCGCCTACGACCCCGATCTCGTGCTGAAAAAGGCCTTGCATGTGTTCTGGCAAAAAGGCTTTGCCGCGACGTCGCTCGATGATCTCGTCGAAGCGACGGGCGTCAACCGCCCCAGCCTCTATGCCGGCTTTGGCGACAAGGAGGCACTCTATCTCAAGTCCATGCAGCATTATCGTCAGCGTATCAGCGAGCAATTGGATACGGTGCTGTGCTGCAACGGGCAGGGCGATAGCCTGACGACCATTGTCGGGCGCTATTTTGACATCATGATCGGCACCTATACAGGACAGAGCGAGCACCCGCTGGGCTGTGCCTTCATGTGTACGGCGCTCAACGAAGCCCCGCAGCACGAGTCGATCCTGGAGATGTTGCAAAACACCATCGAAGAGTTCGATGTGCGTTTCGAGCGCTTCTTTATCGACGCTCAGACCTACGGCTGTCTTTCAGCCCAACATGACCCGAAGGTGCTGGCCCAGATGATCGGCGGTATCACCGCCAATCTGGGGGTGCGCGCCCGTGCCGGGGCATCGGCTGACGAACTGCGCCTCATTGCCGGGAACATGACGCGGATGCTGTTCGGATAAGGGCGAGATCATTATGATTTCTGGTAGAAACATAATGATCTCGCTTTTGTTTAGCCCCTCGCCGGGCGGTGGCTTGCGCCACCTTGGCCGCCGCCTCAATGGCGGCTTGAGGGGAATGATTTTATTAGAAATCATTCCCCTCTAAAACAGGCGCATTTGCGGGTCACCGCCACGAAACTGCGTCGAATCGAGGGGCGTGCGGGGCGCATCCAGGCCATACCGCCGCACAGCCAGCTCATAGCGCTGTTTCAGCAGGTCCGCCTCCAGTCCCGTGCCCGTCATGCGCGTTTTGAAATTGGGATCGTTCAGCTTGCCACCGCGCAGGGCCCGAATGCGGTTCAGCACACGGTCGGCGCGGTCTGGAAAGTTGAGCCTCAGCCAGTCTTCGAACAACAGCTTGATCTCATGTGGCAGGCGCACCGGAATATAGCCGCCGCGGATCGCTCCCGCCTCGGCCCCGGCCTTGAGGATGTTTTCCAGTTCGTGACAGGTCAGACCGGGGATCAGCGGCGCGGCCAGTACACTGACGCGAATGCCGGCGGCGCTGAGCGCCCGGATGGTTTCGATGCGTTTGGTGGGCGTCGCGGCGCGCGGTTCCATCACCCGTGCAATATGGCGGTCGAGCGTCGTCACGGACAGGGTGGCCGAAAACAGATTGGCGGCCGCCATCGGAACCAGAATATCTAAATCCCGCAGAATCAGGGCCGACTTGGTGACGATGTGCACCGGATGGCGAAATTCCCACAGCACCTCCAGCAGCCGTCGCGTCAGGCGTTCTGTCCGTTCAATCGGCTGATAGGCGTCGGTATTGATCCCGAGCGCCAGCGGCGCGGGGCGGTATTTGGGGTGCGATAATTCTTCGCGCAGCCGTTCGGGGGCGTCGGGTTTGCGAAAGATGCGCGTTTCGAAATCCAGTCCCGGTGACAGGTCCAGATAGGCGTGGGTCGGGCGGGCGAAACAATAGATACAGCCGTGCTCGCAGCCCTTGTACGGATTAATGGAACGGCTCGACCCTACATCCGGCGAGTCGTTATAGCTGATGATCTTGCGCACGGCGTCTATGCCGAGGATGGTCTGCACACGCTCGATATCGGGATGATCTTCGCTATCCCAGCCGTCGGTTGTGTCGTAGCGATCAGGTGCATCAAAACGGCCGCTCAGGCGGTTCGACACCGCGCCGCGTCCCTTGCGCACCCGATCGGGCAGGGCGTTGTCATCGGTGATGCGTTCGGTGCGCAGGGTAGGCAGGGATTTTGGGGACATGCCCTGAGCTTACCACTAAATAAGAACATAACAAGAACAATTATCTCAAATCCCAGCGTAAGGTTTGATCAAAAAAGCGCTGGGTAAACGTTGTCACCTGTTTGGATTCCGGTCTACAGTGCGGCCACTACATACATTCAAACAGAGGAAACCCCCATGATGGATCGCCGACAGCTTTTAATGGGTGCCGGAGGCCTGCCGCTGGTCGCCAGTGCCGCCGCTACCGCTCAAACGACTGTACAGACCACCGGCAAAGCCGCCGGTCAGCCCCTGCCGAATGGTGTCGATCTGCCGGAGCCGCCCAAAAAGCGTCTGGGCTGGGCCGTGGTCGGTCTGGGCAGCTACGCCATCAATCAGGTGATACCCGGCTTTCTTCAGGCCGATGAGTCGCGCATGACCGCCTTCGTCTCCGGCAATCCGGCCAAGGCCAGGGACCTGGCGGAGCGGTATGGCGTGGCCAAGACCTATGGCTATGACGATTTCGATAAGATCGCCGCCGACAAGGATATCGACTGCGTCTACATCGTCCTGCCGGTGGGGCTGCACGCCGAATACACCATCCGTGCCCTGAAGGCGGGCAAGCACGTCCTGTGTGAAAAGCCGATGGCTTCAACGGTTGAAGAATGCGAGGCCATGGTCGCCGCCGCCAAGGCCGCCAATCGTCAGTTGGGTGTGGCCTATCGCGTGCATTTCGAGCCGCTCAATATCGAGGTCAAGCGCCGTTGCCAGCAGGGTGAACTGGGCGACCTGCGCTATATCACGGGTGATGCCGGCTTCAATGCCGACCCGCAATACCCGCCGATGAAGTGGCGTCTGGACAAGCCGCTGGCCGGTGGCGGTTCCATGTACGATATTGGTATTTATGCGCTGAACGGCACCCTGATGCTGGCGGATCAGATGCCCGACACAGTGTCGGCCGTCTATGCCTATCCGAAGGACGATCCGCGCTTCAAGACCGTCGAAGGTGGGTTGAATTGGCGGATGAGCTTCCCGTCAGGGCTCAGCGCACAGGGTTCGTCCTCCTACTGCTATGCCGGGGGATCGCGCATCAAGGTGTTCGGGGCCAGCGCCTCAATCAATATGGACCCGGCATCGGACTATTACGATAACCGCGCCAATCTGCACCGCGGCTGGGACCCGGGCACGCCGGTGCTCGCCGCCCCGCCCTACACACAGTTCGCGGCGCAGGTGGACGGCTTTTCGCAGGCCGCGCGCAGCAACACATCGCACCGCACGCCGGGCGAGATGGGGCTGCGGGACATCCGCCTGATTCAGGCCATGTATCGCAGCGCCGATCAGGGCGGGGTGGTCGTTAAGGTCTAACCCGCAAAGGGCGTGGCGGGCAGGCCTGTGTGCCCGCGCAGTCGGGCCGGCGACACTTCAAACAGTGTCCCGGCCACGGCCTTGTCCGGCGCATTATCAGGCAGGAACTGCGCCGCCGAACTGATATACAGGTGGTCGAGTTTGGCACCGCCGAAGGCCATGCTGGTGATCTGGCTGGCGGGCAAGGTAATAGAAAAGTCCAGTTTGCCATCCGGAGTATAGCGGCTGACGCGGCCGCCGCCATAATGAGCGATCCATACGCCGCCCTGCGCATCCGTGGCCATGCCGTCCGGCGCGCCCATATCCCCCTCAAACTTTACGAAAAGCCGCTTGTTCGACAGCGTACCATCGGACGCCACATCGAAGGTAAAGACCTCTTTGTCGTAGGTTTCGGTGTGCCACAGGGTGCGGCCATCCGGGCTGAAGGTCGGGCCGTTGGCGCACAGATAGGGACCATCAACCTTGGTGACGCTGAGGTTGGCGTCGATGCGATAGAAGGCCCCCACCTTTTCCTTCCACTTGGTGTCCATGGTGCCGGTCCAAAGACGGCCTTTGGCATCGACCTTGCCGTCGTTCAACCGCGTATCGTCGCGCTTCTCGGGTTGCACCAGAAGGGTGAAAGTGCCGGCTTTCGGATCAAAACCATAGACCCCGTCGCTGAGGCCTGCGATCAGGCCGCCCGATTGACGATCCGCGAGGAAGCAAACGGGCTTCGGCGTCTTCCAGGTCTTCAGATCGCCGCTCTGTGGATCGAGTGCGTAGATGGTCTGCCCCGAAATATTGACCCAGAACAGGCGCTTGTGCGCCGCCGACCAGTAGGGGCCTTCGCCCAGCGCATCACCCGCCCCCCCAAGCCCTCGTATGCCGGCTTCCGTCGCAAGGCTGTGAAGCGGGAAGGCTATGGCGGTCAGTCCAAGGGCAAGGCTGTGGCGACGTGTGAACATGGCGGGTTTCCTCTGTCCGGAGGGCGCGGATTCGCCCTGCTTTATAGGGTGACAACGTTATCACCTCTCGCGCCGCGCGAACAGGGAAAAGCGTTTCTGAACCACCTATCGCGACAGATGGCGCGTTCCCTACATCAGAGGGTAATATTAAACTAAAACATGAGAATTAATTATTTAAATATTGTTTCTAAACGATAATATCAATTTAAATGAGCTGACGCTTTAAGCGTGGTTTCAGAATTTAAAACCGGTTCGAAGACTCAGTTTGTAATTGCTGTATTCGCTATATTTTTCGCCCTCGGCTTCAAGTGCCACATAACCATATTCATTACCGGCCATCATGCGCATGCCTATCACCGGCGCGCCGCCCTTAAGGTTCCCTGCCGAGAGGGTAAACGGGTCGCCGCCTGTAAAGCGGGCGACGGTATCGTCCACCGTCACCGAAAAATTATTGCGATAACCCACCCAGATTTCCGGTTGCAGCAGAGCCGTGCGATCACCACGCCCAAAGCTCAAGAGCGCTGAGGCCGTGGCGATATGGCTCTGGCGTTCGTCTATGCTGAGATCAAAGGCCGTTCCGCCACCGCTCTCATCCCGCGCCTCTTCCTTCAGAGCGTAATAATCGATGGAGACGAGCGGTTTTACGCTGATCGGTCCCAGTGTCGCCCGATACGAGGCCCCCGTACTGCCTGACACGCTGTAGCCGTTCCATTTGGCGCGCGCCGTGAGGGTATTGGCTGAGCCCACCATCTGACGTTCCGTCTCGAAGAAGGTGCCGCCCGCCCCGGCGCTTAACCAGGCCTTCAGGCCACCGCTATTCAGTCGCCAGTAGCCCCCAAGGGTGAAATCGGCTGCCGAAGAGGTCTCGTAGGCGGTGGCGTAGGTGTCCTTTGGTGTCGCCGCCGTGTAGCTGGTAAAAAGACCGACCGCTTGTCCGTAACCCAGACCGCGTTCGATGCCTCCCGCAAAGCTGAAACCCGTAGTCTTGAACCCCAGAGTCTGACTGCGTTCGCGATTGAGCTGATAACCCTCTTCCTGAATCCAGTAATGGGTTTCGCCCACGTCGGGCAGGATCGACTGCTTTTCAATCGAGCGCGTCAGTGCCTCACGCCCGCGCGACAGAGATAACAGGGTTTCACCCGAAAAATCGGGCAGAAAGGCCGCATAGGTACTGACAAAACCGGTTTCGGTGGTGGCGGCCAGTAGGGTACTGGTCGTGTCATCGTCGGTCGCGGCCGCCGTCAGCACCGCACCCAAGGCACTGTACTCGGTGACGCTCAAACCGGACTCAGACTGCGTGCGCAGACGGAAATCGGCATAGAGCCCGTCATTGGCGCTGCCCGTCGTCAGGGTGGACTTGTAGAGCCAGGGGACCTGCTCCTCCATGTCTTCAAAGTCGAGCGTCCCGAAGTCGATATTTTTGCCGGTCATCAGGGTGAAGCGCGTCGGCGTCTGGATGATCTTGTCCAGCGTCAGATAAAGCGCCGCGCCATCGTCGAACACCGTCGTGCCGGTGTTGATCAGAAGCGGCCGGGTGGGATCTGCGGTGGTCAGCCCCAGATAAAGCTCGCTCTCGCTCCCCACATGCAGGCTCGACAGGGTCAGTTGCGAGCCCGCGCTCAGCCCCAGACGGCCGTTGGCGACATCGACGGCCACCGTTCCGGCCCCGGTCAGCTTGCCGAGAACGATGCCTTCCTCTTCAATCGTCAGGCTGTTGCGGCCCGTGCCGAAGTCAATATTGCCGTAGATATAGCCGTTGGAGACGCGGACCGTATCATTGCCGGAACCCAGTTTCACATCACCGGTGATGTAGGGCAGGGCGTAGTCATCATCATCCAGATGGGCATTGACCACCTCAATCGTCGTCGCCACGCTATTGGCACTGAGGTCTATGGCCACCGCGCGGTTTACCGCGGTGTCGGTCACATCGTCTTCGTCCTCATCGCCGGGAGTGATACCGGCGGAGATACTGCCGTTGATTACGAGTGAGGTCAGGGTATTGGAAGTGTCGCGCAAGGCCGTGGCATTGGCGGTCGTGCCATAGCCAAACGCAGTGAGCGCCCCTCCGGTTTCAATTTTCAGCGTGTTTAAAATCGCGCCACTGCCGATATCCAAGCCGTAGGCCGTGTGAGAATTGGTGGTGGTGGTGTTCGCTGAAAGCGAACCGGATAGATTAAGCGTACCCACCCGCGCACCGCTTTTCAGCGCCAGACCGGTCGCAGTCGCTTCATAAGCGGACGCACTGACTGAACCGGACAGCCCAATGCCATTGGTGACATTGACGTCGTAACCCAGGCCGGCGATCTGTACAGCGGTGGCGCTGACCCCCTCATAGACCCCATAGGCGGCCACAGAACCGCGTATGTCCAGCCCGTAGGTACGGCCGCTGTAATCGTCAGTGGCCGTGTCATCATAGGCTATGGCCCCCAGCGTAATCGCCTGCGTATCGGAACCGATCAGCAGAGCCGGGGCCGTGCCATACTGGGCGATAGAGGCCGTGCCTTCTTCTGTATCTTCGATAACATTGCCGTTTTCGTCGGTATTGGCGTCGTCTTCGCTGGTCACGGCGGCATTGATCAGGACGCCACCGCTGACATTATTTGAGACCTGCACCGCGGCCTTGGCCTGATAGAGGTCGTCGGCGTCCAGAAGATCAAGGTAATCGTCAGAGAGGCTGGTGTAGCGATAACCGGTGTTGGTCACCGAGGCGTCGATGACCAGAGCACCGTTGATCGCGCCGGAAAGTTCAACCGCCTGTGCGTCCTTGCCCTGCGTATAGATGGAGCCGCTGAGATAGACCTGACCGGTTTGCGGACCGCGCAGGGCGATACCGCGGGCGTCGTCGCCCAGAACAGTGATCGTCCCGTCAAACAGAAAATCGCCGACTTGACCTTTCTCAAACAGAATAGCCGCGGACTGATTGCCGTGCACGGTGATCGTCGAGTCGATATCAGCGTCGCCCGTCAGAAGTCCGGTGGCGCGAACGCCGTAGCGGTTGGTCCCTTCTGCGAAGACGCCATCGACGATATCGTCGCTGTTCGTGTCCTCTGCGGTGTAGCTATCCGTGACTGTGATGGTTCCCGATAAGTCGAGGCTGGTCGTCCGGGCTCCGTCAATCAGGACGCCGGTCGCGCCGCTGTCTGACGATGACATTTCGACCACCCCATTGAGGACCAGCGTGTTGTCCGAATTGACGGTGAGGGCGGTGCCGCTTGTCAAAGTGATCGTGGCGGCATCGGTGACGTCGATATCGTCTGCACTGCCGCTGTTGGCTGTAGCCGTTTGTAATGGCGTGGTGGTGGCCGTCGAAACCGTGGTCGTCGCCAGCGCCGCCGGGCTGGTAAAAACGAGCGCCAGAGCGGTGGCAGAAAGAAGCAGCGAACGACGGGGATGGCGCATGATCGACCTTGGCGGGGAATGACAGTCGCCAAGGGGGTAAAGGGCCGCTGAGGCGGCAGAAGGGCCTTAAGATTACGCGCAGGTCGCAGAGTGTCAGGGCTGCAATCCAAACCCACAAAAGCCAAAAAAGGACATCGGATGATCAAAGCGGGAAAGCTATACTTGCTTAATCCATTGTGTGAGTCATAATTGTGTAATGCGACTCTGTTCGGTTGGGTTGTGCGCATTCGCGGGAGGGGGCTTTGTCTGCTTATTCACACCATGGCTTGCCCATGGTCGCTTTACTGTTTGCCGCTCAGTGCGCTTTGCCGACGACGGGATATACCCAGAGCCCGACCCAAACGACAGGTGAGAAAAAGGCGGAATCGCCTAAGGCCTCTGAAGGTGACGATAAAGCTGCGACGACCGTTACGGTTCAGGGCAAGAAGCGCGTGGACCCAACCGGTAAGGAAGTCTATGACGTTTCGAAGGACCCGGCGGCTGCCACGGGTACAGCGGCCGAGGCCCTGAACAAGGTACCCGGTGTGTCCGTCGATGCGCAGGGCGATGTCAGTGTGCGGGGTCAGACCGCGCGGGTTTATCTGAACGGTCGTCCGTCGCTGATGCTGTCCGGAGATAATCGCGCTGTGGCCCTGCGCGCCATGCCGTCGGCCTATATCTCCAGCATCGAAGTCATCTCCAATCCCGGCGCTCAATATTCTTCCAGCGGCTCGGGTCCAATCGTCAATATCGTTACCAAACGCAATCTGCCGCCGGGCCTGTTTGGGTCCGTGTCCGCGCAGGTCGCTTCGCGCGGCGGCGGTAACACCAACGCCTATCTCAGCTACACGCAGGGTAAGCTGAATATAAGTGGCTTCGCGGCGGTGTTTGACGGTCGTTTCGACAGTGATTTCGACAGCGCCTCGACCGCCTTTGATGCGTCGGGCGGCGCAATCCGCGAGGCGCGGTCTGAGGGGACCGTCACAGGGCGATACCGCATAGGCTCGCTGACGACGAATCTGCAATACGACCTGAGCGACAATGACGTTCTCACCGGAGGCCTCAGCTACAACCAGGGGAAGGTGAATAGCGACTTTGCAGGTTATACCGCCTCCCGTGGGGCCGACGGCGCCCTGAGCGATGTCTTCCGCTCCCAAAGCGACGGGCGGACCCCTAACGACAACGGCAGTCTGAGCTTTGGCTACACCCACTACGGACAAAAGCCGGATCAGTCGTTCAAGCTCGACCTGACTGTCTCGCAATCGAACCGGGATACGCCTTCGCTCACCCGGTTGGACTATGAACGCGCTTCGGTAAGCACCAACACCGGCACGCGCTATACCCGACGCGATGGGGGTTCCAATACCCGCACCGCCATGCTGTCTGCCGCGTACAACACCACCTTTGACCGCGTTCAGGTCAGCGTCGGTTCGCAATTTGATACGGAAACCAGCAAAACCGAGACTCTGTCCTTTGGTCCGGCGGGCTCCGTGGCGGATTTGCAGCTCGATGCCCTTTTAAGTAATCGCTTCCGTTATGAGCAACAGTCGGCGGCGGTATATGCCACGGCGCAGTGGGAATTGACGCCCAAATGGACACTGCTGGCCGGCCTGCGGGCCGAGACCCTCGACCTGACGATCAAAGTGCCAGGAACGACGCTTGAAAATCAGATCGACTACACCCGCTTAAACCCCAGCCTTTTTGCCACCTATGCCTTTTCTGCCAAGCGCCGTCTGCGTTTAAGCTATACTCATAAGCAGCAGCGACCACAGCCTGTCGATCTCAATCCGGGTCTGGTGTTCAGTTCTGCGACCGCCGTCACCATCGGGAATGCAGCGCTTGGACCCGAAGAGGCCGACAATCTGGAAGTCATTTACGAGGCTAACCGGCCGCATTCGGATTATAGAATAACCGGCTTTTATCGGTTCAAGGACGAAACGCTCGTTACCTCAAGCCGAGTCATTGCCGATCCGCAGAACCTAGGCAATTTCGTCACCGAGACAACGCGAAAGAATGCGGGACAGGAGCGCAATTACGGCCTGACGGCGACCTACAGTCAGCGATGGAACAACACGCTTACTGTGAACTTCGACACGACGGTGACCTTTGTGGACATTGATGTGCCGGAACTGTCGATCAGTCGTTCGGACACCGCCCTCAGTGGCGGGGTGTCGCTCAACTATACGCTCAAGAAGGGCTCTCTGTCGCTGAATTACAAGCTGAACGGGCGACGCTACACGACGCAGGGGTATCGCGGCGCCAATGGTTCCGGGATGATTGACTACCGTCGCAATTTGATGCCGAAGTTGTCGTTGGTGATCACGGTGCAGGAACCACTGCCCCTCACGAAGATCGAAACGGTTACCGAGACAAATCGCTTCCGTAGCGTGTCTGTCAGCGAGAATCGCACACCGACCATCATGATTGGCCTCAGCCGGCAATTGGGTGGTTTCAGTTCCGCACCCAAAAAGCCTTGATACGGTTTAACAGCACCGTTCAGAAAACCGTCGCAAGCGCTTGATAGTATCAATAAAATACACGATCAGGCGGGGCGGCGGTGATATCGAGATTTTTTATCCTTCAGGGTGTGTGGCTGCTGACGCTCGCCTGTGCGGCGGCGGGCTATTTTGTGGATCAGCGTCTGTGGTGGAGTTTGCTCATCCTTGCGCCGCTCAGCCTGATCGGTTTGCGCGACCTGACCCAGACCTCACACGCCATTCTGCGCAACTATCCAATCATCGGGCATTTTCGCTTTATCCTTGAGGCGGTGCGGCCGGAAATTCGCCAGTATCTCATAGAGGACGACCGCGACCCGGTGCCCTTTACCCGCGAACAGCGGGCCTTGGTCTATCGCCGTGCCAAAAATGTGTCGGACAAGCTGCCCTTTGGCACCATTCGTGACGTCAATGCCGTGGGCTATGGCTGGATATCGCATTCGATGCGCCCGTCCAAAATCGCTTCCAGCGACTTTCGCCTCAGCATCGGCGGGCGCGATTGTCAGAAGCCCTATTTCGCTTCGGTGCTGAATATTTCGGGCACCAGCTTCGGTGCCGTGTCGGCCAATGCCATCATGGCCTTCAACAAAGGGGCGAAGCTGGGCGGCTTTGCCCACAATACCGGCGAAGGGGCCATTTCCAAATATCACCGCAAATATGGCGGGGACCTGATCTGGCAGATCGCGTCGGGCTATTTCGGCTGCCGCACGTCTGACGGTCAGTTCGATCCGGAGGCCTTTGTACGCACGGCGGCGCTTGATCAGGTGAAGATGATCGAGCTGAAGCTCAGTCAAGGGGCCAAGCCGGGACACGGCGGCGTGCTGCCGCGCGCCAAGATCACCGGCGAAATCGCCCGCACCCGCCTGATCGACCGCACCCGCGATTGCGTGTCGCCCGCCGCCCACCCGGCCTTTTCGACGCCGCGAGAAATGATGAGCTTTATCGCCGAACTGCGTCGCCTGTCGGGCGGCAAGCCGGTGGGTTTGAAACTGGCGATCGGCCACCGGGCGGAGTTTCTGGCGCTGGTCAAGGCCATGCTGGCCACCGGCATCACGCCGGACTACATCGTGGTCGATGGCGGTGAAGGCGGCACAGGCGCGGCTCCGGTCGAGCTGTCCAACCACGTCGGACTGCCTTTATTCGAAGGCTTAAGCTTTGTACACAACGCTTTGGTGGGTGCCGGGCTGCGCGGTCATATCCGCATCGGCGCCTCGGGTAAGGTCGTCTCGGCCTTTGACTTTTGCCGCGTGCATGCGCTGGGGGCCGATTTCGTGATGGCGGCGCGCGCCTTCATGTTCGCCGCGGGCTGTATTCAGGCCCGCGCCTGCCATACCAACCATTGCCCGACCGGCGTGACGACTCAGGCCTGGTGGCGTAGACGCGCGCTTGTGGTCAAGGACAAGGCGCCGCGCGTCGAACACTATCACCGCAATACACTGAAAGCCTTGTCAGAAATGCTGGCGGCGGCGGGCCTCAACCACCCGCGTGACCTCAAGCCGTGGCACCTGCACGTGCGCGCCGCCAATGGTGAGGTTGTGCGTGGCGATGTCGCCTATCCGCACGTCGAACCGGGCGCCATCCTCAACGGCACAGCGCGGGAAGGACTGATGAAGCAGTGGCACCGCGCCCAGATCGACACATTCGAACCGCTGGATGAAACCATTGTCGAACAGATGCTGAAGGGGTAGGGCAAGACAAGGGGGCACGGCCCCCTTGACCCCAAAACGGGTGTCAAACAAAAACGGCCCCGTTTCCGGGGCCGTTCGTCTTAGTCTTCCTTCTGGCGCTTCTTGCGGAACGACGGGTTCAGTTCCTTCTTGCGCAGGCGGATGTTGAGCGGGGTCACTTCGACCAGTTCATCGTCTTCGATATAGGCGATGGCCTGTTCCAGAGTCGGGCGACGCGGCGGGGTGAGGCGAATGGCTTCATCCTTGCCCGAGGCGCGCACGTTGGTCAGTTGCTTGGCCTTCATCGGGTTGACGTCGAGGTCGTCAGCGCGCGAATTTTCACCGATGATCATGCCCATATAGGTCTTTTCGCCGGCACCGACGAACATCACGCCGCGCTCTTCGAGGTTCCACAGGGCGTAGGCCGCCGTTTCACCGTCCGAGTTCGACACCAGCACGCCCTTGCGCTGTTGCTCGATCGGGCCCTTATAGGCTTCGTAGTGCGAGAAGACGCGGTTGAGCACGCCCGAACCGCGCGTGTCGGTCAGGAATTCGCCCTGATAACCGATCAGCGAGCGCGACGGCGACTTGAGCTGGATGCGGGTCTTGCCCGCGCCCGACGGGGCCATGTCCTTCAGCTCGGCCTTGCGCGCCGACAGCTTTTCGATAACGACCCCGGTGAACTCTTCGTCCACGTCGATCATGACGTCTTCGATGGGTTCCATGCGCTCACCGGTTTCCGGGTCGGTCTGATAGACCACGCGCGGACGCGAAATGGCGACTTCGAAGCCTTCGCGGCGCATGTTTTCGATCAGCACGCCCAGTTGCAGTTCGCCGCGACCGGCGACTTCGAAGGCATCCTTTTCACCCGACTCGGTGACGCGGATCGCGACGTTCGACTCGGCTTCCTTCAGCAGGCGGTCGCGGATCACGCGCGACTGCACCTTGGAGCCTTCGCGACCGGCCAGCGGCGAGTCGTTGACCGACACGGTCATCGAGATGGTCGGCGGGTCGATCGGTTGCGCCGGCAGGGCGGTGTCGAGCGACATGTCGCACAACGTATCGGCAACCGTAGCCTTCGACAGGCCCGCGATGGCCACGATGTCACCGGCTTCCGAACCTTCGTCCAGCGGCTGACGCTTCAGGCCGCGGAAAGCCAGCACCTTGGTGATGCGACCGCGCTCGATTTCCTGGCCATCACGGTTCAGCGCCTTGATGGCCAGACCGGGGGTGGCCTTACCCTGCGCGATGCGGCCCGTCAGGATGCGGCCCAGGAAGGGATCGGATTCGATCAGAACGGCCAGCATCTGGAACGGCTCATTGACCTTGGCCTGCACGGCGGGCGGCGGCACGTGATCGACGATCAGGTCGAACAGCGGCGCGAGGTTGTCGGACGGCACATTAAGGTCCAGCGTCGCCCAGCCCGAACGGCCCGACGCATAGATGTGCGGGAAGTCGAGTTGCTCATCCGTCGCGCCCATGGCGGCGAACAGGTCGAAGGCTTCGTTGTGTACGCGGTCCGGATCGGCGTGGGCGCGATCGACCTTGTTGATGCACAGGATCGGACGCAGGCCCAACTTCAGCGCCTTACCCAGCACGAACTTGGTCTGCGGCATGACGCCTTCTTCGGCGTCCACGAGGATGACGCAGCCGTCCACCATGCCCAGAATACGCTCAACCTCGCCGCCGAAGTCGGCGTGGCCCGGCGTGTCGATGATGTTGATGCGGGTTTCGCCGGCCTTACCGTTCCACAGGACCGAGGTACACTTGGCGAGGATGGTGATGCCGCGCTCGCGCTCCTGATCGTTGGAGTCCATGGCGCGCTCAACCGTGGCTTCGTTGGCGCGGAAGACGCCCGACTGAGCCAGAAGGGCGTCCACGAGCGTCGTCTTGCCGTGGTCAACGTGGGCGATAATGGCGATATTGCGAAGATTCATAAAAGACTCTGATCTTTCCTCGACCCATATCGGGAGAGGATGGCGCGCCGATACATAAACCGGGGGCCGGGTGGGGGGCTTTTCCGCACGCCTCCGTCAGGTGCCGGAGGCGCTTGCCAACCCATAAAAAAGCCTCTCGCAGACATATGTGAGAGGCCAAACCGGTTCGGCGCGCGTGATTTGGCGCGGTCTATAACCGAATCTGCGTCAAAGCGCCACCCCGAACCGTGGATTATTTTTGCGGATGCGAAGGGACGGAGCGCCTTTTGCCGGAGGCACTCCATTCCTTCGCCTACTTCGCGGCGGGTTTTTCCGAACGCGGCGGGGCGTTCTTGACATAGGTGTCGAGCCAGCGCGTCATTTCCCACAGCGTATGCAGGTTGGACTCGCGCGCCCGGTAGCCATGCGCCTCATTGGGCAGGACCACATAACGCACATTAGCCCCGGCGCCTTTCAGGGCGGCGTAGAAGCGTTCGCTCTGGATGGGGAAGGTGCCGGAATTGTCGTCCGCTTCGCCGTGGATCAGCAGGATCGGGTCCTTGATATTTCGCACATAGGTGAAGGGGCTCATCTTCGTGTAGGTATCCGTCGCTTCCCAGTAGGTGCGTTGTTCCGACTGGAAGCCGAACGGCGTCAGGGTGCGGTTATAGGCCCCCGAACGCGCGATCCCGGCGCGGAACAGATCCGTGTGGGCCAGCAGGTTGGCGGTCATAAAGGCCCCATAGCTGTGGCCACCCACGGCGATACGGTTACGGTCGGCGACGCCCAGAGCGACGACGGCATCGACCGCCGCCTTGGCGCTGGCGGTCAGTTGCTCGACATAGGTGTCGTTGGGTTCGGCCCCATCCTTACCGATGATCGGCATGGACGGCCCATCCAGCACCGCATAGCCCTGGGTCAGCAGGAACAGGTGGCTGGCGCCGCCCGGACGCACGAAACGGTTACCGCTATCGACCGTCTGGCTGGCGACCGAAGCGTCGGTGAACTCTTCCGGATAGGCCCACATGAAAAGGGGCAGGGGGCCATCCTTGGCCTTATCGTAGCCGGCGGGCAGGTAGAGCGTGCCCGACAGCTTGACGCCATCGGCGCGCGTATAGGTCAGCGTCTGCTTGGTCACTCCGGCAAATTGCGGTGCACGATCCGGGAATTGCGTCAGGGCGCGGGTCTTTGAGCCCGCCGCTACCGGACGGATAAAATAGTTGGGGGCGGCATCCTTGCTTTCGCGGCGGGTGATGACCGACTTGCCCGCCAGATCGGCAAGCGCCACCGGCGCTTCGTAATAGGGGACTTCGGCCTGCCAGAGGCGGGTAACCTTGCCATCGCTCAGCGACATCTTACCCACAAAGGGAAATTCGCCTTTGGCCGAAGCGCCGGCACCCATCACGAAGACCGACTTGCCGTCCGGGGTGAAGTGCAGCACCTCTTCGCCTTCGGCGGTGAGGCGCGAGACGGCGCTGCCCGGATCGTTATAGCGGTCCTGATAGTTGCGCTCCAGCAGCACGCGACCGCTGCCCGGCTTTGAGGGATCGAGCGCGATGCGCTTTTCCTTGCGCGTATCGAACCAGCGACTGGTGACCAGCGCGAAGTCGGCACGGCCCCAGTCGAGCCCGGCATAGCGCTGATCAAGGTCGATCAGCTTTTGCGGCGTGCCATCGAACGGAGCGTTGAGCGTAAACAGGGTGTCGCGGACGGCCGCCTTGGCTTTCGGATCGCCGCCGTCGTGTGCTTCGGCCCAGACCAGCGTGGCCGGCGCATCGGCGCGCCACGAAACGGAGCGCGGACCCGTCGGCACAGCATCGAAGGCGGCGGGGAGATTGTCCGTCAACGGACGATCTACCAGTAACTTGACCGGTTTGCCATCCAGAGTGCTTACCGCGACTTCGGTCGGGAAACGTCCGGCGGGCACAAGATAGCTGTAGGGACGCTTCAGGCGGCTGGTCAGCAGGTACTTGCCGTCCGGCGAAACCGACATCGAGGTATAGAGACCCGGCGTGCCAATGGCGGTGATGGCTCCGTCGCTCAGGGAAACGCGCGTGATCTGAGACGTGAAATAATGGTCGAACAGGGCCTCGTCATAGGCATTGCCCAGCAGGTCCTGATAGGTGCGGATAGCGGCGGTGCGCCCCTTCGACTCCTGAATAATGGGGCCTGACGGCGTAGGGTCCTTCACCGGAGCGGCACCGCGTCCGGCGGGAACGGCCGAAAAGAGAACCCCCGAACCGTCGGACAGCCAGTCGAAACCGGCCCCGAAGGCCGCATTGACGATGCCGCCGGTCAGTTTTTTGGCCGTTGCCGTCTTCACATCGGCGACCCAAAGCTCAAGACCACCGCTGGCATCGACCAGAAAACCCAGCTTTGTCCCGTCCGGCGACCAGCGCGGCGACAGGAAGCGCGTCCCGGCGGGTAGGGCGACCGGACGCACGGACCCGGTCGCTACATCTTCAAAGGCAAGGCTGTTCATCCAGGCGGCGCGGGCTTCGATCGGGCCATTATTGCGCGGATTGATGCGATAGCCGCCCAAGCGCAGGATTGGCTCGGATACTGCCGCGATGGAGGGCAGGTTCTCACGGCCCAGTTGCACCATGGTGCGGCGTTCGGGACTGACCATGACGCCGGGGGTCGGCGGAGCGTCGAGGATCTGCGCAATCGGTGCCGGGGGGAGTTGATAGCCTGTAGTCGGTGCGGCCCAAACCGGTGTCATTGTGGTGGCAACGATAAAGGCGGTGACGGCGGCCGCAGTGGCGCGCAGGTGGCTGAGTCTCATGGCATGGCCCCTTTTGATTAGGGCGACAGTCTTACGGTTGTCACAGATGTAATCAAGAGGCGGGTTCATCCCTTTCCACCGGGGTGCGACGATTTATCATAATGAGAATTGTTTTCAATGCGCTTGCGAATGAGTTGCAGGAGTGCTAGTCAGCCCTATCGTCCGGATCGTTGGGGTCCGGTTCGTTGTCACTGGCTTTTGACGCATGACCGCTCAGAGTATTCTTACCGACGCAAACGGCACAGCACGCGGTGAACGCGTGGCATCGCAACCCGTAAAGCGTCGCAAAGGCACGGGCAGCGGGGCATCGGTGGCCATCGGCGTGTCTTTGGCCGTCCATGCCGCTCTGGCGGCCTATATCGTCAGCACACAGTTTCGCCTGACGACCCCGGAGATCGAGGAAACCGCGCCTGTGGTCGTTGAGATGGTGCCGATTGAATCGCGCCGCGCGCCGCCGAAACCCGTGATCACGCCCGATACGCCCAAACCGGAAACGCCTGTGGTTGAGCCTAAGCCGATGCTTCAACCACGCGAAACGCCGGCCCCCGTAGTGGCGCAGGTCGCGCCGCTGGATATGGCCCCCGTGAAGGCCCCGCCGGTTCAGGCCCCGGTAGCGGCCCCCGCTGTGGCCAAGGCCGCTCCGGCGGCGGCGCAACCGCGCAATGACTTTGTGGGTGTCGATGTTGAATCGGCACTGAACAACAATCCGCCGCCCGCCTATCCCCCGCAAGCCAGGGCGCGGCGCGAGGAGGGGACGGTGCAGTTGCGCCTTCAGGTGCGCCCCGACGGCAGCGTCGGTGAGGTGCAGGTGCAGGCGTCCAGCGGCTCCATGCGACTGGATCGCGCCGCTATAGACTCGGTCAAGCGCTGGAAGTTCAGTCCGGCGACCCGTGGCGGTCAGGCGGTCGAGTCATGGGCCACCGTCCCCATTACCTTCGGCCTCAAACGCGGCGACCGCCGACGGGGCCATGATCACAATTCTCTCGCATCAGAACAGACTTCCGGAGACACCTAAATGACCCTGATTCAGCGCCTTCTGACCGGCACCGCCGCGCTGGGCCTTCTGGCGGCGGCCCCGGCGGCTCTGGCCCACAGCCAGTGGCTGCTGCCTTCGGCGACGCAGGTCGAGGCCTCGACCAATCCGCAGCGTCCGACCTATGTGACGGTGGACGCTGCCTCGTCCAACGGCCTTTTCTACGCCGACCATAACGCCATGCGCCTGACCAATCTTCAGATCAGCGCACCGGACGGTTCGCCGGTCGAAGCCGAAAACGCCTCGACGGGCAAGCTGCGCTCGACCTTTGATGTCAAGCTGGCGACCGAAGGCACCTATCGCATCGCTTCGGTCAATCGCATGGTGATGGCGACCTGGAAGGCAGGCGAAGAAAGCAAAACCTTCCGCGGTTCCGAAGACGACTTCGCCAAGCAGGTGCCTGCCAATGCGCCGGAGCTTAAGGTCAGCCGCAATTTCGGCCGCGTCGAAACCTTTGTGACGTCGGGAAAACCGTCTGAAATCAAGCCGGTGGGGCAGGGGCTTGAACTGTTCCCGCTGCAACCGACGACTGATCTGGTGGTGGGTGAAACGGCAAAATTCCGTGTACTGATGGATGGTAAGCCGATGCCGGGCCTCAAGGTCAAGGTGGTGCCGGGCGGCGTGCGTTTCCGCGGCGAACTGGATGAGCAGGCAGTGACCGCCGACGCCGAAGGTACGATTGCTGTCAACTGGAAATTCGGCGGCCAGTACTATCTGAACACCTCTTACCCGCCGCGTCCCGAAGCCGACGACGACCATGGCCCCCAAGCCGGTCCGCAGGGTGGAGCGCAGCCTGGTGCTCAGGGTGCGCGACCGCAGGGGCAACCGGCGCAACGTGACATGCCGCCGGTGCGGTCGTCCTATGCTGTGACGCTGGAAGTGCTGCCCTTCTGAGATTTCCAGAGGGTATAATATGCCTTACCCGCTACGGCGGGAACGGGGGCCGGCGTTGCGGGTGTGGGACCACGGCGTCGGCCCTCGGTCATTTCGGTGCCGCGACTTGTTGAATTTGCGACACGCTTGCAAAAAACAGCGTCATACAGTGGAAAACGGTCATTTTGCGGTTGCAATAAAGCCGCAGTGCGGTATTTGCACCTGACAATTATTCGCAACTCCACCGAGAATGCTCGCAGGCCGGTCTGCCGGTCCCCCTCCCTCGGCGTCAGACGGAAACCGCGACGCCCTTTTTAAAAGATGTTGATGCACATGTCTCACATTCGCAATCGCAAGCACACTTCCAACCGTTACCTGACGGCCGCCCTGATGGCCGCGGCGGCGGTTCCGGCACTCTCCTCAGCGGCGCTGGCGCAGGACAAGAAGCTGGAAGGCGTCACCGTTACCGCAGACGACAACAGCTATAAGGCCGATGTTGTGTCATCGCCCAAGCAGACCCAGGCTCTGATCGACACGCCGCAGACCGTCAGCGTCATCAAGAAGGAAGTCCTTCAGCAGCAGCAGGCCGCGTCCCTGATGGAAGCCTTGCGCAATGTGCCGGGGATCACGGTTCAGATGGGCGAAAACGGCAATACGTCAGCCGGTGATACCTTCCAGATGCGTGGTTTCGACGCTTCGACCTCCGTGCTGGTCGATGGGGTGCGCGATATGAGTTCAGCCTCGCGCGATACTTTCAATCTTGAGCAGGTCGAAGTGATCCGGGGGGCCGGCGGGGCCGATATCGGGCGCGGGGCTTCTTCGGGTTATATCAATCTGGTGTCCAAGCACCCGACGCTTGAGGCGGCCGCTTCGGGCACGCTGGCGGCCTACAGTCAGGGCGGGGCGCGCGCCACCGTCGATGTCAACCGAGCCGTGGGTAAGACCAGCGGCCTGCGCCTCAACCTGATGGCCGAAGATGTGAATGCGGTGGGCCGCGACGAGGTGAAGAAGTCAGGCTATGCCGTGGCAGCGGCCTATGGCATCGGCATCGGTACGCCGACGCGCCTCTATGGCTTTGCGCAAGTGTCAAAGGGCGACAATGTGCCCGACGGCGGCATTCCTTCGGTCGGCTATCCGGGTTTCTACAACGCCACGCCGGCCATTCAGGCCGCACCGCGTGTCGATCCCGAAAACTACTACGGTTCGGTACGTGATTACGAAGATACGGAGTCTTCGCAATTTACGGTGAAGTTCGAGCACGACTTTGAGTCTGGCGTCTATATGACCAACACGACGCGCCTCAGCCGGACGTCGCTGGACCGCGTCCTGACCGGAGTGAGCACGGGCAATGCCGGGATCACCGCGACCAATCTCACTGACCGCTCGACCTGGACCGTCAACCGTTCGCGTCAGCATGTGGTCAAGGATAATGACGCCCTGATCAATGCGACCAACTTTACGGCTTCGGCGACTACGGGCGCCTTCACGCATGATCTGTCCTACGGTCTGGAGTTTTCGACGGAAAAGGTGGCGGTTTATGGCGTGAACGCCGTGACCCTGACCACCTCTCAGCAGGCCAATCTCTACAATCCGAACCCTAATGTTGATCTGCCGGTCAATGGTCTCAATGGGACGCGCGCTTTCGTTAAGCTGAACGTGGGGTCCGCCTATCTGTTCGACACAATCCATTTCGGTGAAAAGTGGCTGTTCAATGCCGGGGTACGCGTCGATAGCTACGGCGTCACGACCAAAACTGCGACCAATAGCCGTATCGAGGGCGACGGCACCCTGACCAGCTATAAGGCCGGTCTGGTCTATAAGCCGGTCGAAACGGCCAGCCTGTATGTGGCCTATGCCAATTCAAAGACGCCTCCGGGCACGGTCAATCTGGGCGCTTCGACGACCACGGTTGGCGGTAGTGAAACCTCGACCAATATCAACAACCCGAATGTCGATCCGACTGAGACGCGCAACCTCGAAGCCGGGATCAAGTGGGACGTCCTGTCGGGCCGCGTGTTGCTGACCGCCGCCTATTACTCGACCGAGCATCTGAACGAGTTTGTCGAAGATCCCTTCAACACGGGCTTTGGCGAAAACTTCGGCAAGCGCACGGTCAAGGGCTTTGATCTGGGCGTGGTCGGCAAGATCACCGACAAGTGGAACCTGACCGCCGGTATCCAGACTATGGATACCGAGGTTGAAAGAGGTACGACGGGCACGAACGCCACCGGTGCGGTCACCCGCTGGTCGCCGGAACTGGCGGCTACCGTCTGGACCACCTATGAAATCTCGCCGAAGCTGACCCTTGGCGGCGGCGCGCGCTATACCGGTGAGCAGGTGCGCGCCAATACGCCGGGTGTTGATCTGGCGACCCAGAATGTGCCGTTCATCCCGGAATACTGGGTGGTCGATGCCTACGGGTCTTACAAGCTGACGGATAAGGTGTCGGTGCAGTTGAACGTTTATAACCTGCTGGATGAGGACTATATCGCTACCTTGAACAATGGCGGTTCGCGTTTGATCCCCGGTGCGCCGCGTTCGGCCACTCTGACCCTGAACTATCAGTTCTAAAATATCAGGGGCTGCGTCACTGTTTCGCAGGCGCGGCCCTTTCCACCTTTTATCAATCGCTTCATGATCTTCTGGCTCCGACCTTCCGGTCGGGGCCATTTTTATATGAGTTCGCCATGCTGCTGCATCTGCCTGAAGTCCTGACCCGCGAAGAGGTGGCCGAGATACGTGCTGCACTCGCTGAGGCGCGCTGGGCTGATGGCGCGGTCTCGGCGGGACCGCAGGCGCAGAAGGTCAAGCAAAACCGGCAACTGCCCGCCGATGCGCCTGAGGCGCGGATATTGGGTGAACGCATCGAGGCGGCGTTGCGTCGGCATCCGTTATTTCAGTCCGCTGCCCTGCCGCATATTGTCCTGACGCCGCGCTTTAATGCCTACGAAGGCGGCGGGCATTACGGCAATCACGTGGACAGCGCCCTGCACCGCGATCCGTTCAAGGGCCTCACCGCGCGCACCGACGTTTCAACCACGGTCTTCCTCAATGACCCCGGCGAATATGAGGGCGGCGAACTGATCGTCGAAGACACCTATGGCGCGCATGAGGTCAAGCTGAACGCCGGGGATGCCATCCTCTACCCGTCCACCTCGTTGCATCGCGTCGAGCCGGTCACCCGTGGCGTGCGGCTGGCCTCCTTCCTGTGGACGCAAAGTCTGGTGAAAGACAGCGAGCAACGGCGGATGTTGTTTGAACTCGACATGACCATCCTGCGCCTGCGCAGCCAGTTGGGCGACAGCGAAGAGGTGGTAAGCCTCACCGCCCACTATCACAACCTCCTGCGGCAATGGGCGCAGATGTGATGTCCCCCAAGTCCCCCCTGACGGTCATTCCTCCGGATATCGTAGCGGTTTCAGACTACGAAGCCTATGCGCGTGAGCGGCTGAGCGATATGGCCTGGGCCTATCTTCAGGCCGGGGCCGGGGATGAACACACGGTCCGCCGCAATGTCGAGGCCTTTTCCGAAATCCTCCTGAAAGGGCGGGTGCTGGGGGCGGTCTCCGGAGGGCACACGCGCCTGAGCTTGTTCGGCCATGTCTATGAACATCCTATCTTTTTAGCCCCCGTGGCCTATCAGAAACTGTTTCATAGTGACGGCGAACGCGCCACGGCTTTGGGGGCAGCGGTGACCCAGACCCTGATGGTGCTTTCGACCCTATCGACCGTCACCCTGGAAGAGGTGGCTCAGGCCGAAACCACGCCGCCTCTGTGGTTTCAGCTTTATCTTCAGGCCGATCACGGCGTGTCGCTTGACCTCATCCATCGGGCTGAGCGCGAAGGCTATCGCGCGCTGGTCATCACGGTCGATGCAGCCATGGCCGGGGTGCGCAACCGCGAACAGCGCGCGGGGTTTCGTCTGCCGCCGCACCTGTCGGCGGTCAATCTGCCGTCACCGTCGCCCGTGCCTACCGCCGCACCGGGTCAAAGCCGTGTCTTCGACGGTTTGATGAAGACGGCCCCCGGCTGGGACGACATCGAATGGGTGCTGTCTGAGGCGCGTTTGCCGGTCATCCTCAAGGGCATTATGGCCCCGGAGGACGCCGACCACGCCTGCCGTATGGGGGTGCATGGGCTGATCGTCTCCAATCACGGGGGGCGGGTGCTCGATACCTTGCCGGCAGCCATTGAAGCCTTGCCCGCCGTAGCGGCGGCCGTGGCGGGACGGGTGCCCATCCTGCTCGATGGTGGTATCCGGCGCGGCAGCGATGTGTTCAAGGCGCTGGCTTTGGGAGCTTCGGCGGTGCTGATCGGGCGTCCTTACGTGCAGGCCCTAGCCGCCGCCGGGCCTCTGGGTGTGGCCCATGCGATACGCACGCTGCGCGAAGAACTGGAAGTGGTCATGGCCCTGTCGGGAACGCCGACACTGGAGCGTATAAGGCCTGAACATCTGTCGATTTAAGGTGTTTTGCTGCCTTGCAAAAAGCGGGGCGCCTTGATAATGAGAATGATTATTAAATAGAGCCCCAAGCCTGATGACGACCCCGTTTAAACCGACTCCTTCCTTTTGGCGCAATCAGCTACGCCAATGGCACTGGATATCCTCCGCCCTTTGTCTGGTCGGCATGATCCTTTTTTCGGTCAGCGGCTTTACGCTCAACCACGCCAGCCTCATCGAGGCCAAGCCGCAGGTCACCAACTGGGAAAAGGAACTCAGTGCGCAGACGCTGGCGCTTTTGCCGAGGGCGCAGGATAAGACGCGTCTGCCGAACGATCTGGCTAAGGCGCTGAAGGCCGATACGGGGGTCGATGTCTCAAAAGTTCTGCCCGAAGTCTCTGATGGCGAACTCTATTTTGCCATGCCGGGACCGGGCTTTGACGAATGGATGAGCGTCGAGCGAGACACGGGCTATGCGACCTACGAAAAGAGCCATCGCGGCTTTATTGCGGTCCTCAACGACCTGCATAAGGGGCGTAATGCCGGCCCGGCCTGGAGCCTGTTTATCGACATCATCGCCATTGCCTCTGTCATCTTCTGCATTACGGGGCTGGGTCTTCTGTGGATCTATGCGCGGGGGCGGCGCATCACCTGGCCGCTGGTCGGTCTGGGCACCATCGTGCCCTTCATCCTCTTCCTTCTGTTTATTCATGCGTGAGGTTTATCATGTTCGCTAAAGCCGCCATCTGGACGACGGTCCTCAGCGTCGGTGCGGTGGGTGCCGCTCAGGCCGGGACCGTAACCGTCGATGTCGAAGTGCCGCGTCTCAACGTCGCCGAATACCATAAGCCCTATGTGGCGGCGTGGATCGAAGACGGCGCGGGCGCGCACAAATCGAACCTGTTTGTCTGGTATCAGGTGGGTAAGGGCGACAAGTGGCTGAAAGACCTGCGCACCTGGTGGCGCAAGTCGGGCCGTGACCTCAGTGCTTCGGAGGTCAGCGGTCTGTCGTCGGCCACCAAGGCGCCCGGTCGCCAGACGGCGAAGATCGACACCGCGGCTTTGAAGGGCCTGACGCCCGGTGACTACGTGCTGAACGTCGAAGCGTCGCGCGAAGGCGGCGGCCGCGAAGTGGTCAAGGCACCGTTCAAGTGGGACGGCAAGAAGGCCGTGGCAGCTTCGACCAAAGGCACGACCGAGCTGGGTGCCGTGGCGTTCACCATTAAGCCGTAATACCAAGGGTCATTGGAAATGACTCTTGGTATTCCTTTCGAGAATGTCTCATGTAGCTGATACATATGAGACATTCTCGAGTTTTCAACGGCCGGATGCGGTCAGCATCTTCGGCCGTTGGTATAAGTTGTCTATACCTCTCCCGGCACGCCGGGGGAGCCGGTATATTAAATGACCCAAACTGACACCTTAACACAACGGCGCGTTCTGGTTCCGGCGTTGATCACGCCGCCGGAAGACGTATCGGCGTGCCTGCTGTGCGAAGTGTCAGGCAAGGCCTTTGCCACGACGTGGCAGGTGCGGCTTTTCAGCGAGGGGCCGGTCGATCGGCAGGGCCTTTGCCAGCGGATTCAGGCCATACTCGACCGCATCGACGCTGAAATGTCGCCCTATCGCGCCGATTCCGATTTGACCCGCTTCAATGAGGCCAAGGCAGGGGCGTTTGTACCCCTGCCGCCTATGCTGATGCAGGTCATCGCCCACGCGCTTGATATGGCGCGTCTTACGGACGGGGCCTTCGATCCCGCCTTGCTGGAAGCCGTTGAACTGTGGGGCTTCGGGGCGAAGATCGTGCCTGAAGGTCTGCCGACCCTACAGGCGCGCGCCGCACTCAAACAACGTCAGGACTGGCGCGCCCTCGACTGGCGGCCCGATGGGCTGATCAAACCCGAAGGCCTCAAACTCGACCTGTGTGGTATCGCCAAGGGCTACGCGGTCGATGCCGTGACCGACATGCTCAAGGCAACGTTGGGGGTGCGTTCGGCGCTGATCGAGATTGGTGGCGAATTGAAAGCGTTTGGCGTGCGCGCCGAAGGTCAGCCGTGGTGGGTCGAAATCGAGCGCGCTGATCCGGCGCACACTGAAACCCTTGTCGCCCTCTGCGATCTGGCTGTGGCCACCACGGGCGACAGCCAACGCTATTTCATCCATGACGGCGTGCGCCTGTCGCACACGATCGACGCCGCCACTGCCGCCCCGGTGCAAAGCGGTATCCGTCAGGTCAGCGTCTTTGATGCCCAATGCTGGCGCGCCGATGCGCTGGCCACCGCCCTGATGGTGATGGGCGAACATCGTGCCATGTCTTTTGCGCAAACCCATGCTATCCCTTGTCTGATGGGGCTGAGCGACGGGCGTGAGGTCCTGAGCCCGGCCCTTGAGGATTGGCTATGATCGACTTCGTTACGACCGATCCGCTGCGTGTGGGACTGGCCGCCGGGGCCGGCGTGTTGTGGATGCTCATGAGCGGCGTAATGCTGACGCGCGGACGCACCCGTGCGTCGGCCGTGGCCGTCGATGCCCTGATCCTCTCAGCCTCGCAGACCGGTCAGGCCGAAGAACTGGCGCGCCACACGCAGAAGGCGTTGAGCACGGGCGGTCTGACCACGCGCCTGATGTCGCTGGGCAAGGCAACGGCCGAAGACCTGCAACAGGCAAAACTAGTACTGGTGGTGGCCTCGACCACCGGCGTTGGCGATGCTCCGGACGAGGGGGCGGCCTTTGAGCGTGCGATTATGTCTGCGCGTCCGGACCTGTCGGCGCAGAGCTTTGCCGTGCTGGCGCTGGGCGATCGCAGCTATGAAGATTTCTGCGCCTTTGGTCATCGCGTGCACGACTGGTTCACTGCTTGCGGGGCGACGGCCAAAAAGCCAATTACCGAGGTTGATGATCTCGACGCACAGGCCCTGAAACAGTGGGACTCCTACCTCAAGGAGTGGGGCGGGGCGGCGATGCAAGCGGATAATCCCTTTGCTGCCGCAACCCTGATCGCGCGTGAACGGTTGAATCCCAACAGCGAGGCGGCGGGGCTTTACGCCATTGATTTCGCAATACCCGAAGGCGCGACCTGGGTGGCCGGTGATCTGGCGGAAATCCTGACGCCGTCCGGGCATCGTCGTGACTATTCCATCGCCTCCCTGCCCGAAGAGGGACGGGTGCGCCTGTTTGTGCGTGAAGTCATCAAGGCCGATGGTTCACGTGGCGAAGGCTCCGGCCTGCTGACGACGCTTCCCCTGGGCGAAAACGTGCCGCTGCGGTTGAAAACGCACAAGGGCTTCCATGCCCCGACGGGCGACGGCCCGGTGCTGCTGATCGCCGCCGGGTCGGGTGTGGCCGGATTGCGGCCACATCTGCTGGAACTGGCCGGGCGGGGTCGGGCGTGCTGGCTGATCTATGGTGAGCGTCATCCGCTGCACGATGGACGCCTGTCTGAGGAGATGCGTGGCTGGCAACAAGGCGGGCGTATCCGCAAGCTGGATCTGGCTTTTTCGCGCCCTGACGATGGCGTGAAAACCTATGTGCAGGATGTGGTGGCGCAGCAGGCCGCCGCCATACGCGACTGGCTGGGAGCGGGCGGCAGCGTGCTGGTCTGCGGCGGGCTGGATATGGGACGCGGCGTCGATGCGGCGCTGAAAGCGGCTTTGGGGGCTGACTGGCTGGACGGGGCGCTCAGCGATGGGCGTTATCGCCGCGATCTGTACTGATCCCTCCTGAAAAAGAACCCGCCTCACAAAGAGGCGGGTTTTGAGTGCACCGAGGATAATTGAGCGACAAGACGTCTCTCAGAAAGCGCCGGAAGGGGAGGCTGTCCGGTCCCGAACGCTTGAGACCATCTAACCCTGATTAAGTGCATTCGTCAATGAGAATTATTCGCATTATCGATTTGGCAGGGTTCCGTTCACGGAAATGCGAATAGGCGATGCGGCGATTTCGGTTACACTTGTAAACTGAAACAACAACCGCGAGGGTAAAAACCGAATGAAGTCAATGGCTGCCCTGCTCGGAGGTTTGTGTCTGGTGTTTGTAGCCGGACAGGTGGCGGCGCAGCCTTGCGATCGGACGATTACCCTCGATATTCGCAGCATCGACTATAAGGCCAAGCCCTATGATCCGATGCTTAAACCCTTGCTCGACAAGGTGGCTCTGGACATCGGCCGCATTGAACTGACCTTTGCCTCGGCACGCGTACATCCCGAAATCGTCGATCTGCAAGCCGCCGGTCTCAAATATGTGCAGTCACGGATCACGCTTCAGGGCTACGACCCCGCTCTGATCCAGCGTCAGGAGGTCATGCTGCCGCGCAGTTTTGCCGGCAAGGATGAGCTTTACCGCCTGATTGTCACCTATGGCCCCAAAGAACACGCGCCCGCCTGCTGAACCGTGACCGGTTGCGGGTCGTATTGGCCGCATGGGTACACTCAGGCTTGTTCTTGCGGATCAGTTGTCGGCGCGTCTCGACATCCGAACTCGCGCCGATAAGGAAACCGACGTCTTTCTGATGGCGGAGGTGGCCGAAGAGGCCAGCTATGTCCGCCACCACGTCAAGAAAATCGCCTTCCTGTTTGCCGCCATGCGCCATTACGCCGAGGCCTTGCAACAGGCAGGTTACCGCGTGCGCTATGTGCGGTTTGATGATCCGGAAAATACTCACAGTTTGAAGGGTGAGATCGAACGGGCCCGCGGGGAACTGAACCTGTCGGCGGTCCATGTGACCGAACCCGGCGAATGGCGGCTGAAACAGGTCTTTGCCGCCATGGACGATGTGACCCTGCTCGACGACAACCGTTTCCTCTGTTCGCCGCAGTGGTTTTCGCGCTGGGCTGAAGGGCGCAAACAACTGCGCATGGAGTATTTCTACCGCGAAATGCGCCGCGCCCACGACATACTGATGGACGATGGCAAGCCGTGTGGTGGTGAATGGAACTACGACGCCGAAAACCGCTCGCCGCCGCGCGACGGGCTGGTCATCCCGCGCCGGCTGAGCTTTCGCAAGGACGCCATCACGCGTGAGGTGCTCGATCTGGTCGCCAAAGCCTTTCCGGACAATCCCGGTCAACTGGAGCCCTTTCATTTTGCGGTGACGCGCTCGCAGGCGCTTAAAGAACTTGATCATTTTGTGGCGCACATCCTGCCGCAGTTTGGCACCTGGCAGGACGCCATGCTGGGGCGCGAGCCTTATATGTATCACTCGCTGCTCTCGGCCTACATCAATGCCGGGCTGCTCTATCCGCTGGAGGTCTGTCAGGCGGCTGAGCGCGCCTACCGCGAAGACGGTGCACCGCTAAACGCCGTCGAAGGGTTTATCCGTCAGGTTCTGGGCTGGCGCGAATATGTGCGCGGTCTTTACTGGCACTCTATGCCGGACTATGGGGCGATGAACGCGCTGGAGGCCCACGAAGACCTGCCGTGGTTCTACTGGTCCGGCGACACGCAGATGAACTGCGTGCGAACAGCGGTGGCGCATACGCTGGAACACGCCTATTCGCACCATATTCAGCGGTTGATGATTACCGGCAACTTCGCCCTGCTGGCGGGTGTTGATCCAAAACAGGTGCATGAATGGTATCTGGCCGTCTATGCCGATGCCTATGAGTGGGTGGAACTGCCCAATACGTTCGGCATGGCGCTGCACGCCGATGGCGGGATTATGGCCTCAAAGCCCTATGCCGCGTCGGGGGCCTATATCAACCGCATGAGCGACTATTGCAAAGACTGTCATTACAAGGTCGATGTTCCATTCGGTGAAAAAGCCTGTCCTTTCAATGCTCTGTACTGGGATTTTATGGCGCGTCACACAGACCGTTTCCGCAAAAATCCACGCCTGTCCTATGTTTATGCCAACTGGGCACGCATGGGCGAGGCTAAGCAAACGGCCCTGCGCACACAGGCACAGGCGCATCTTCAGGCCATGCGCGAAGGCCGTCTGTGATGCCGCGCGGGGTAAAGAAATCCGACCTGCCGCAAAAGGCCTGTCAGGGGTGTGGCCTGCCCTTCACCTGGCGTAAAAAATGGGGGAAGGTGTGGGCCGAGGTACGCTATTGCTCGGACCGTTGCCGCCGCGCTAAAAAGACCGCCCGATAACCGGAACCGCTCTCATGACCCTGCCGCCGCTCAATCCGGTCTATGCCGGGCTTGGCACCACCATCTTCACCACCATGTCGGCACTGGCGGCGGAGACAGGCGCCATCAATCTGGGGCAGGGCTTTCCCGAAACGGACGGCTTCCCGGAGGTGCGTGAGGTCGCTGCCCGCGCGCTGATCGAAAGCTCAAATCAGTATGCCCCGATGAAGGGGCAGGCCGCGTTGCTGGAGGCCGTGGCGGGCTTTTATGGCCGCACGCAGGGCCTCAGCCTTGATCCGGCTAAAAATGTGCTGATCACCTCCGGCGCGACCGAAGCGCTGGCCGCCGCAGTGTTTTCGCTGATTTCGCCGGACGATGAGGTGATTGTTTTTGAGCCCCATTACGACGCCTATGCGCCCTTGATCGAGCGCGCCGGGGGCGTGGTGGTACGCGTGCGGCTCAGACCGCCCGACTGGCGTTTTACCGAGGCGCAACTGAATGAGGCCTTTTCGCCGCGCACGCGCATGGTGATGGTCACCACGCCCAACAATCCGACCACCCGTCTGATGCCACCCGAAGACTGGGCGCTGCTGGCGCGATTCTGCGTCGCGCATCAGGCCTATGTGGTGTCGGATGAAGTGTGGGAGCAGGTGGTGTTCGATGGCGCGACGCATCACGGCGTGCTGAATGTCTCCGGGTTGGAGAGGCTGGGGGTCAAGATCGGTTCGGCAGGCAAGCTGTTCGCGCTGACCGGCTGGAAGGTCGGCTTTGTCTGTGCCCATGAGCGCCTGATCAGCCAGATGGACAAGGCGCATCAGTTTCTGACCTTTGCCACGCCGCCCATGCTGCAATCGGCGGTGGCCTTTGGTCTGGGCCTGTCCGACAGCCGGTTTGCCGAAGAGGTGGCCGCGCTTCAGCGGTCACGCGACCGTCTGCGCGCCGGACTTGAGGACGCAGGCTTCCGCACCCTGCCGTCCGAAGGCACCTACTTCCTCAATATCGACCTGCCGGGGTCGGGTATGGCTCTGGATGGGCAGAGTTTTGCCCTGCGTGCCGTCAAAGAGGCCGGTGTGGCCACCATCCCGCTCGACGCGTTCTGCGCGCCCGGCGGTGAGGGGCCGCCGGTTGTCCGGCTGTGCTTTGCCAAGACCGATGCGACGCTGGATCGCGGTATTGAACGCCTGAGCGCGGCCCGACAGTTGCTGAGCTGAGATTGCCCCTTTTCGTCGGCGAGGAATGCGCTAATCTGTGATCACATTTTGGCGCCGGAGACACCTATGCGACACATCTCACACTTTATCGGCGGGCAGGCGGTAGCGGGGGTGTCGGGTCGCGTGGGTGAGGTGTTTGATCCCAATACCGGTCGGGTGCAGGCTCAGGTCGATCTGGCGACGCCCGATGAGTTGGCGCACGCCGTTAAGATCGCGAAGGCGGCGCAGTCGGGCTGGGCCGCGCTCAATCCGCAGCGCCGCGCGCGGGTCATGTTCGAATTCAAGCGCCTGCTGGAACGCGACATGGAGGCGCTGGCGCATCTTTTGGCGTCGGAGCACGGCAAGGTCATTTCTGATGCGAAGGGCGACATTCAGCGCGGGCTGGAGGTGGTCGAGTTCGTCTGTGGCATCCCGCATTTGCTAAAAGGCGAATATACCGAAGGGGCCGGGCCCGGCATCGACGTCTTTTCGCTGCGTCAGCCGCTGGGGGTGGTGGCCGGCATCACGCCGTTCAACTTCCCGGCCATGATCCCTATGTGGATGTTCGCCCCGGCGCTCGCCACCGGCAATGCCTTTATCCTCAAGCCGTCCGAGCGTGATCCCTCCGTGCCCGTGCGGCTGGCGGAGCTTTTGCTGGAGGCCGGTCTGCCCGAAGGCGTGCTCAATGTCGTGCACGGCGACAAGGTCGTGGTCGATGCCATACTCGATCACCCCGACATCCGCGCCGTGAGCTTTGTCGGCTCATCCGACATTGCGCAGTACGTCTATGGCCGCGGGTCGCAAAACGGCAAGCGGATGCAGTGCATGGGCGGGGCCAAGAACCACGGCATTGTCCTGCCCGATGCTGATCTCGATCAGGCGGTGGCCGATATTATGGGCGCGGCCTATGGGTCTGCCGGTGAACGCTGTATGGCCCTGCCTGTGGTGGTGCCGGTGGGCGAAGAGACGGCGGAGCGTCTGCGGCCCAAACTGCTGGCCGCCGCCGAAGGTTTACGCGTCGGTGTCTCGACCGATGCTGAGGCCCACTATGGCCCGGTCGTGTCGGCGGCGCACAAGGCGCGCATCGAACACTATATCCAGATGGGCGTCGATGAGGGGGCTGAGTTGGTCCTCGACGGGCGCGGCTTTAAACTTCAGGGGCATGAGGAGGGCTTCTTCCTGGCCCCCAGCCTGTTCGACCATGTGACGCCCGCCATGCAGACCTATCAGGACGAAATCTTCGGCCCGGTGCTGCAAATCGTGCGGGCCAA
>NZ_JAIXSV010000203.1 GCF_027484505.1 Asticcacaulis sp.
CGCCGGGGTCAACCCGGCCGAATTGCACGCCAGGGCTCAGTCGCCCGCCATTCAGGCCAAGATCGAGGAAACCCTGCAACTGGGTTATAAGCTGGGCATCGCAGCGACACCCAACTTCATCGTTGATGGCGTGCTGGTCAATGGCGGCGATATCCCGCAGCTCCAGACCTTGGTGACGGCGGCGCGTCAGAAGGCCAAGTAATCTCATAAGGGAAAGATTCTGGAGGGAAAGATTCTGGGGGGAAAGATTCTGGGGGGAAAGATTCTGGGGGGAAAGATTCTGGGGGCAACTGCCCCCAGACCCCGGATCAGGGTTTCACCGCGAACGGCACACGCAAACTGTCAACCTCCTCCCTCCTCCCTCCTCCCTGTTGCGCAGCAATGGGGAGGTGGCTTTTGGCGCGTAGCGACAAAAGCCGGAGGGGGAATGCTCTTATATTTCAAAGACCTAAGGCCTTTCCTGCCTGTGGTGTTACCCCCTCCGTCAGCTACGCTGACACCTCCCCATGCCTCTGGCACAGGGAGGAGAGGTGAGCATCTATCCCCGCGCGCTCAGCCTGTGTCATCATGGCCGCATGGATGTCCACGCGGAAAACAAGGCGGAACTGACAGCGCTGCTGGCCGAGCGTCGCGCTACCCTGCGCGACTTTGCCGACACGGTGCTGGGTCACGTGACTTCGCTGTCGAAACCGGAAACCGCGCTCGAAGCCGAGCGCACGGCCCGCGCCGTCATGGCGGCGGACAGCATGTTGTGTCAGCTCTTTGCCCCGCCGCCAGAGCCGAAATCCATCAAGGCCACTGCCCGCAACCTCGCTTCTGACGATGCCGAAGAGGCGAAACCACAACGTTACGGTCTCAGAAGCTACACCATCGACGAAGAGGCCGCTCAGAAGCTGGCGCTGGAACGCGCCGAGGCCGAACTGAACCGTCAGGGTCACTACGAAACCCGCCGTGGCGAAATGTTTGATAAGATCGTCACCATTGCCAAGGGGATGCACCTCGCCCTGTGGCGCGACGAAGGCTATGTCGAAGCCGATGTCACCAAGCTAATGAACCTGTGGGGTGAGTATTACCAACGCATCCTGAGCGAGACGGGTCAACCGCCGGACGCCGAACTGCGTCGCCATCCGGCCATCTTCGCCCCCGACTATCACCAGGCACATCTCGAAAGGCTGGAAAAGGGAGAACGGGCCGTCCCAGATTAGAGCCGCGCCTATATCAGGCCCGCCAGCGGTGAGGACGGATCGGCATAGAGCTTCTTCGCCATCCGCCCGGCCAGATAGGCTTCGCGTCCCGCAATAACCGCATGCTTCATGGCCACCGCCATGCGGATCGGGTCTTTGGCTTCGGCAATAGCCGTGTTCATCAGGATGGCGTCGCAGCCCAGTTCCATACCCACGGCCGCATCCGACGCGGTGCCTACGCCCGCATCGACCAGCACCGGCACCTTGGCGTTCTCGATAATGATGCGCAGCGTCACACGATTCTGGATGCCCAGACCCGAACCAATGGGCGCGCCCAGGGGCATGATGGCGCACGCCCCGGCCTCTTCCAGCTTTTTGGCATAGACCGGATCGTCCGAACAATAGACCATGACGTCGAAGCCGTCCTTGACCAGCAGCTTCAGCGAGCGCAGCGTCTCTTCCATGTCGGGATAAAGCGTCTTGGGGTCAGACAGGACCTCCAGCTTGACGAGGTTCCAGCCGCCGGCTTCGCGCGCCAGACGCAGGGTGCGCACCGCATCTTCGCCCGTAAAACAGCCCGCCGTATTGGGCAGGTAGGTGAATTCGTCCTGTTTCACATAGTCCATCAGCATGGGCTGGTTCGGATCGGTCAGATTGACGCGACGCACGGCTACGGTGACGATCTCCGCACCCGACGCCCGCGCCGCCGCGGCGTTCTGGGCATAGTCCTTATATTTCCCCGTACCGACGATCAGTCGCGAGGAAAAGGTGCGCCCGGCAACGGTCCAGGTATCGGGTGAAAGGGCGGCGGTCGGTTCGGTCATAAGTATCGGTCCCGTATGAAACGCTTTGGCGTCTCTATAATGCTTTCTTTGCGTCTGACCACCCCCTCAGCCGTTACGGAAATAAGTTGTGTCCGCAAGACGCGCAAAATGATATACTTACTTAGTTATGTATATCAAAAACGGGTGCAACATGCAGGTTTCCAAATGGGGCAACAGTCTGGCGGTGCGCCTGCCCGCTGCGGTAGTCGAAGCTCTGGAACTGAAGGACGGCGACGAAATCGAAATCCACGTGCAGGATGCGCGGCAATTCGCTATTGCGCGCAAGCCTGACCGGGACGCCCTGATCGAGCGCGTGCGCGGCTTTGCGGGTCGTCTGCCGACGGATTTCAAATTTGACCGCGAAGACGTCAATGGCCGCTGAGCGTGCCTTCTTCGATACCAATGTGCTGGTCTATCTGCTGAAGGAAGACAGGCACAAGGGCGAGTGCTGCGCCGACCTCATCGCTGGCGGAGGTACGATCAGCGTGCAGGTGCTGAACGAACTGCTGAATGTCATCCGCCGTAAGACCGACCTGAACTGGTCTGAAACCGTGCGGTTTCTGGAAACGCTGGAAGGGTTGTTTGAGACTACCGACGTGACGCGGGAGACCCACCGGCTTGGGCGGCGGCTGGCGGAACGCTATCATTTATCCGTCTATGACGCATTTATCGTTGCGGCAGCTATCCTCTCCGGGGCCAGCGTCCTTTATACTGAGGATATGCAGGACGGTGCCACCATCGAAGGTGTGCGCATCGTCAACCCATTCACGGGCAAGGCTTAACGACTCAATCCCCGCCGCCGACAAAGTGGACGATCTCAAAGCGGTCACCAGCTTCGATCGGCGTGGCGACATAGGCCGATTTGGGCACGATTTCGAGATTGCGCTCCACCGCCACCTTGCGCGGATCGATGCCGATCTGCTCGATCAGGGCCATCACATTGGCGGCCAAAACCTCGGTTTC
>NZ_JAIXSV010000112.1 GCF_027484505.1 Asticcacaulis sp.
CGACTGGTGGCGCCCGTTGGCATCGGGCGATCATTCATGGGCGTTGGTATAAAGTCTAACCGGGATTCGCGCCTGTCGGAATATATGAATTTTCCGCCAAAGAATGATGCGCCCGCACCCCGCCCTGCCCTGAGAGCACGGAAGACCGGGGGGAGCCGGGAAATGGAGCCTCAGACCTTGAACAGATTGTCGCGATGCCATTGCAGGAACGCCGGATGCGGTCTGTCGCCCAACCGCGGGGGCGGCATGGCCCGCCGGGTGCGGTTTATGAAATTCTCGATACTTTCCCGATCGTTCACATGACGGGAGATACGGATTTCCAGATCATCCTCAAGGGTGATCAGCCCCCGGTCGAACATCCAATGCGCCGTTCCGGACAGGGCGATGCCGTTATTGACAATGTCGGGCCCATCCTGTTCCACCGGCCGGATATGGGCAGCCTCAACCTCGGCCCGGCCACCTCCATTGATCAGTTTCATGCCCGTGACCGCACAGCGTTCGCCATAGGCGCGCAGCACGACGCGCCGGAAGACGCGGTCACGGACAGTTCGGGTGGTCAATGACGCCACCCGCTCGCGCGGTTGTTCAAAGATGAAAGGTGCCTGACCTTCGGCAAAACCAGGCAAAGGGACGCTGTCACCCTGGCGCGGAATGATGGTTTCCCGCTCTTCCAGGCCAAGCTCCAGAATACGGTTAAAATCAAGGGAAGAGATGGAGCGAACGGCGGATTGCGCACGGCCTGAAAGCTTGCCCTCCGCATTCAGCAACCCGCGCTCCACAGGGCCCGCCCGATCCCGAAACGGCACGGGATTGGCAAACTCCAGATAGGAACCGGGCTCAATGAGCGCCAGATGCATGCCGGGAGCCTTGGGATCGGCAATCACCTGCTGCACGCGGGCAATCGCGAAATAGCCACGTGATTCCCGAACCTTGGACGGCTCCAGATAAACGATCCAGTCACCGATACAGGGCTCAACCCTGCCCAGATATTGCCGGGGAAACTGATATTGCTCCGCCGGGCTATCGTCATAAATAGAATCGGACCGATGAAGGAAAACCCCGAACACCATATCACCCGCGCCATGAAGGCCAGGGGCAATCTATGCCCCGGACACGCCATAGTGGCATTCGGTCATAGCAAAAGCCAAGTCGCCTGTCCGGTCGGTGAAGCACATTTTCTTTGGGAAAATGGCGGAGGGGATGAGAGTGCAAGGGGCAAGGGCTGTCAAGCCGTTGTCATGGCTAACCGCCAGAAACGCCCCTTTGATTTCATTCATCTTTTCCGCCTTCGGGCTAACGCTTTTCTGACCATCCCCGCCACTCGCATGGGTGGTGGACATGCGTAGCGCCGTCACTGACCCCACCCCGAACCGCCACCATCTGGCGGGGCAGTTGCTGGACCTGTCCCGCGACGTGCGCCGCATCGGGTGCGGCTTCCGCACCGATCCCGAAACCATCGCCCTGGCAAAGGACAGCATCGCCGCCCGGCTGTGCGCCATCGCCCGGCAGCTGGAGGGCGGGGCATGAAGTGGGTTCGCCTCTACAACGCCACGGCCAACGATCCGAATTGGCGCATGATCGCCGCTGAGACCGGCTTGCCCGTGCATGCTGTGCTGGCCGCCTGGACCGCCATGCTGTGCCACGCTTCGGAAGCCACCCCACGCGGCACGCTGGCCGGCTGGATGGACAAGCGTGCCGCCGCCATCCTGGACCTGAAACCGGCGGACCTGACCGCCATTCGGGAAGCGATGCAGGGTGTCATCCTGAACGGTGACAAGCTGCTGAACTGGGATCAGGAACAGTACGAATCGGACACCAGTGCTGAACGGACCCGTGTTTATCGGGAACGGAAGAAGCAACGTGACGGCAACGTCACCCAGCCGTCACGAAACGGTGATGAAACGTCACGAAACGACGATGTGACGTCACGTGACGGTGATGTGACGTCACCGCCTCTGCGCGCGACAGATAACAGATATCAGAATAAAGAACCCCCCCTTCGGGGGGTAAACGCGCGTGAGCGCGTGCGAGGCGATGATCCCGACTTTGAGGCGTGGTGGAGTGCCTACCCCCACAAGGTGGGCAAGGGGGCAGCCAGGAAGGCTTTCCAGGCAGCACGGCCAAAGGCGCCCTTCGGTGATTTGCTTCAAGCCGTCCAGCGGTACGAACGCTTCCTGAAACAACCGGGAGCGCCCCACGCCTGCCACCCCGCCACTTGGCTGAACCAGGAACGCTGGACCGACGAACTGCCCGAGGTGAACCATGAACAACATCGCCACTATCCCCGCCAAGGAACCCGGCGCGGTGGCGCTGCCGCCCTCGCTGCCGACCTTGAGCAGGAACTTGCGCTGGGCCCTGATGACCGACACGGTTCCGGTGGATACGGGCAGTGGGACCCGCATGGTGGAAGCACCGTGGAAGGCACCTGCCATCGTGTACCCGACGACGCAGCGTGAGGCGAAGCGGCGGGCCGATCTGCTGGACGAAGCGTTGCAGCAGGAAGCGCCCCACCGCGTCGTTCGCGTCTGGCTGACGCAGCTGGCCATCGTTCGGGCAAGCAACAAGCCCCTCGATGACGCCAAGGTGCAGATCCAGGCCATCGCTGGCTTGCTCAACTTCCCGCCCGTCCTGTTCACCCAGGCCACGTTGCGGGAGGCCGCCGAGACGGTGGAATACTTCCTGGACTACAAGCACCTGTCCGCCTTCCTGCGGGGCAATCTGCGGGCGCTGGAGGCGGAGCGGGAACGGTGCCTGATGCTGTCGCGTCCCCAGCCGCGCCCCCAACCCGTCACCCAGCCGGCGGAACGCAAGCCCGAGCAAGTGGCGATGGTGTCCGCCCTGGTGAAGGCTTTCACTGCTGGCAACCGGGACGAGGTGACCCGCCTGTCTGCCGAACTGCGGGGGGCGTGACATGGCGAAGTGGCCCTACAACACGACGCAGTGGCAGAAGGTGCGGCGGGACAAGCTGCGGTCTGATCCCCTTTGCCAGTACTGCCCGCCGGGCAGGGCGCGGCCTGCGACCCAGGTCGACCATGAACGGGCAGTGGCAGCCGGTGGCGACCCGTTCGCATGGGCCAACCTGCGCAGCAGCTGCCAAGCCTGCCACAGCCGCAAGACGGC
>NZ_JAIXSV010000084.1 GCF_027484505.1 Asticcacaulis sp.
ATGGCGGCTGACCTGATCGAAAACTACGAGAAGGAGATGCCGGCGTTTCAGTTCATCAAGGACGTGCCGACCGATTGGGCCGACACCCAGATGCTGAACGGCGAGCCGGGCGATTACGCCACGCTGGTGCGCCTCGATAAGCACAGCCGCGACTGGTATCTGGGGGCGGTGACGGACGAAGAGGCGCGCAGTCTTGACATCGCGCTCGACTTCCTGACGCCCGGCAAGACCTATGAGGCGCAGATCTACCGCGACGGCGACGATGCGGATTACCGCACAGACGCCCGCCATTCGATGCGGATCGAAAAGCGCAAGGTGACCGCCAAAGACCGCCTGACGCTGAAACTGGCGCCCGGCGGCGGTCAGGCCATCCGTTTCAAGGCGTTGTGATCATGCGTACCCTCATTGCGCTCCTTGTCACCCTGATCCTCGCTGTACCGGTGGGGGCAGGGGCCGCTGATCCTGTGCCGACGCAGAGAGTCAGCGCTACCGCCGATGTGCCGCACGGCCGGCTCGATAAGTACGAGGCCTTCCCCTCGCGTTTCGTCAGCGCCCGCCATGTCTGGGTGTGGGTGCCCGAAGGCTACGACCCCAAGGGGCCGCGACTGCCGGTCATCTATATGCACGACGGGCAGAACCTGTTTGAGACGTCCACCGCCTATGGCGGCAAGGAGTGGGGCATTGACGAGGCCCTCAGCGCCATGGACCGGAAGGCCATCGTCGTGGGGGTGTGGAACTCGCCCACGCGCTATGCCGACTATTTCCCGCAAAAGCTGGCGGCCTATCTGCCCGCTGATATGCAGGCGCAGGTGAGGGACATGGCCAGGGGGCAGCTCAAGGCCGACGACTATCTGCGCTTTCTGGTCGAAGAGGTAAAGCCCTTTATCGACCGCACCTATCGCACCCGCCCCGATGCCGCGCATACCGGCATTATGGGCTCCAGCATGGGCGGGCTGATCTCGCTCTATGCGCTGGGCGAATATCCGCAGGTGTTCGGGCGCGCGGCCTGCGTCTCAATCCACTGGCCGCTGATGGCCCCGCCAACCACGCCGGAAGCGCGCGAGGCGGCGGCGGACGCCACGGCGCAGGCCTGGGAGGCGTGGTTCCGCGCGGCGCACTTCGACCCAAAGCGTCAGCGGCTCTATATGGACCACGGCACCCGCGATCTCGATGCCAACTACCGGCCCTATAGCCTGAAAATGGAGACGGTTCTGCCGCGCTATGGCTGGGTGGAAGGGCGCAACTGGCGCAGTTCGGTGTTCGAAGGCACGACGCACAACGAAGCCGACTGGCGCGCGCGGGTGGATATTCCGCTGGGGTTCCTGCTGGCGCAGTAGTTACCTTCTGTTGGCGCGTCCAAAATGATAACTATAGTTGACAATCCTTGTCTATTCGAATATCTATAAACTCACCGACGGCGTCTTCCGTCGGTGGCCATTTTGATGTTTGAGACGTTTCAGAAGTTTGTGATGGAATTGGAATGATGTGGCCCTATCCCATGCCAAATTCTGGATGCTGTCCTTATGTTCACTATTCACAAAACAGAACGCTTCAAAAAATGGCTAAAGGGTCTGAAGGACCGCTCGGCTAAAGCGCGCATTGTCTTGCGGCTGGAGCGTGTGGAAGAAGGCAATTTAGGCGATACCAAGTCGGTCGGTGCCGGTGTTTATGAATTGCGTATCCATACCGGACCCGGCTATCGGGTCTATTATGCCCGCAGTGGAGAGGAGATAATTCTTCTCCTTTGTGGCGGCGACAAGAGCAGTCAGGATGCCGATATTCTGGCGGCCAGGGCTTTGTGGGAGGATATTCAGGATGGAAAAAATCACGCCTTTTGATCCGGCTGAATTTCTGGATGATCCGGAAACCGCGCTGGCTTACCTCGCGGCGGTATTTGAAGACGGTGATGCCGAAGAAATCCGCAAAGGCCTGAACAATGTCGCCCGTGCGCACGGCATAACCGACCTGTCGCGCGAAACCGGCCTGTCGCGTGAGGCGCTGTACAAGGCGCTGGGTCCATCGGGGAATCCGACGCTGACGACCCTGCTGGCGGTGACCAAGGCGCTCGGTATCCGCCTGTCGGTCGCGGCCTGAGGCGGTTACCTTTTCCTCCCTGCTTGCGCGGGGGCGCGGAAAGACCGATATGCGGTGACGAAAGCGAGGTCCTATGTCCGTGTCCCCAAGCCCGATTACCGTTGATATCTGGTCCGATCTGATCTGCCCCTTCTGCTGGATCGGCAAGCGCCACTTTGAACAGGCGCTCGAGGGCTTTGCGGGTAAGCATCAGGTGACGGTGCGCCATCACGCTTTTCGCTTGGGACCAGATGCGCCGGTCGCGCCGGTGGGGCAGATGCTGCAACAGAAGTACGGGCTGACGGCGGCTCAGGCCGAGCAAAATCAGGCGCACGTCGAGCAGATGGCGGCGGCGGCCGGGCTGAATATGACGCTCGCAGGCACGTTTTACGGCGATACGCTGAAGGCGCACCGGCTGGTGAAGTTCGCGCAGGACAAGGGCCTTGGGGCGCAGGCGGTTGAGCGGCTCTATCGCGCCTATTTTGCCGAAACGCAGTCCCTTTTTGATGAGGCGACACTTGTGGCGCTGGCCGTTGAGATCGGTCTGGATGCGGCGGAGACGGAAGCCTTCCTGAAAACCGACCGCTATGCCGACACGGTGCAGGAAGAACAGGAATTCATCACCCTGCGCGGCGTGCAGGGCGTGCCGTTTTTCGTCATCAACGACCGCTATGCCGTGTCAGGTGCGCAGCCGGTGGCGGGCTTCACGCAGGTGCTGAACCGCGCCTGGGACGACCTTCCGCCAGAGGTCAAGGCTGGCCCGGCATGTGACGATGGGGTGTGTGCGGTTTAAGTTCCTCCCCCGAAGTCAGGGGAGGCGCTTTCTTTCGCTACTTCACCAGTGCCTTCACCTTGGGGTCGGCTTTGACCCACAGATCGACCACCATCTGACCGAAATAGTCTGAGCCCCTAGGGCCGAGGTGGGTGTAGTCGAAGGCCTGTGCTGAGCCCTGACCCTGTGAGGCGTCGGTGAATTTGGCAGGCACCGTGGTGCCGGTCGGCGCAGCGTCGCGCACATTCTGCGGCACCGGCTGCCCGGCGAGGCTCAGCGATTCGACCGCGCCCATCGCCTGCACCTTTGCCTGACCTTCGGCATAGAGGTCGATCAGGGTGGTGTCCGTGGTGCGCGCGATCAGGCGCGTCACCTGCGCCCAGCGCAGAAGGCCGCTCTGCAATTGCCCATTTTTGAAATGGCGCTGCGTCAGGGGCGTGACCAGCACCGGCACCGCCCCCGCTTTCTTCACATCGAGCACATAGCCGCGCATGTTCGGGCCGAACTCGGTTTCAAGGTCGGTGTGGCGTTCAGGTCGGGAGGAGCCGTCATTGTGTCCGAACTGGATCAGCACATAGGTCTTTGACGCCGTGCCATCATTCAGTTGCGCGATAATCTTGTCCCACAGGCCTTCTACGCGATAGCTCTTGGACGAACGCCCGCCGCGCGCGGCATTGACGCAGACCACTTCGGGTTTGAACTGCGCGCAGAAGCCTTTGCCGTAGCCCGACTTGTCCGTCATGGTCGAGTCGCCGACCAGAATGACGCGCACCGGTCGCGTATCGGCGGGTTTGTCTGCCGCCAGAACCGGCGTTGAAAACAGCAAAGTGGCAGCGATCAGGGTGCGACGAAGCATCGGGCGTCCTCTTATCTTCTCCCCCACGAAAAAGGGGATGTGTTGATTATTTGCGAGCATATACGATCAGTTTTGATTGTAAAATAAATCTGGTCATTGGTTGGATTTTGTACCGGCTCGGACCTATATATGCGCAATCCTTTGCTGCACCGAAAATCGAGTCCTTCAGCCTGATGAACGCGCCCGCCCCCATGCCCAAGCCGAAAGGCAAGGCCTCCGATACCATCGCCTTCCTCAAACCCTATCTGTGGCCGGAGGGTCGTGCTGACCTGAAGGTGCAGGTGGTGTGGGCGCTGCTGGCCATGCTGGTGGGCAAGCTGCTGACCATCGCCACGCCCTTTGCCTATAAATGGGCCACCAACGCCTTCACGCCGGGCGAGGCGGGCGGTAAGACCGATCTTCTGACCCTGGTGCTGGTGTCGCCGGTGATCATGGTGCTGGCCTACGGCGTGGCGCGGATGATGTCGCAGGTGTTCAACAATATCCGTGACGCCATGTTCGCCGGTGTGGGGCAGCACGCGGTGCGCGGCCTGTCCAATCGCGCCTTCAATCACCTGCACAATCTGTCGTTACGCTTCCATCTGCAACGCCGCACGGGCGGCCTGTCGCGGGTCATCGAGCGCGGCAAGATGGGCATTGAAACCATTATCCGCCTGACCATGATGGTCGGTATCCCGACGGTGGTGGAATTCGTCCTGACCGCCGGCGCGCTGGGGTGGCAGTTCGATCTGATCTATGTGGCGGTCGTGGCCGCGACAGTGGTCGTCTATGTGTGGTTCTCCATCGTCGCCTCGAATATGCGTATCGCCATCCGCAAGGAGATGAACGAGGCGGATTCGGACTCGATGTCGAAGGCGGTGGATTCTCTGCTCAACTTCGAAACCGTCAAATATTTCGGCAATGAACAGCTTGAGCGCAGCCGCTATGACCGCGCCACGGCGGCCTATGAGAAGGCGGCGATTAAGACCTATACCTCTCTGGCCTGGCTCAATATCGGGCAGGCCGTGATCTTCTCCATCGGCATGACCATTGTGATGCTGATGTCGGCCTATGAGGTGATGAACGGCACCAAGTCGCTGGGCCACTTCGTGCTGGTCAACGCCTTCATGATGCAACTGGCCATTCCGCTGAACTTTATCGGCACGCTGTACCGCGAAATTTCCACTGGCCTGATCGACATGGAAGCCATGTTCAAGCTGCTGGATGAACCGCAGGAGGTTGTCGATACGCCGGGCGCGCCGGACCTCAAGGTGGGGCAGGGGGCTGTGGCCTTCAAGGACGTGGTGTTTGCTTATGACGCCGACCGCCCCATCCTCAAGGGCGTGTCGTTTGAGGTGCCGGCGGGCAAGACCGTGGCCATTGTCGGCCCGTCCGGCGCGGGCAAATCGACCATTTCGCGCCTGCTGTTCCGCTTCTATGACGTGAAGGGCGGCTCTATCGAAATCGACGGGCAGGATATCCGCCACGTCAATCAGGCGAGTTTGCGCCGCGCCATCGGCATGGTGCCGCAGGACACGGTGCTGTTTAACGACACCATCGCCTACAATATCGGCTATGGCCGCAACGGCGCCTCACGCGAAGAGGTCGAGGCCGCCGCCGAACAGGCGCAGATTTCGGCCTTCATCGCCTCTTTGCCGCAGGGCTATAACACCGAGGTCGGTGAACGCGGGCTCAAGCTGTCGGGCGGTGAAAAGCAGCGCGTGGCGATTGCGCGCACGCTGCTGAAATCGCCACCGATCCTGATCCTCGATGAGGCAACGTCGGCGCTCGATACCCATACGGAGCGCGAAATTCAGGCGGCGCTGGATGAGGTGTCGCAGAACCGCACGACCCTGGTCATTGCGCACCGGCTTTCGACCGTCGTGGGGGCCGATGAAATTCTGGTGCTCAAGGACGGGCTGGTGGCTGAACGCGGCAATCACGCCGAACTGATGAAGCTGAAAGGCCTCTATTTCGGTATGTGGGAGCGTCAGAAAGCTGCCGATGCGGCGCGCGACCAACTGGCCAAAGCACTGGAGTCCGAGGTCCCGGCGGAGTAGTGCCTTTGCTTATGGTAATGACCGAAGGTGCTGAGTGTTTGTATTATAGCTTCCCGCACGAGCCTGCGCCGCAGGTGAGATGTCTTGCGGCTTTGCCACAGCTTACAGGCAGATAGACGGATAAACCACCCCACCCCCATTTGCTCCGCAAATGGGCCCCCTCCCCGCCAGCGGGGAGGTATAAGGGGTTAGCCGGAATGTGGCTGTCTGTTTTCGAGGGCTGCCAGTTCAGCATCCAGTTCGGCAAACACGTCTTCAATATCATGGACGCGCCCCGCTTCAGCATCGCGCAAGCCTTCCTGTATGGCGGCATCAAAGGCTGCCAGACGGCGTTCGCGGTCTTCCATCAGGCGCAGGGCGTCGCGCAGGACTTCGCTGGCATTATTGTAGCGCCCGCTGGCCAGTTGCGTCTGGATGAAGTTTTCGAAGTGAGCCCCAAGGCTGTAGCTGCTCGGCATGACGCGTCTCCGTTATCATCTAATGATAATTCCGCAGATGCGCCCCGTCAAATCACGGTTCAGGGCTTGGCTGGTTATGCCAACGGCCGAAGAGGTATAAGCTACGATTTCTGACTATTATGATCGGCGCTTTTCAGAAGCTTTTCCAGTATTGCCTATGCTGCCGTCCAGCCGCCGTCGATGGATTGCAGCGCACCGGTGATCGACTTTGCCGCATCCGAAGACAGGAAGACGACCAGTTCGGCGATGTCGTCGGTTTCGACGAATTTTTTGGTTGGCTGGGCCGCCAGCAGCACGTCCTTGATCACCTGTTCTTCGGTCAGGCCGCGGGCTTTGGCGGTATCGGGGATCTGCTTTTCGACCAGCGGCGTCAGCACATAGCCGGGGCAGATGGCATTGCAGGTCACGCCGTGCTCCGCCCCTTCGAGCGCGATGGTTTTGGTCAGGCCGGCAATGCCGTGTTTGGCTGCCACATAGGCCGCCTTGAACGGCGAGGCGACGAGGGCGTGCGCCGAGGCGATATTGATGATCCGGCCCCAGCCGCGTTCCTTCATGCCCTTGAAACTGAGGCGCGTGGTGTGGAACGCCGCCGACAGGTTCAGCGCGATGATCATGTTCCACTTATCGACCGGGAAGTCTTCGATGGGGGACACGTGCTGAATGCCGGCATTGTTGACCAGAATGTCCAGCCCACCCAGCTTTTGCGTCGTGTCCGTGATCAGGGCCTCGATGGCTTCGGCCTTCGTCAGGTCGGCCCCGTTAAAGGCCACCTCAACGCCGAATTCGGCCGCCATGTCGGCGCGCAGCTTTTCGATTTCAGCGGCATCCCCCATGCCGTTCAGCATCACCTTTGCCCCCTTTGAGGCCAGCTTGCGCGCGATGGCCAGTCCGATGCCCGACGTTGAGCCGGTTACGAGGGCGGTTTTGCCAGTCAGCATAGGGATACTCCTATTTGGGTTGGGATTCGTCCCCGGATTCTTTGGGGGGAAGGTCGTCGCCTTGCGGCACTGAGGCGTTCAACGCCTGAAGACCGCAGTGTTCGACAAAGCTCATGGTGGCACGGGTCTGGTTCTGACCGTATTTGACGCAGGTCTTGGCCCACTGGCTCTGAAGCTCGCGCAGTTCGGCCGGGTCGCGCGTCTGGGCCGCCTGCTGCATCAGCGACAGGGCGTCGCGCGTAAAGGCCGTGGTTTCCTGCGCATAGCGGTGGGAGGACGCCGATACCATGCCGATCAGATTGACCAGACTGCGCGCCGCCAGTTGCTGCTGCGCGCCCATCATTTTCAGGCCCTGTTCAAACGGTGAATGGGGTTTGGTCATGGTTTCGGTATCCCCTGTAAGTGCGCTTTTGTCTGATATTAAGCGCATTTGTGCATAGGCCGCCAGAGGTTATTTTTGGGATTTGTGCGCCGCAATAAAGTCGGAAATTGGGCCTAGTGCCGCCGGTGTTACATGACAGCTTTTTAACACCGCAGCCCCTTCACAGGATCGGCGGCGCGCTTTACTAAGGATAAAGACAAGGTTGCGCGGGGCGTTCAGCACATGACCAAGGTATTGATAGTCGAAGACGATGTCGAAGCGGCCCTGACCATGCAGAAGGGCCTGTCCGAACAGGGCTTTGAGTCGGTTGTGACCCACGACGGTGAGGCCGGGCTGAGAGCGCTGCGCGACGGCGAATTCGACGTGGTCGTGCTGGATCGCATGATGCCGGGGCTGGATGGCGTGTCGATGCTGGAAATCGCCCGCTCCGAAGGGATCGACGTGCCGGTGCTGTTCCTCAGTGCGCTGGGTGAACTCGAAGACCGCGTCTATGGTCTCAAGGCCGGGGCCGACGACTATCTGGTCAAGCCCTATGCGCTGGTCGAACTGGTGGCGCGGCTTGAGGCGCTTTTGCGGCGCAAGGACACGGGCGCGGTGGAAACCACCCTGCGCGTCGGCGATCTTGAAATGAACCTGATTACCCGCGTGGTGAAGCGCGGCACGTCCGAGATCGACCTGCAACCGCGCGAGTTTCAGCTTCTGGAATTCCTGATGCGCCATGTGGGTCAGAGCGTGACCCGCACCATGTTGCTGGAAAAGGTCTGGGCCTATCATTTCGACCCGCAGACCAATGTCATCGATGTGCATATCTCGCGTCTGCGCGCCAAGCTGGACAAGGGCTTTGACCGCCCGATGCTACATACGGTGCGCGGCGAAGGCTATCAGCTCAAGCCCTAAAAACAGGTCGTGATCGCCCTTCCCAACCCCGCGCGCTTTTCGCTGAAAGCCACCATGTTCAGGCAGACGCCGTTCCGTCTGACCCTGATGTTTATCACCGTCTATTCCTTCGTGGCGGTGCTGATCTTTGCCTATATCTATATCGCCTCGTCGGCCGAGACCAAGGCCGTGTCCGACGCGCAGGTCAAGTCGCGCATCGACTATCTGGAGGAGGTGTACCGCGAACAGGGCGAAGAGGCGGTTGTCGAAACCCTCAGTCAGGAAGACATCACCGAGTGGTTTTTCGTCAAGATCGTCTATCGCGAGGATGGCGAGATTCTCGCCGAAAATCGCCGCGCCACGACCGAGGTATCGCCGCAGGTCTTTGACCATATCCGCGAAAAGGCCCGCTATGTCGGCGGCGATGAGCGCCCGTTTCAGATCAATTACCGCCTGACCGATCCGGCGGGCAAGCGTAAGTCCTACGCCTATCGTGGGCAGGTGGTGACGCTGGAGCCCGGCCTGTCCCTCTATGTCGGCATGGACACCTCGTGGTCGGAAAAGGGCTTTGACATGGGCTTTAAGGCCCTGTGGGGGGGCGGCGTGCTGGTCATTGTGCTGGGCCTGTTTGCCGGCATGATCATCAATAACGAAGTGTCGCGCTCGGTGCAGGGCCTGATGCAGGTCTTTGATCTGGTCAAGGAGGGCGACCTCAAGGCGCGGGCGAAGCTGCGTAATTCGGGTGATGAGTTCGATGCCCTGGCCGAACGGGTCAATGAGACGCTGGACCGCATGGAAAAAACCATGGGCAATCTCAAATACGCCGGCGACGCCATTGCCCATGACCTGCGCACGCCCTTGTCGCGCCTGCGCTCCAAGCTCGAAGTGTCGCTTTACGACGTCGAAAAAGACCCGTCGCAGGCCCCGGAGGTGATCGAGCGGGCGCTGGCCGAAACCGATCAGTTGCTGCGCACCTTCCAGACGGTGTTTTCCATCTCGCGGCTTCAGGCGGCGGGTCAGGCCCCGGATCAGAAGCTGTTTGACGCGTCGGCGCTGGCCGAAGACATGCGTGAGCTGTTTGAAATTCTGGCCGAGGATAAGGGGCTGGAATTTACCGCCGAGATCGAGCCCGGCGTGAAGGCCTATGGCAACCGTGATTTTCTGGCGCAGGCCATGGCCAACCTGCTCGACAACGCCATCAAATACACCCAGACGGGCGGCATTACCCTGCGGCTTAGGCACAATTCGCGGCGTGAGATCGAGTTTTCCGTCACCGATACGGGGCAGGGCGTGCCTGAAGCCGACCGCGCGCGCATCACCCAGCGCTTTGTGCGGCTGGAAAATTCACGCTCCCTGCCGGGGGTGGGGCTGGGTCTGTCGATGGTCGAGGCCGTGGCCGTGGCGCACAAGGGCCACCTCAGCATCGACGAAGGCCCCGGTGTCTATGGCGATCAGGGGCCGGGCCTGCGCACGGCGCTGGTCCTGCCACCGGTGGGGTAGGTTTAGCAATGTATATCGGTGTATATTGACTTTTCGATATACTGCCATATACAAACATATACGCCTTTAAACCTTCCTACAGTGTGGGCACGCCATGGACCCCGTTCGTAATCCGTTTGTGCCGGGCGCTGGATCGCCGCCGCCTGAGCTGGCAGGTCGGGATAACATACTGAGGGAGGCGGATGTCGCCACCCAGCGCGTCCTTCTGGGCAACAATGCGCAGTCGCAGATTTTGCTGGGTTTGCGCGGTGTCGGCAAAACCGTCCTGTTGAATCAGATCGAGAAAATCGCCGAAACCAACGGACATTTCACCTCCATGATCGAGGCGCCCGAAGACAGGCGTCTGGCGGAACTCCTCTATCCGCGTATGGCTCAGGTCCTGCGCAAACTGTCCTTTGTGGCGCAGTCAAAAGCCTCGGCTCACGCGGCCCTGCGCGCCCTGAGAGGCTTTGCCTCGGTCTTCAAAATCGAAATGGGCGATTTTTCGGTTTCAGTAGAGGCGGAGCCCGGCGTTGCCGACAGTGGCACTCTGGAACTGGACCTGCCGGAGCTTTTCCTGAAGATTGGGGAGGCGGCAAAGGCCGCGGGCAGGGGATGGACCCTGCTGATCGACGAAGTCCAGTATCTGAAACTGGAAGACTACGCCGCCCTGATTGTGGCGATCCACAGGGTCAATCAGCGGAACCTGCCCATCCTGTTCTTCGGGGCGGGGCTGCCACAGGTCGCGGCGCTATCGGGTGAAGCAAAATCCTATGCCGAACGGCTTTTCGCCTATCCCTCAGTCGGGCCTCTGGACCCAGAGGCGGCGGAACGCGCCATTCGGGCCCCTATCGAAGAGGAAGGCGAACGTATTGAGCCGGCGGCCATAGACGAGATTGTGCGCAAGACGCGCGGCTATCCTTATTTTTTGCAGGAATGGGGGTATCAGGCATGGAATGCGGCGGAGCGGTCACCCATTGATCGTCAGGATGTCGAACAGTCTTCCGAAAATGCCGTCGCGCGTCTGGATGATGGCTTCTTCAAAGTGCGCTTTGATCGCCTGACCCCGGCGGAAAGAGACTATGTCTGCACCATGGCCCGACTGGGCGATGGGCCTTACCGATCAGGTGATATCGCCGATGCCATGAACCGGCAGGTGCAAAAGCTGGGGCCGATGCGGGCCAGTATCATCCGCAAAGGCATGATCTACAGCCCGTCGCACGGCGACATTGATTTCACCGTGCCGCTATTCGCCGATTATCTGCGTCGTCACTGGGTGAGACCGCTCTGAATCTTGTGAGTTCAGCCCCTAATTCGCCTGACCGCGCCATTGGCGGTAGAAGGTCGCCCACATATAGTCGAGCACCAGATAGATGAAGACCGTCCGCACAAAGGGCAGGGTCTCGATGTCCGTAAACCGCTCGACGGCGATGGCCAGCCACAAGGCCAGAATCATGATCCATCCGGCGATGAGGATTTTCTTGGGCATCAGGAGCGATCGGGCAAAGGACATGGACGCGGTACTTTCGATAAGGGCGGAGTGTTTTTAATAAAGACATACGCTTTATAACGCGTTAATTCGAAAATCTCGACGGTATTGGTCTTGATTTCTTATTTTTATATTATTCTAATTTTCGTGAACCGAACGGGACGAAAGTATAGGCCGCTTCAGGGTCGCACGCGGGTGCTTGTCTGATCAAGGCTGTATACCGTTTGCACAGAGGGAAACCCAAGGCCACCCTTGTGTCTGCGGCCCGATTCGCCTAACAGAGGGGCATGGCGGATATTCTTTTCTCCTCGCTGGTGGATCGTCTGCATCCCTGCGGGCCGGTGCTGAACGACGGCGCGGCGCTGTACGCCTATGAGGCGATTGCCGAAGTGGCCGAGGCCGAAGGCTGGCCCGACCTGCTGCAACGCGCCGGTCCGGCCCTGATGCCGGTGCTTGGGGCCTCGCCCTATCTGGCCGGGCTGATGCGGCGCGAACCGCAGCGCCTGCGTGAAACCCTGATGTCGCCGCCCGAAGCGCGCTTAAAGGCCATCCTGCTGGCCACCGAGGCGCTGGCCGATCAGGCGGACACGGTCGAAACGCTCGATGTCGATGCCGCCAAGCGCGTGCTGCGCCACCTGAAGGCCGATACCCACCTGCTGACGGCGCTGGCCGATCTGGGCGATGTGTGGAAGCTCGATCACGTCACCGCTGCCCTGACGCGCTTTGCCGATGCGGTGACCCATGCCGGGATCGCGCTGGCTGTGCGCGAAGAACGCGACCGCGGCCGCCTGATCGACTATGACCTCAGGGGTGAGCGCGGCCTGATGCCGGGCCTGTTCGTGCTGGCCATGGGCAAGCACGGGGCAGGCGAGTTGAACTATTCGTCGGATATCGACATCACCTTCTTTGCCGAGCGGGACGCCCTGCCGTTGAAAGAGGGCGTGGAGGCGCAGGTCTTTGTCGATCGGCTGGCGCGGCGTGTGTCGAACATCCTCTCAGAGCGCACCGGCGACGGCTACGTCTTCCGCGTCGATCTGCGCCTGCGCCCGGACCCGTCGTCAACGCCGACCGTGGTCAGCGTGCCCTTCGCCCTGAACTATTACGAGACGGTGGGGCAAAACTGGGAACGCGCCGCCTTCATCAAGGCGCGGCCCATCGCCGGCGACATGATCGAGGCCAAGGCCTTCATGCAGGCCCTGTCGCCCTTCATCTGGCGGCGCAGCCTCGACTATCCGGCCATTGCCGACATTCAGTCGATCAAGCGTCAGATCCACACCTATAAGGTCGATGAGCGGCTAGACCCTGCCGGTGCCAATCTCAAGCTGGGCGTTGGTGGTATCCGCGAAATCGAGTTTTTCGTTCAAACGCAGCAGCTTATCCTCGGTGGGCGCGACCCGTCCCTGCGCTCGCGCCGCACGCTGGATGCCCTCGATGCCCTGCGCCGTGCCGGGCATCTTGCCCCGGCGGTGGCGAAGGAACTGAAACAGGCCTATGTGCGCCTGCGCGACTGGGAACACCGCGTACAGATGATCGCCGATGAGCAGACCCACACCCTGCCCGAAGCCGAGGACGAACGGATGCGCGTCGCCGCCATGTGCGGCTTTTCCAACCTCAGCCGTTTCGATCTGGCCGTCTCGCGGACGCTTCGGCTGGTCAATGGCCACTATGGCGAGCTGTTCTCCGATTCCGAAGACCTTTCGTCGTCCTTCGGCAGCTTGGTGTTCACCGGGGTTGAGGACGATCCGGAAACGCTGAAGACGCTGGCGCGCATGGGTTTTGAGCACCCGGAACAGATTTCGGCGACCATTCGCGGCTGGCACCACGGACGCATTCCGGCGACGCGCACACCACGCGGCCGCGAACTGTTTACCCGGCTGGTGCCCCGCCTGCTGGAGGCGGTGAACGAGACGGGCGCGCCCGACATCGCCTTTACGCGCTTTGCCGTCTTCTTTTCGGGCCTCAGCGCCGGGGTGCAGATTCAGTCGCTGTTCCTCGCCAACCCCAAGCTGTTTAAGGCGATTGTCGAAATCATGGGCTTCAGCCCGCGTCTGGCGCAGCTTTTGTCGCGGCATCCGACCATTTTCGACGCCATGCTGGACGCTGGCTTCTTCGACCCGCTGGGCGAAGAACTGGACCGTCTGATGAAGGCGGAGGTCGAGCGCGTGCCGCCTGACCCGGAAAACGCGCTGGAAAACGTCATGAATGCGCTACGCCGCATTTGCCGTGAGCAGCAGTTCCGCATCGGGATGCAGATTCTCAACGGCCGCCTGACGACCGAAGCGGCGGGCGCGGCCTATGCGCGTCTGGCCGATGCCTGCATCACCCATCTGTCGCCGCTGGCGCTGGAGGAGGTGCGGCGGCTGGGCGGAAAGCTCTCGGGGCAGGTGGCCATTCTGGCGCTGGGCAAGCTGGGCGGACAGGAGATGACGGCGCGCTCCGACCTCGATCTGATGACCGTCTATCTGCCCGATGATCCGTCGGAAATGTCGTCGATCAAGGGCTGGGGGGCGGAAACCTTCTTTGGCCGCTTTACGCAGCGCCTGATCGCCGCCCTTTCGGCCCCGACCCACGAAGGCACGCTGTACGAAATCGACATGAAGCTGCGCCCCACCGGGGCCAAGGGGCCGGTGGCGGTGTCGCTGGCGGCCTTTGAAAACTACTACACCAAGGACGCCGATACCTGGGAGTTTCAGGCCCTGACGCGCGCCCGCGTGGTTTGGGCGACGTCCGAGGATTTCGCCGATCTGGTGCGGCTGAAGCTCGAAACCATCCTGCGTGCCACGCGGTCTGAGGCGCGCACGGCGCTGGACGTGCTCAATATGCGCGCCCTGATGGAGAAGGAGCGCCCCGCCAAAAATTTCTGGGATTTCAAGCTGGTGGTTGGCGGTCAGGTCGATTGCGAATTTGCCGCCCAGTATCTGCAACTGGTGCACGCCGCCAATGGCGGGCCGCTGCGCGTCGGCACCATTGCCGCGCTTCAGGCCATGCAGCGCGCCGGTCTGGCGAGAGCGGAAGACATCGAAGCGCTGAGTGCCGCCTGGCGCGTGCAGCAAAGTCTGGCGCAGGTGATGCGTGTGTCGCTGGATGCCAATGACGATCCTTCGAAAGAACCGGAAGCGTTTCAGCGCAAGCTGGCGCGCGCCGTACACACACGCCGTCTCGATACGCTGGAAAAGAAGCTGAAAGACCTGCGCAAACGCGCCCGCAATGCGTTTGAGACCGTGGTCGCCCCGCGCGAATAAACGCAAGCGACGGAATTATCCCTGTGTCGCGTGAAAGGCTATGACAACCGGGACGGTCAGCGGGCCGCAAACGGTTGCCTAAACCCTTGTTGCGTAAAGGCCCCGCTTATGAGTAATGTGACGCATGAGGCGGAACACCGTCACCCGAAACAACAGGGGACAGGACAGGTCATGACCACGGGCTTTGACCCGGACGAGGCGCAGATTGCCGCTGTGGCGCGCGGAGACGCGGCCGCCACGCAATCCCTCGTGGCCCGCAAACTGCCGCGCGTCCTGTCGCTGGCGCGGCGTCTGCTCAATGATGCTGCCGAGGCCGAAGACGTGGCGCAGGAGGCCCTGCTGCGCCTGTGGAAGCAGGCCCCGTTGTGGGTGCCGGGCCGCGCGCGCGTCGATACCTGGCTGCATAAGGTGGCGGTCAATCTGTGTTACGACCGGCTGCGGCGGCGGCGCGACATGGTCGATCATACGGAGATCGAACTGGCCGATCCGACGGCCAACCCCACCCGGCGGCTCGATCAGCAGCAGATGAGCCAGACGGTCGAAGCCGCCCTTTCGACCCTGCCCGAACGGCAGCGCGTGGCCATCGTCCTTTGCTACTATCAGGAACTGTCCAATATCGAAGCGGCGGCCCTGATGGAGATTTCGGTCGAGGCGCTGGAAAGCCTGCTGTCGCGCGGGCGGCGGCAGCTCAAAGCCAAACTGAGCGAGGCGCGCGGCGACCTGATCGGCGGCTCAGCGGCCAGTGGCCGACCGGTGTTAAAAGTTATTCAAGGCAATAAGATCTAGGAAAGGAGCGTTATGATGCACATTCAGATCACATCCGAACGCTTCGAAGCGATTGTCGAGGCCTATGGGGCCGAACCCCAGCGTTGGCCGCAGGCGGAGCGCGCCGCCGCCCTGTTGTTCATGCAGCAGCACCCGGAAGTGGCGCGCCGCGTGCTGGCCGAAGCGCGCACGCTCGATAGCTGGCTGTCGTCGGCAGAGGAGGTCGAACCCTCCGTGGCCCTGCAATGGGAGGTGCTGGCGCGCATGATGCAGGCGGGTGTCGCCGCGCGTCCGGCCCCGGTTGCGGCGCGGCCGCGTCGTCGGCGCTGGCTGGCCGGGGGTATCGGTCTGGCGGCGGCCTGTGCGGCGGGCATTATTTTCGGCGTCAATATCGGGCTGATGACCCTGTCCGAAGCGCGTGCCGAAGCGGTGCTGGCCTCGGCCAGTCTGGCCGAGGTGGATAACTGGTAATGCCTGAGACCGTCGTGCCCGTGCCCTCGAAAAAGCGGCCCACCGCCCGCACCTGGCTGGGCGTGTCGCTGGCGCTCAATGTGTTTTTGCTGGGCTCGCTGATCGGCGTCGGCGTGATTGCGTCCAAGCACTTTCGCCCCAAGCCGGATAAGTCGTCTCCGGCCCTGCTGCATATGATCGAGGGCTTAAGCCCGGCCAATCAGGAAATGGCGCGTCAGATCCTGACTGATGCGGCGCTGGCCGGTGAAGGCGATATGGACCAGAGCCGCACCTATCGCAAATCGGCCGCTGAGCTGATGTTGCAGCCGAAACCCGACCCCGTGGCCATTCAGGCCGAAATCACCAAGGCGCGCCGCGCCGAGGCCTCGGCCAAGGACAAGATCGAAACGGCGGTCATTTCGCTGCTGATCCAGTTGCCGCAGGAGGAGCGCGCCAAGGTCGCCGAACCGCTGATCAAGACGCCGTTCCGTGCGCGCTCCAAGGCGCTGTCGGATGTGCGTAAGGCGGAAGAAAAGTCGAAAGCGGCCGCCGCTTCGGCCTCACGCTGATCTGCGCGGTCGGTGGGCGGCGGCGCAGGTCAGCACGCTGGCGCACAGAAGGGCGATGGCGATGACCTCCGTCAGATGGGGCCAGCGGCCTTCCCACAGGAAGCCGTAGAGCAGGGCAAACAGCGTCTCGAACAGGATCATCTGCCCCATCAGCGTCATGGGGAGCAGGCGGCTGGCGCGGTTCCAGAAGGCATTGCCGATCACCGAACACAGCAGCGCCACCCCCGTCATCAGCCCGGCAAAGCCCCACCACTGAGCCCCCGAATGCGTACCCGGCGACAGCAGGAAGGCAGGGACAGCCAGAACCAGCGCCAGCGCCCCGGTGACCAGACCGGTCAGCAGGCTCCAGTCCTGTGACGACACCGTATCGAGACGGCTCAGCCAGCGGCTGTTGTCCACGGCGTACAGCGTCCACGCGATCAGCGCCCCAAAGGCGCAGACAATGCCAAATAGAGAACCCGACGCGCTCCCCACGCTGCCCCAGACGGTGCAGGCGATACCGGCCATGCCGAGCGCCAGCGGCAGGGCCAGACGCCGCAACGGCACTGAGCCGTTGTCGTGACGGCCCAGCACGGCGACGCTGACCGGCAAAAGGCCGATGATCAGGGTCGTCATGGCCACGCCGCCCGACTGCACGGCCTGCGCCAGACAGACATAGTAGAGGATATTGCCGAGCAGGCTGAGACGGATCAGGGCGCGCCAGCCCTTGGCATCCACCTGCGCGCAGACCTGTTTCCAGCGCGGGGCGATCAGCACGGCGGCGATCAGGCCGTAGGCGACGTAGCGCCCGGCGGACAGTTGCAAGGGTGTAAAGCCGGCCGTCAGTTCGGGGGTGAGAAACACAAGGCCCCATAAGGCACCGGCGATGACGCCGCAGCCTATGCCCCACAGGGTGCGCCGGTCCGTCACGGCCGGGTGCAGGGGGAACAGACCTCAGCCATCTCAGGCCGCGGCGATCTGACCCGACGTGTCCGGGGTATCCGGCGTGTCGTCGGCACTGGCCCCGGGGCTGGTCTGGGTCAGGGGCAGGATGACGCTGACCGTGGTGCCCTGACCGACGGTGGAATCGACCTCCAGACGGCCCGAATGCATCTCGATCAGCGACTTGGTGAGGGCGAGGCCGAGGCCGGTGCCTTCCTTGGTGCGCGAGAACTGGTTTTCGATCTGCTCGAACGGGCGGGCCAGACGCTCCATGTCCTTCGGGGCGATGCCGATGCCAGTGTCGGCGACATAGAGGTGCATGAAGCTGTCGGTCGGGACCGCCGACACGGTGATAGTGCCGCCCGACGGCGTGAACTTGATAGCATTGGTCAGGATGTTGAGCAGGATCTGTTTCAGGGCGCGGTAATCGGCCTGAATATCCGGCAGTTGCGGCAGGTGCACGCGCATTTTGAGCCCCGCCTTTTCCGCCCGCTGCCGCACCAGACGCAGCGTATCGTCCACCACCTCTTCGACCGAGACGGGCTCAAAGCGCAGTGTCATCTTGCCCGCTTCGATCTTCGACATATCAAGAATGTCGTTGATCAGCGCCAGCAGGTGCTGACCGGAGCTGAGGATATCGCCCGCATATTCCTTATAGCGCGCGTGGCCCAAAGGCCCGAACATTTCGCCCGCCATGATCTCGGAGAAGCCATTGATGGCATTCAGCGGCGTGCGCAGTTCGTGGCTCATATTGGCCAGGAATTCCGACTTGGCGTGATTGGCCTGTTCGGCGCGAATCTTGGCCATTTCGTACTTTTTGGCGAGGTCGGTCTGGATGCGGCGGCTCTGTTCCAGCTTATCGACCATGGCCTGAAGCTGTTCTTCGTTGCGCCGGCTCATCTCCTCCTGAATCTTGATGGCGGTGATGTCTGCCCCGGTGACGACCGTGCCGCCTTCCAGCGTCCGGCTCTCGGAAATCTGTATCCAGCGCCCGTCGTTCAGTTCGGCTTCGACCACGCCTTCGCGGCCGTCGATCACCGGCTCCTGACGGCGGATGGCGATGGCCATGACCTTTTCGATCAGTTCGCGCGACGTGCCCGCCTTAAGGAAGCGCGGGTCGATGCTGAAGGTGTGGCCAAACACTTCATTCCACATGACCAGCCGCCCGCGGCGATCCCACAGGACGAAGGCGTCCGACACCGAATTGATGGCCCCGGTCAGGCGGGCTTCGGCGCGCTGGGCCCGCGATTGCGCCGCGCGTTCTTCGGAAACGTCGAGCGCCACGCCCGACAGGCGCGTAAAGCCCGCCGGGCCGCGCGGACCGGTCGCCTGACCCCGCGCATCGACCCAGATGGCGCGACCATTGTCGCCCGGCACGCGGAAAGACACGTCGAGCGCGCCGTGGCCGCGCGCATTGAGCAGGGCCTTGCGCACCGCTTCACGGTGTTCGGGGGCGATGCGCAGCAGGACTTCGTTGGTCGTCGCCACGCCGCTGCCGCCCCAGCCAAACATGACGCCGGTGACCTCGGACATGAAGACCTGATCGCTTTCGAGGTCCCATTCCCAGATACCGCAGCGCGCCGCTTCGACGGCCAGCCGGTAGCGGGTCTCCTTGGCCTCATACTGACGCGCGGTTTCGGAATTGCGCCGTCCCTGCACAATCAGCAGCAGACCAAACAGCGCCCCGATAATCAGCGGACCGATAAACAGGGAGGCCGTCCCCAGCCAGCTTCCGCTGGCCACGGCGCCCGATGGTTCAACATAAAGCGTGGTCAGACCGTTTTCGCCTTCGCGCGCGGCGGCGATACGCACAAAGCCTTTTTCTTCCAGCGTGCCCTGACTGATGCGGACCTGACTGGCATTGTCGCGTATCTGTTCCGGGGTGACGGTCAGGGCCTTGCGGATATTCTGTCCGGTCAGACGCTCGTCCGAAGCGCTCAGGATGTCGCCGGCGGCATTGATCAGCATAATCTGATTGTCGCGCGTGTTTTCGGCGTCGCGCAGCGGATTATTGAGCCTTGCCACGGCGCGTACACGGCCGGGGGCGGGGGTGCGCACCAGATAGGCGCGCTCTGTACGCGTCAGGCGTGATCCCAGCGCCACGGCCGTAAACGCCTTGTCGTCCGACTTTGCCGCCTCACTGAGAAGGCTGGCCTCATCCTGCCCGGTGCGGGCTACAATACGGCCCTGTGCGTCGATAAGGGCCAGTGAAGCCAGTGTGCCCGCCGACGCCTCAAACGCGCGTTGCACGGCGGACTGAGCGGCGCCGGGCTCCGCCTCATAGGTGGATAGTGCCCCCTCCATGGCGGTGCGGGCCACGGACACGGCCTTGTCGGCTCGCAGGGCATTCAGTCGCGCCTGCCCATAGGCGGCACTGTCGCGCGCGGCCTGCCCTGAAGAGAGGTCGTTTTGCAGACGCGCCGACGAAATGGCCGCAAACAGCATCAGGCCCAGCGCCAGGCTGAGGCCACCGACGCGCATCCACAGGGGCATACGGGGACTGACCTGTGTCAGCAGGCCGGATTTGAGCGATCCGCCGCCCTGAGCCCCGCCCAGCCGGGCGACAGAGCCGCCTCGGGCTCCCTCGCGATCAGGCTGTGTCGAAAAGAGCTTCATGCGCGTCGGGCAATCCGAAAGGGGGCTTGGGCGGCGGGAAAGAGGTTACCCGCTTTGATTCGGGTACAACTGAAAGGGTAAACGTCGCGTTAACCCTTTGTCGAGAGTCTTACGGTCGTTAAAAAGGGGACGGCCTCACTGCGCTGTGGGCAAAAAACCTCCGCCTCAATCCGCCTCAATCCGCCTTGGCCGCTGCATTTTCGTCCGCAGCCGGTGCAGCCTCCTTAACCGGCGGCTTGTGATCCTCGCTCCAGCCCTCACGGCGTTCCTTGCCCTGATACTTCGCGTCCTGACGGCGGCGGCGGTCGGGCCCGAAATAGTTGGCGGTCTTGATGAAGGGACGCGGCTTGTCGATAACGGCGGCGACCTTGCGGTACAGTTCCAGCGCCGTCACCGGCTTGGCGCAGAATTCGTTGACGCCAGCATCGCGCGCCGCGGTGACGCGTGAGCGTTCCGAATGCGCCGTCAGCATGATGATGGGCACGTAGCGATTGGGGCTGTCGGAGGAATTGCGCACCATGTGGACGAATTCGACCCCGTCCAGCACTTCCATCATGAAATCAACGATCACGATGTCGATGGCATCGTTGCGCAGACGCTGAAAGGCATCGCCGGCGTCGCGCGCCTCAAACACATGAGTGGCACCGAAACCGCGCAAAATCGTTTTCACAATATGGATCATGTGGGTGTTGTCATCCACCACCATGAACCGCACGCGTTCAAGTCCCGCCACTTTTGACTCCCTTACGCACATACCAAAACAGAGGCCGTGCGGGCGGCCTCTGTGAAGAGTTTTAAACCTTAAAGTTTGTCAACAGGTTAAGCGAACGGCCGTCTTTGAGTGGGGCTGACGGGAGCACGTTACCCCGCCAGCGCCTTTCCGGCCAGTTCGCCGACATTCTTCGACAGGCCCTCGGTGGCGATAATCCGCTCCAGCGCCGCCTGCATCAGGCCCCGGTGCGGCTCGGCATAGCGCTTGAAGCCGCCAAAGGCTTCGATCAGGCGTGCCGCCGTCATCGGGTTGAAGCGGTCCACGCTGAGGATTTCGTCGGCGATAAAGGCATAGCCTTCACCGGAGGCGTCGTGGAAAATGGCTGGGTTATTGGCGGCGAAGGCTTGCGCCACGGCGCGCCAGCGATTGGGCACCTTGCGGTCAAAGTCCGGGTGCGTGACAAGGGAACGCATGCGCGTCAGGGTTTCCGGATGGGCACAGGCCGCCTGCACCGCAAACCATTTGTCGAGCACCAGCGGCTCGGATTTAAAGCGCGCATAGAAGTCGTCCAGCGCCGCCTGATACGCGGCGCCGTGGATCTGCGACAGGGCCGACAGACCGGCCATCTGGTCGGTCATATTGCTGGCGTCATGGTAGTGCGCCTCGGCGATTTTTTGTTTTGCGCTCAGGGGCTTCGCCGCATCTCGTTCGAGATGGGCTGCGCCCTCCGGGCGGCGCGTAGCCTGCGCTCCCGCTTGGTCGCTAGTCGCTTCGCTCCCATCCGCGTCACTGTCAGGGGCGGCGACGATCAGATCAAGCAGGGCGTTACGCAGGGCGCGGCGGCCAGCCGAAGCGGCATCCGGGCTGAAGGTCGGCTCGGCAGGCAGGGCCGCATAGAGGGCTTCGGCATCGGTTTTCAGCGCGGCCGCCAGCTCGGCCTTGAAGGCCTTGCGCCGCGCATGGATGAAGGCCGGATCGACCGGCGTCAGGTTCTGCGCCAGGTCCATCTCGGTCGGCAGGCCAGTCATCAGCGCCTTGAACGCCGCATCCAGCGCCGGATCGGTCAGGGTGGCGCGCAGGGCCTCGGCATAGGCGGCGGCGTCGCCTTGCGGATCGAGGATCAGGGCCTTGGCAAGGCTCTGGGCGGCCTCCCAGCGGTTGAATGGGTCGGGATCGCCGCGGAAGCGGGCAAAACGGTGCGCCTCTGGCTCGTCCAGCGTCAGCTTGACCGGGGCGGAGAAGCCGCGCAGGGCCGAGATCACCGGCACTTCGCTCACCGCGTCCAGTACCCATCGCGCCTGCGCCTCGCTCAACAGGAACAACGCCTCCGTCACGCTTTCGCCCGCGTGAACAAAACTCAGCGGTGCAGCGGCCTCAGACAGCAGGCCCAGCCGCACCGGGATCGCCACCGGGGCCTTATGCGCCTGCGACGGGGTCGGGGGCGTTATCTGCGCCACGTTGAGGGTCAGACGCTGCGTGTCTGCGTCATAGGTGGCGTCGATGCGGAGCGTGGGCGTGCCGGCCTGCACGTACCATTTCAGCCAGGGCGAAAAGTCCTGACCCGTAACGGCCTCGAAGCTGCTGAGGAAGTCTTCCAGCGTCGCCGCCGTGCCGTCGTGCGTATCGAAATAGTGGTCGAGCGCGCGGCGGTAGGTGTCCGCGCCCACGACCGTCTTCAACATGCCGACGATTTCCGCGCCCTTTTCGTAGATGGTAGCGGTGTAGAAGTTGTCGATCTTCAGATAGGCGGCCGGGCGCACCGGATGGGCCAGAGGCCCGGCGTCTTCCGGAAACTGCCGCGCGCGCAGCATCTTCACATCCTTGATGCGCTGCACCGCGTGGCCGCGCTGATCACCGGAGAAGCTCTGATCGCGGAAGACGGTCAGGCCCTCTTTCAGGCACAACTGGAACCAGTCGCGGCAGGTGACGCGGTTGCCGGACCAGTTGTGGAAATATTCGTGCGCCACAACGCTTTCGATGCGCTCATAGTCGAGATCGGTGGCCGTTTGCGCATCGGCCAGCAGCAGCGAGGCGTTGAAGATGTTGAGCCCCTTGTTCTCCATCGCCCCGAAATTGAAATCGCGCACGGCGACGATCATGAACAGGTCGAGGTCGTATTCGCGGCCATAGGTCGCTTCGTCCCACCGCATCGAACGTTTCAGCGCGTCCATGGCGTAGGCGGCGCGCGCGCTCATGCCCGGATCGACGAAGATTTTCAGATCCACCGTGCGCCCCGACATCGTGACGAAGTGGTCTTCGAGGACGTCCAGTTCGCCGGCGACCAGCGCGAACAGATAGGCCGGCTTGGGGAAGGGGTCTTCCCATACGGCGTAGTGGGCGTCCCCCTCTTCACCGCTGTCGATCAGATTGCCATTGGACAGAAGGCGCGGGAAACCGGCCTTCGGCGCGCGCAGTTGCACCGTATATTTCGACAGCACGTCCGGCCGGTCGGGGAAATAGACGATCTTGCGAAAGCCCTCGGCCTCGCACTGCGTGCAGTAACGGCCGGAGGACATGTAGAGCCCTTCCAGCGTCTTGTTCTCCTGCGGATTGATCTCGACCTCGACCTCCAGCGTGAAGCGGTCGGGCACGCCGGGGACGGTCAGGCATTCCGGCGACAGGGTGTAGGCGTCGGGCGTCAGTTCGACGCCTTCAAGGCGCAGCGCTTTGAGGGTCAGCCGCTCACCCAGCAGGACCAGCTGGGCGTCCGCGGCACCGCGCCGTTCGATGCGATAGGTCGCCCGCACCTGCGTCTGCGTCGGGTGCAGATCAAACGCCAGATGCGTTTCAGCTATGACAAAATCCGGCGCGCGGTAATCGGTCAGACGGATGGGGCGGGCGATATCGGTACGGTACATACGCGCGGCGTCTCGCAAAACAAAGCAGGTCGGCAACAGATTAGCCGTCCATCCTTGCATAGTCTTGCAAAAAGCCAATGCGGCCCTACCCAATTTTCGGTAGGCAACCGATTGGAATTTTTATTCCGCGGCTGTGGCGCTGATTTCCGGTTCCGGCTGAGGCTCTATCGGGGGCTCCATCGGGCGCGTCTGGGCGTCGGGCGGCGGCGTTTCGATTACGCGGCGCAGTTGCTCAAAGCGCCGTGCGATGCGCAGCAGGGGCTCCGGCAGGGCCGGGGTGTCGTTGTTTTTCACATAGTCGCTCAGTTCGCGGGCCAGATTGAAAAAGCGCGGGGCCGCCGTAATCAGGCGGGCCTGCATCTCGATCAGGGCCGGATCGCGGTCGTACTCGGCCCCTGGCACGCGCCAGCCGCCCCAGTCATTGGGGTCGGTGACGACCACCGGATAGGTGCCCGGATAGGGGTGGTGGGCGCAATCTTCGACGGCCTGCACGCGGTTGCGCGCCCGCATCAGCCGCCACGGCGTATGCCCCGGCGCTTCGCCCGGTGCCGCCTCAATCTCGGTTTCCGCCGTCAGTTCCTCAGCGCGGAAATCGCGCCCCAGACCGCAGTCATAGGTGACGCGGATCGGTTCCTCAAAGCCCGCGACCCACACCGGCTTCACCTGTTCGATCATGGCCCAGGTGCCGACGGGCTCGACATAAACACGTTGATTTCGATGGAAAACAGCCTTGGCCATCTTAGTTCCTTTGACGCAAACTGTACGCGGGTGATTTGTCACATGGCGCGGCGACGTGGCGGGTGTTAACCGCTCAGGCGCCAGACCCGACCCTAACGCACAGGCTTTAGCATTTGGTGAGGGAGTGCGGTTAAGGCGTGTTAAGAGATGAGCATGAGTGATCCGACCTTTGCCCCCGCTGACCTGCGCCGTCTGGTCGAACGCTTCTATGAGCGGGCGCGTATCGATGCCCTGCTGGGGCCGGTGTTTGACGCCGCCGTTGACGACTGGCCGGCGCATTTCGATATGCTGACCGCCTTCTGGAGTATGGTGATGAACGGCCCGCGCCCGGACATGCCGCTGTTCAAGGGACGACCCCTGCCCAAACATCTGGCCCTGCCGCTGAAACGTCAGCATTTCGACCGTTGGCTCGACCTGTGGGCGGAAACGACGGCTGAGGTGTTTGACGGGCCGCGCGCCGAGGCGCTGCGTGAAAAAGCCTGGCGCATCGGTCAGTCGTTTCAGGCGGCGCAGGCCATGAACGAAATGTTGAGATAAGTGTTACCGCTATCTTCGGATACGGTATATGTTTCAAACTAAACGGCTTTTTCTTCAATCTAGTCAGACATTTAATTTTCTTGCCCTGCGGTCAGAGGGCAAGCGTTTGTAATTATTCGTCATATTATCGCGGTGCAAAAATCTGCGCCCAAACCCTCTTGCGGCGCACAAATTTTGCGCTAGGGTGGAGAAATTCCTGCCTGAGGTCTGCCGTCTGCGGCAGGTTTTGTGTGTCCTCAGCCTTGCCTGCCCTGAGCCGATGCCGCTTACCGGTACGCTCAGACCCGCCCGGTTCCCGCACACGCCTCAGGCTGCACCGACACAGACTCAGGAGGCCCGCCGATGACCGACGCCATGATCGATCACGTCAAGCAGAACACCGCCATGCTGGAGGGGTTTCTGACTGACGCCGTCAACAGTTTCGGGCGCGGCAGTGTGTTGTCGAAGATCGAGGCCCTGCGCGCCGACAATGCCGATGTCGATGACTTAAGCGAATCCGAGGCCGCCCACGCGGCGCGCGTCCTGACCTGCCTGTCCACCCTGACCGTCCTGTCAGAAGACGTGGCCAATCTCAAGCGTGTCGAGACCTTTCCGGGCACGCAGGAGGCCATCACTCTGGCCAATGCGGTGCAGCAGGCGCGCGCCAAGGGCCATTCGCAGGCCGAGATCGAAGAGACGCTGAACGGCATTCTGGCCTCGCCGGTGTTTACGGCGCACCCGACCGAAATGCGCCGCGCCTCGGTGGTGGAGCGCGAATACGACATTACGCAGTTCCTGTCGGCCTATGAGCGCACGACCCGCGCCTCGGAGCGTAAGGCGCTGGAAGAAGACCTGTTCCGCGCTGTGGCGCTGCTGTTCAATACGCGCCTCAATCGCCCCGAACGCATCACGGTCGCCGACGAGATTCAGAACTCGCTGGGGGCCGTGCGTCGCGCCATCCTGCCGGCGCTGGTTGAACTTTATGGCGACTGGAATCGTGAGATCGAGCTGGAGGGCGAACTGCCCAACGTGCTGAAACTCGGCTCGTGGATCGGCGGTGACCGCGACGGCCACCCGCACGTCGATGACACCACGATGAACTACGCCTTCCACAATCAGGCGAAGCTGGTGCTCGACTTCTATTTCCAGCAACTGGACAAGCTTGATATCGAACTGACCCTGTCCGAGGAACTGGCGCCGGTCACCGATGCGCTGCTGGAGCTGGCGCGCAAATCGTCCGACACCAATGTGCACCGCGTCGATGAGCCCTATCGCCGCGCCATCACCTTTATCAAGACGCGGCTGGCTTCGACCTGGCAGGCCATTCTCAAACTGCCGCACCCGCTGGCTTCGCCGCTGGCCGGGGCCTATGAGACGTCGGAAAACTTTGTGCGTGACCTGCTGATTATCCGCGATTCGCTGATCGAATATGGCGGCAAGCGGCTGGTCGGGCGGACGCTGAAAAGCACCATCCAGATCGCCCGCTCGTGTGGTTTCCACCTGTTGTCGCTCGACATGCGGCAAAACTCCGCTGTGCATGAGCGCGTGATTGCCGAACTGTTTGCGCAGTCGTCGGAACTGCTGGATTACAGCTCGCTGTCGGAAAACGAGCGCGTGTCGGCGCTGGTGGCGGAGCTGACCAATGACCGCCTGCTGCGCTGGCCCTTCGCCAAATATTCCGATGAGACGCGCCGCGAACTGCGCATCATCGACGCGGCGGCCGAAGTGATCCGCACCTTCGGGCCGGACGCGATCGGGGCCTATGTGGTGTCGATGGCCAAGTCGGTGTCGGACATCCTTGAGCCGCTGGTGCTGCTGAAACAGGCCGGTCTGGTCTATGGTGGGCCGTCGCCGCACACCATGATCCGCGTGTCGCCGCTGTTTGAAACCATCGAAGACCTTGAGGCTGCGCCGGACATCATGAAGCGCTGGCTGGGTCTGCCGGCCATGCGCTCGCTGATGGGGCGTCCGGCGGTGCAGGAGGTCATGCTCGGCTATTCGGACTCCAACAAGGACGGCGGCTATACGGCCTCGCGCTGGAGCCTGCATAAGGCCTCATCGGCCATCAAGGCGGTGTGCAATCAGAAGGGCGTGGCGCTGCGTCTGTTCCACGGTCGCGGCGGTTCGGTCGGTCGCGGCGGCGGCCCGTCCTACAACGCCATCATGGCCCAGCCCGAAGGCACGGTCGGAGGTCAGATCCGCGTCACCGAACAGGGCGAAATGATCGCGCGCAAGTTCGGCAACCAGACAACGGCCAGCAAGACGCTCGATTCCTTCGCGGCGGCGGTGTTCCTCGCCTCCTTGCCGGTCAAGGCGCGTGACGCCCACCACATCAAGGAATCCGAGGCCGAAGCCAAGTACGGCCCGCTGATGGATCAGTTGTGTAAGGCCTCATTCGAGGCCTATCGCGCGCTGGTCTATGACGACCCGCACTTCCTCGACTTCTTCCGCTCGGTGACGCCGATTTCGGAGATTTCCGACCTCAAGATCGGTTCGCGCCCGGCCTCGCGCACCAGGTCGGGCAAGATCGAGGACCTGCGCGCCATCCCGTGGGTCTTTTCGTGGTCGCAGTCGCGCATGGTCCTGCCGGGCTTCTACGGCTTCAACGCCGCGGTCAAGGCGCTGGGGGTCGATGATCAGACCCTGATCGACATGTGCAATGAATGGGACTTCTTCGAGGTCTTCCTGGCCAATATGGAGATGGCGCTGGCCAAGTCGGACATGGAAATGGCGGCGCTCTATGCCGGCATGGCCTCTGATCCGGTCGAGGCGCAGCGCATCTTCGCCACCATCCGTCAGGAGCACGAAGAGATGACGGCGCTGGCCAAGCGCATCCGCAAGGCAGGCACGCTTCTGTCCACCCATGAGCAGTTGCGCGGCTCTATTGAACGCTCGCACGCCCTGCTCCAGACGCTCAACCGCATGCAGGTCAAGCTTTTGAAAAAGCGCCGCGAAGGCAACAAGCACAAGCTGGTCAAGCTGGCCATGCAACTGACCGTCAACGGCATCGCCTCGGCCCTGCGCAATACGGGGTAGGGTATACAGCGTCCGTACCGCGATAATACCAATTTAATACCTTGAGGCGCAGCCCCGGCCCCTATATACAGAGTCAGAGCGAATTCCCAGCTTGACCCGCAGGCGGACGCGCGTTATGACAGCGCTGTCAAAATTTTTTGACGCGCTGTGACGTTTGCGTAATAAGCCGCCTGCTAAAAAGGCCCGACGTCACCCGCCAAGACCCAGGAACCCTATCGTGAGCTTATCGACTTTTACCGCGAACCGTAAACCCGTCTTCGTCCTTGTCGGCGGCACCGGTGATCTGGCGCTGCGCATGTTGTGGCCGTCTCTGGCTATGCTGGATCAGGACGGGTTTCTGGATAAGGACCTGCGCATCATTTCGGTCGCGCGTGAGGCGGTGGACCGCCCGGCCTTCCTTGAGCGCGTCAGCGCCGCTGTGCAAAAGCGCATCGGGGCCGATCTCGAAGCCACCACGCTCGATCAGTTCCTGCCGCGCCTCAGCCATATCGCGCTCGATGCTTCCGACCCACAGTGGGGCGCCAAGCTGAAGGCCGAACTGGGTGAGCCTGAGGCGCTTGAGGTCGTCTATTTCCTCTCCGTGTCGCCGTCGCTGTTCAAGCCGATCTGCGAACATCTGGAAAGTGCCGGCCTGAGCAAGGCGCCCAACCGCGTCATCATTGAAAAGCCGCTGGGGCGTGATCTGGCCTCTTCGAAGGTAATCAACGATTCGGTTGCCCACGCCTTCGACGAAGCGCGCACCTTCCGCATCGACCACTATCTGGGCAAGGAGACGGTGCAGAACCTGCTGGCCCTGCGCTTTGCCAATACGGTGTTTGAGCCGCTGTGGAACGCGCAGTCGATCGACCACGTGCAGGTCACCGTTTCGGAAACCGTCGGTACAGGCGATCGTCTGGGCTATTACGATGATTACGGCGCGCTGCGCGACATGGTGCAGAACCACCTGCTGCAACTGGTCTGCCTGCTGGCTATGGAGCCGCCGTCCAACTTCAACGCCGATGCGCTGCGTGACGAAAAGGTCAAGGTGCTGCGTTCGCTGAAGCCGATCACCGCCGATAATGTGCGCGATGTGACGGCGCGCGGTCAGTACGGTCCGGGTTTTGCCGAAGGCAAGCAGGTGGCGGGCTATGAGGCCGAAAAGGGCTCGCCCTCCAACACCGAAACCTATGTCGCCATTAAGGCCGAAATCGCCAACTGGCGCTGGGCCGGCACGCCCTTCTATCTGCGCACGGGCAAGACCCTGCCGTCGCGCACCACTGAGGTGGTAGTCCAGTTCCGCCCGGTGCCGCATTCGATCTTCGGCTCGGCGGCGCAGCCCAACCGGCTGGTCATCCGTCTGCAACCGGACGAAGACATCAAGCTGACGGTGATGAACAAAGCACCGGGTCTTAGCGCCGACGGCATGCAGCTTCAGCCGCTCGACCTGTCGCTGTCGCTGCAAAGCGCGTTCGATAGCAATGGTGATAAGCCACCGCGTCGCCGCATCGCCTATGAGCGCCTGATCCTCGATGCGCTGAACGGCAACAATGCCGCCTTCGTGCGCCGCGATGAGGTCGAAGCCGCCTGGGCGTGGGTCGATGGCATTTCGGCGGCGTGGGCCGAAGCCTATCCCAAGCCGCAAATCTACCCCGCCGGGACCAATGGCCCGATGAGCGCCTATATGCTGCTCGACCGCGACCATCGGGTGTGGAATGACTGAGGCCATCGGCATTCACAGCCTGCGCACCTTCGATAGCGCGGCCGAGGCCGAAACCGCCGTGCTGGCGGCCATTGCCGAGGCCCTGTCGGCGGCCATTGCCGAACGTGGTCAGGCCCTGTGGATCGGGGCCGGGGGCGGCACGCCCAAGCCGGTCTATCAGCAGCTTGCGACACTGGACCTGCCGTGGGACAAAGTCACCCTGTCTCAGGTCGATGAGCGCTTCGTGCCGGTCGATGACGCGGCCTCCAATACAAAGATGATGGCCGAGGCCGCCGCGCCGGTGATTGCCAAAGGGATGCGCTTTGACACCCTGATCCGTGATCTCAGCGACGCGGGCCTGTGTGCACAAAAGGCGGAAAGCCTGCTGCGCGGCTTCAATAATGGTGACGCCCCGGCGTTTGACCTGACCCTGCTGGGCATGGGGCCGGACAAGCACTACGCCTCGATCTTCCCCGACCATGCGATCAATGCCACGGTCTATGACACGGACGCGCTGGTCCTGCCGGTCGCCCCGGCCAGTGGCGGCGCAGAGCCGAAACTGCCGCGCATCACATTGACCGTGAAGGCCCTCAACCGCTCGCGCCGGATCGTGCTATATATCACCGGTCAGGAAAAGCGCGACGCGCTCATGGCCGCCATCGCCGATCCCAACCCCGACACCGCGCCCATCGGTGCTTTCCTCGCCCAATGCCCCGTGCCCGTTGACATCGTCTGGTGTCCGTAACGGCCGGCCTTCAACAGCGAAAAGATAACATGACCACCGAGCTTCATCCCGTCCTCAAGTCCGTCACCGACCGCATCATCGCGCGCTCAAAAGCCACGCGCGCCGAATATCTGGCCCGCGTCGAGCGCTACAAGTCGCGTGAGCCGCGCCGCAAGAAGCTGTCCTGCGCCAACTACGCCCACGTCGCCGCTCCGATGACCGAGACGGACAAGCTGGCTCTGGCGCTCGATAAGGTGCCCAATATCGGCGTGGTCACCGCCTATAACGACATGCTGTCGGCGCACGCCCCCTATTACCGCTATCCGGAAAAGATCCTCGACTATGCCCGCCATGTGGGGGCTACGTCTCAGGTGGCTGGGGGCGTCCCGGCCATGTGCGACGGCGTGACCCAAGGCAAGCCGGGCATGGAACTGAGCCTGTTTTCGCGTGATGTCATCGCCATGAGCACGGCCATTGCCTTGAGCCACGATGCGTTTGATTCGGCCCTGATGCTGGGCATCTGCGACAAGATCGTGCCGGGGCTGGTCATGGGGGCGCTGGCTTTTGGCCACCTGCCGGTGATCTTCGTGCCGTCGGGCCCGATGCCGTCAGGCCTGCCCAATCCGGAAAAGGCCAAGATTCGCACCCAGTACGCCAAGGGCGAGGTGGGGCGCGACGCGCTTTTGGCCGCGGAAATGGCCTCCTATCATTCGGAAGGCACCTGCACCTTCTACGGCACGGCCAATTCCAACCAGATGCTGATGGAAATCATGGGCCTGCACGTACCGGGCGCGGCCTTCGTGCCGCCGCGCGGTGAGCTGCGTGACGCCCTGACCCGCGCCGCGGTCGAACGGGCCGCCAAGGCCTCGGCGCTCAGCGAGGCGCCGGCCTATATGGCCGATGTGATTGATGAACGCGCCATCGTCAACGGCGTGGTCGGGCTTCTGGCCACCGGCGGTTCGACGAATCACGCCCTGCACCTGCCGGCCATGGCGCGTGCCGCCGGGATCGTCCTCAAGCCCGAAGACATGAATGACCTGTCGGGCGTCGTGCCGCTTTTGGCACGCGTCTATCCCAACGGCTCGGCCGATGTGAACCATTTCCACGCGGCGGGTGGTATCGGCTTTGTCATCAAGGAACTGCTGTCGGCCGGTCTGCTGCACGCCGATGTCAATACCGTCTGGGGGCCGGGTCTGGCCGCCTATGGCAAGGAACCGAGCTTACGCGACGGGCAACTGGTGTGGGTCGATGCGCCCGCCGAATCGCTCGACCTCGACATCCTGCGCCCGGTGACCAACCCGTTCTCGCCCGAAGGCGGATTGCGTGAGCTACGCGGCAATCTGGGCGTGGCGGTGACCAAGATTTCGGCGGTCAAGGCTGAGCACCGCGTCGTCGAAGGCCCGTGCGCCGTTTTTGACGATCAGGACGATTTTTTGAAAGCCTTTAAGGAAAATAGGCTCCCGGAAGGCGATTTTATTTGCGTTGTGCGCTTTCAGGGGCCAAAAGCCAACGGTATGCCTGAGCTGCACAGCCTGACTCCCTCCCTGTCGGCCATGCTGGATCAGGGCCGCAAGGTGGCCCTTGTCTCGGATGGACGCATGTCGGGGGCCAGTGGTAAGGTGGCTTCGGCCATCCATTTGACCCCAGAAGCCGTTGACGGCGGACCGATCTCAAAACTACGGTCAGGGGACATTGTGCGCGTGGACTGTGAAAACGGGAACCTGAGCTTCATAGGTGATGAAGCGCAATTGATGGCGCGGGAAAGCGCACCCCGACCGGCGGATGCCGACGGTCTGGGGCGTGAGCTTTTCGCGCCGTTCAGGCGTCTGGTCGGCGAAGCCGTCTCAGGCGGCTCCGTTTTCTGGTAAGGTATTATGACGGCGCTTTTCGATAATCAGACCACCTTTTCAGCTTCGTCACAGGTGTTCAGAGGCCTTGTCGGTGATATCGGCGGGACCAATGCGCGCTTTGCCATTGCCGAACGGGGCGGCGGTCAGACGAAGCTGACGGAGTTCAAGAGCTTCCATACGGATGGCTATAAGGACCTCTACGCCGTCATCGACGACTATTTCGGCGGTTTGAGCGGGCGTCCGGACCTCGATTTTTCGGTCATCGCCGTGGCCGGGCCGGTCAATGACGGGGCCATCAAATTCACCAATCTCGACTGGCTGGTGACGGAAACTGAGCTGGCGCATCACACCTCTGCGCGCAAGGTGCGCCTGATCAACGACTATGCCGGTCTGGCCTATGCCCTGCCGCACCTTCAGGACGAAGACACCCGCCGTATCGGGCCGCTGCGCGAAGGCAAGGGCAATGTGCACGCCGTGATGGGTGCAGGCACCGGCTTCGGCGCTTCGGTGCTGGTGGGTGGCCCCTATGGTCCCTATTGCCTCTCGACCGAAAGCGGCCATGCCTCGTGGGCGCCGGTCAATGATTTCGAGCGCGAACTCCACCGCTTCCTGTCGAAAAAGCACGGGCGCGTGACCATTGAAATGGTTCTGTCCGGCCCGGGCCTCGTCAATCTCTATAGGGCCGTGACCAATGTGCGCGGCGAACCGACGCTGGAGCTGACCCCGGCTCAGATCACCCATCTGGATGGTCCCGATGCGCAGGGTTCGCGTTATACGGTCGAAACCTTCCTCGATATTCTGGCCTCGGTCGCGGGTGACCTCAGCCTGTGCCACGGGGCGACGGCGGGCCTGTTTATCGCCGGGGGTATCGCGCCCAAGCTGGCCAAATATATCGACGAAGCGCGCTTCCGCGCCCGCATGGAGGCCAAGGCCCCGCTGGTCTCCTATGTGGAGGCCATTCCGTCGCGCATCATCACCCATGAATGTGCGGCCCTGATCGGGGCGGCCAACGCCTTGACGGACGCTGA
>NZ_JAIXSV010000032.1 GCF_027484505.1 Asticcacaulis sp.
CCTGAAGCCGGCTTATAGCGCTCCTTGCCGATGCGCGTGGTGAAGCGACGCAGCGGCTCCTCCTTGTCCATGCCGATGACGCTGTCGTAATCGGCGCAGGCCCCGGCATCGGTCTGATAGGCGGTGCCGCCGGGGAGGATCTGCGCATCGGCTGTCGGCACGTGGGTGTGCGTGCCCACCACCAGTGAAGCGCGCCCGTCGCAGAAATGCCCCATGGCCATTTTCTCAGACGTCGCTTCGGCGTGGATATCTACCACCACCGCATCGGCCACGAGGCCCAGCGGCGCACTTTCCAGCGCCTTATCGACCGCCGCAAACGGGTCGTCCATCGACGCCATATGCACCAGACCCAGCGCGTTCATCACCAGAATCCGCTTGCCCGACGCCGTTTCAAACAGATTAACCCCCCGCCCCGGCACATCGGCCAGAGGTGGGTAGTTGAGCGGGCGGATCAGGCGCGGCTCACGCACAATATAGGTCAGAGCCTCTTTTTGGTCCCAGGAATGGTTGCCGAGCGTCAGGCAGTCCGCCCCCGCCTCAAACAACTGATTGGCGGTGTTTTCCGACACGCCAAAACCAGAAGCGGCGTTTTCGGCATTGACGATAACGAATTCGAGGTCAAGCGCCCGGCGCACAAAGGGCAGATGTTCAGAAACGGCGTCGCGGCCGGCGCGGCCGACCACATCACCGAAAAAAGCAAAACGCATCAGGTGTTCTTTCTAATCTCGACGACACCCTGTTCGGTGAGGACGGCATCGAGACGCTGATCGTGGGATTCGGTGGGCACGCAGGCGACCGCCTGAGCGGAAAAGGCCACGCCCCACACTTGCAATGGATTTTCATTACTCTGATTTACCGAGCGAAGATAGTCCAAAGCGCGGTCGTAAAAGCCGCCGCCATAACCCAGTCGCCCGCCTTCGCGATCAAAGGCCAGAAGCGGTGCCAGAATGAGATCGGGGAACACCTCCGGCGCGTCGGGACGCGGCTGCTGTGTACCAAACGGGCCTGCCTCCAGAGACGCGTCGAGGGTACAGGTGCGGAAGATCATGCGCCCCTCCGCTTCGATGCTGGGCAAGGCCAGAGCGTAGCCGCACGCCTGAAAGTGCCGCATCAGAGGTCGGGGGTCGATCTCATCCTTTATCGGGTGAAACCCGGCCACGACCGACGCCTTGGGCCACACCCCGCGTGCAACAAAGGCCTCGGCCAGCCATTCGCCCGCATCCGGCGATGCGGCGGCCAGGGCGGTCCGGCGGGCCTTCATCTCTTTGCGCAAGGCGGGTTTGGCGTCTGACATGCCCTTTTAAGGCCATGCCAGACCCTAAAAAGCAAGAGCCCCCTCCGGAGGGAACCAAAGGGGGCAAAAGGTTACTCTTCGTCGTTTTTCTTCTTCGAATCGAACGGGAAGGCCCCGGTCGGGTGAGCGTCGCCCTTTGGTTTGACCAGAATGGACAGGATCATGGTCAGGACCAGTATCGACGCCGTGGCAGTGAGTGACCACACAATCGGTATCTTATAGACGTCGATCAGAAGCATCTTGGTACCGACAAAGACCAGAACCAGCGCCAGACCATAGGGCAGCAGATGGAACTTTTCGTGCATCCCGGCCAGCAGGAAATACATGGCGCGCAGGCCCAGAATAGCGAAGACGTTGGAGGTTAGGACGATAAACGGATCGGTGGTGATGGCGAAGATGGCCGGGATCGAGTCCACCGCGAACACCACGTCGATAATACCGATCAGGATGACCACGATCAGCAGCGGCGTGGCGATGCGCTTGCCATCAATACGGGTAAAGAACTTCTCACCGTCGTAATGGGGCGAGATGGTGAAGGTCTTGCGCACCCATTTCAGGGCCGGATTGCTTTCCAGATCAGGCTCCTGACCGGCAGCCAGCCACATTTTGAAGCCCGTGAACACCAGAAACGCGCCAAAAACGTAGAGCACCCAGTGAAACTGCGCCACCAGCCATGCCCCCACCACGATCATACCTGCGCGCAGGACCAGCGCCATCAGAATGCCGATCATCAGCACGCGCTTCTGATACTCCGCCGGCACGGCGAAATAGGTGAACAGCATCAGGAAGACGAAGATATTATCAACCGCCAGCGCCTTTTCGACCAGGTAACCGGTGGTGAATTCGAGCGCCTTGGTATTGGCCAGAGCCTTGGCGGCGGCATCGCCCGAAAGCCCACCCATTTCCCACCACATAATGCCGAGGAAAATAAAGGAGGTGGCGACCCAGATCAGCGACCAGATGGCCGCTTCTTTCATCGAGACCTTGTGGGCCCCTTGTTTGTTCAGAGCAAAAAAATCGATAAACAGCGCGACAACAACAAAGGCCGCGAACGTCCCCCACATCAGGGGCGTTGCAATGGTTTCCATTGGTGAGACTCAATCTCTAAGGGTTGGCTAGGACAGGTCGGTCAGACCCGCCCTCAGTCTCGCCATTCCGCCGAAACGGTGTCTGATGCCGGAGCTAGGCTCGTGTTGACGACATCAAACGATCACACGCGGCGATCTGGCTACTCCCTGAGGATAACCGCCTTATTCCAGACGAAGGCGGTGACTGTCAAGTTGGGATTGTAACGATTGCGCGGTTTAATGAAAGACGGTCAAAACCTCGCTACCCCATAGGGGTGGCGGCGCCCTGAGAAACTTAGAGAATGTGGCTTCGCCACCCCGGAGGGGTGGCGGCGCCACGGGAACCGTTGCGAAGCGTTTAAATCCACTCAGACCTGACGTATCAGGTGGGAGCCATATGATAGGGACCACGGTCCCAGTCAGGGACAGCTCCCGTTCTAAGAGATTAAGGTCAGAAGGATTAGGTGTTCGCTGACGTGAGCCGCAGCACGACCCGCCGTCAAACAATCTAGGCGCAACGCCGCTCCCTTACAAGGGGGACGACCACAGGCTTTTGTAAATCCCTCATAAAGCGGCGATTTGTCCTGAGCCATTCCAAAAAAGACATCGATGTCATAAAAACTGACTTCACAGACATTCGATCCCGGCTTATGAAATTGCCCAACCACAAAACCATTCCAGGGACACCGATCATGCGCCATTTTAAGCTCAGCCTGCTGGCGACCGCCGCCCTTGGCTTCGCCTTCGCCTCCACCGCACCCGCCTATGCTCAGGCCCCGGCCGCAGCCGCAGAGGCCCCCAAGGCCACGCCATGGACCGACACCCGGCTGGATACCGACACCCGGACGGAACTGCTGCTTAAGGAAATGACGCAGGACGAGAAGCTGAAACTCGTCTTCGGTCATTTCGCCACCGCCGCCGACTGGCTCAATGCGCGCGGCGATATTGCCGGGCTGAACTGGAAGCCGCCAGTCGAAAGCCACCACCAATCCGCCGGCTTTGTCTTTGGTGTGCCGCGTCTGGGCATCCCGAACCAGTGGCAAACCGACGCGGGCGTCGGCGTCGCCTCTCAGGTAGGTGATAAGCCGCGTCTGCGCACGGCCTTGCCATCGGGCATGGCCACAGCGGCGACCTGGGACCGCGATCTGGCCTTCAAGGGCGGGGCGATGATCGGCCGCGAAGCGCGCCTGTCGGGCTTTAATGTGCAACTGGCCGGCGGGGTTAACCTGATGCGTGAACCGCGCAATGGCCGCAACTTCGAATATGGCGGCGAAGACCCGCTGCTGGCCGGTATCATCGTCGGTGAGCAGATCCGCGGCATCCAGTCGAACCACATCATTTCGACGGTCAAGCACTACGCCTATAATGCGCAGGAAACCAATCGCTTCACCGCCTCGTCAAACATTTCGGACAAGGCCGGGCGTGAATCCGACCTTCTGGCGTTTCAGTTTGCCATCGAAACCGGCAATCCGGCCTCGGTGATGTGCGCCTATAACCGCGTCAACAATGTCTATGCCTGCGAAAGCGACTACCTGCTGAACGAAGTCCTCAAAAAAGACTGGGGCTACAAGGGCTATGTAATGTCGGACTGGGGCGCGACCCATTCGACCATCCCGGCCGCCAATGCCGGTCTCGATCAGCAGTCGGGCTATCCGTTCGACAAGAGCAACTACTTCGCCGGGCCGCTGAAAGAAGCGATCGAAAACGGCTTTGTGAAGCAAGAGCGTCTTGATGATATGGCGCGCCGCATCCTGTGGGGCCTGTTCTCGACCGGTGCCTTTGACAAGCCCGTGCCGGTGGCCGAAGATCAGATCGACTTCAAGGCACACGCCGCCGTCACACAGGCCGATGCCGAAGGCGGCATTGTGCTGCTGAAAAACACCGGCTTGCTGCCGCTGGCGACCACCGCCAAAAAGATCGTCGTCATCGGCGGCTATGCGGATAAGGGCGTCATCTCCGGTGGCGGCTCGTCGCAGGTCTATGGTCAGGGAGGTAATCCGGTCAAGGATCTGGGCCTTGGCCCCAAGGCCTTCCCCGGCCCCCTCACCTACTATCCGGACTCGCCGGTCGAAGCGCTGAAAGCCCGCAGCAAGGCTGAGGTCGTCTATCATGACGGCAAGGACGTCAAGGCGGCGGTGAAGGCGGCCAAAGGCGCGGACGTGGTCATCGTGTTCGGCACCCAGTGGACGGGCGAATCGCTTGATGCCGAACTGAAGCTCGATGAAAACGCCGACGCCCTGATCGACGCGGTGGCCAAGGCCAATAAAAAGACCGTCGTCGTGCTGCAAACGGGCGGGCCGGTCTTCATGCCGTGGCTGTCCAAGGTCGGGGCGGTGGTTGAAGCCTGGTATCCCGGCACCAAGGGCGGCACGGCCATTGCGCGCGTGCTGACCGGTGAAATCTCGCCGTCGGGACGCCTGCCGGTGACCTTTGCCGCCTCGCTCGATCAGTTGCCGCGTCCAAAGCTGGACGGTGACCCCAAGAGCGAGACCATCCGCACCCAGGTCAATTACGACATCGAAGGCGCGGCCATCGGCTATAAGTGGTTCGACAAGAAGGGCCTGAAACCCCTGTTCGCCTTCGGCCACGGCCTGACCTATTCGACCTTCGGCTACAACGACCTGAAAACCTCGACGGCGGGCGATAAGCTGAGCGTCAGCTTCACCGTAACCAATACGGGCAAGGTCGCCGCTTCGGACGTACCGCAGGTCTATGTTTCGGCCCCCGCCTCGGCCGGCTGGGAAGCGCCAAAGCGCCTCGGCGGCTGGGACAAGGTGGCGCTGAAACCCGGCGAGTCGAAAACGGTAACGGTGACGGTTGATCCGCGCCTGCTGGCCAGCTTCGACAGCGCGTCAAAGACGTGGAACGTCGCCGCCGGTGCTTACGAGGTGATCCTCGCCCGCTCGGCCACCGATGCCGTCAGCAAGACCACGGTCACGCTGAACGCGCAAAAGTACGATGTGAGAGGCAAATAGGATGGGAGCGGCAGAGGACGATCGCCTTGAGGTTCTGCCTATCCTGCCCAGCCTGTCACTGAGCGAAACCCAGAGCTTCTACAGCGAATTTCTGGGTTTCGATGCCACCGTGTTTGAGGATCACAACTATCTGATCCTCAGACGCGATGCCTTCGGTTCACCAATCGAACTGCACTTCTGGCTGACGGATCGCCGCGACCTGTGCGAACAGAGCGCGGTCTATATTCGCGGGGGCGGAATAGACAGGCTGCACGAAGAGTTCCGGCAAAAGGGACTTTTGCACCTGTCGCCAATTCTGCCGAGGCCGTGGGGCATGACGGAATTTTACATCCATGACCCGCACGGTAACTTGCTTAAATTCGGTCGCGTGAGCGACGAAGGCCGCGCCTAAACTTCGCCGACCAGCTTTTCCAGCCGTTCCGCGGCGTCCGAAATGGCAAAGGCCGCCTTGCGTTCGATCTCGAAGGCCCCGGCCGACATGCGCGCCTGCGCCGACTGCGCCTCTTCGAGTTGAGCGCGCAGTTCTTCCATCTCATCGACCAGCAGCAGCGACGCCATCAGGAACAGGCGCACCTCGCCGATCGCCCCGACATCGGATACCACCATTTCCACGTGGTCGTTAAAGACGCGCGCCAGTTCCTGAACGCGCGCTTCCTGACCGTCGGCGCAGCCCACCGTATAGGGCTTGTTATTGACCTTGACCGTAACCTCAGCCATCAGGCGGCCTGCTCGTTGAGAAGTTGACGGATATCTTTGGCCGCGACGCCCAGCGCCTCAAACGCCTCCGAAGCGGCCACTTCCAGCGCCTTTTCGCGAGCCTTGAGGGCACCGATTTCGTCCTGAAGGCGACGAGCCTCTGCCGCCGCCTCTGCGCTGGACGAATCGCCGCCCAGATCAACACTGTGATCGACGCTGCGACCTTGCAGATCGCGGATACGGGTTTCAAGCGCATTGAGCGCGCTGTCCAGACGCTCGACCGCCGCTGTCAGGCTGGCGCCCGCGACCGGAGAAAGCTGAGCCGTGTTCTGAGCATTTTCCATGGGTTGACTGTACTTCCTAAAGGGCTGCTTCACAAGTCATGCAGCCTGAAAGGCGAAAATTAGCCCCGTACACCCCTGCGGAACCAAATTCCTAAAACTCGAATATGGCCATTCTCCGGCATATGGGCTAAAGGACCGCGCAACCTCACCCCCCCTTCGCGTTCATCTGTTGAGATTGCCATGTCCCTGCCGCCGATCCCTGGCCTCCCCGCTGCCAAGCCGTCCCCGACCGTGATGGCGGATGCGATTCGCGTCCTGTCGATGGAAGCGGTGCACCGCGCCAGGTCCGGCCACCAGGGAATGCCCATGGGCATGGCCGATGTGGCGACCGTACTCTGGACGAAGTTTCTCAAATACGATCCGAAAAAGCCCGACTGGGCCGACCGCGACCGCTTCGTGCTGTCGGCGGGTCACGGCTCGATGCTGATCTATTCACTGCTGCACCTGACGGGTTTCAAGTCGGTGTCGATGGACGACATCAAAAACTTCCGTCAGTGGGGCTCGACCACCGCCGGCCACCCGGAATACGGCCACACGGCCGGCGTTGAATGCACCACCGGCCCGCTGGGTCAGGGGCTGGCGACCGCCGTGGGCATGGCCATGGCCGAACGCCACCTCAATGCGCGCTTTGGCGATGAGATCGTCGATCACCGCACCTGGGTTATCGCCGGTGACGGCTGCCTGATGGAAGGCGTGTCGCACGAAGCCATCTCTCTGGCCGGGCGTCTGAAACTCAACAAGCTGATCGTGCTGTGGGACGACAACAACGTCACCATCGACGGCGTGGCGACCATTGCCGAAACCGGCGATCAACTGGCGCGCTTTAAGGCAGCGGGCTGGGCCGTGAAGGCCGTCGATGGCCACGACCATTCAAAGATCGCGGCGGCCATGCGCTGGGCCACGCAGCAGTCGAAGCCGGTCCTTCTGGCCTGCAAAACGCTGATTTCCAAGGGCGCGGGCCCCAAGGAGGGCGACCCCCATTCGCACGGCTACACCCTTCTTGATGACGGTATCGCCGCGGCGCGTGAGGCCATGGGCTGGACTGCCGAGGCCTTCACCGTTCCGGCCGAAATCAAGAAAGCGTGGGAGGCCGCCGGTCGTAAGGCCGCGCGTCCGCGCAAGGCGTGGGAAGGGGCCCTGAAGGCGCATCCGCAGCGCGAAGCCTTTGAACGCGCCATGACCGGCGACCTGCCCGCCAATGCGTTCGACGCCCTCGATGCCCACATCGAAAAGCAACTTGAGCTGAAGGCGGGCGATGCGACGCGCTCAGCGTCCGGGGCGGCTCTGGCGCAGCTTGTGCCGCATATCGACGAAATGATCGGCGGCTCGGCCGACCTGACCGGCTCGAACAACACGCTGGTCAAGGGCATGACCGCCTTCGACGCCCCGGCCTATGACGGTCGCTACGTGCACTACGGCATCCGCGAATTCGGCATGTCGGCGGCGCTGAACGGTATGGCGCTGCACGGCGGCATCATCCCCTATTCGGGCACCTTCTTTGTCTTCTCCGACTATTCGCGCCCGGCCATCCGTCTGGCGGCCCTGATGGGGATTCGCGTCATCAATGTCCTGACGCACGACTCGATCGGCGTCGGCGAAGACGGCCCGACGCACCAGCCGGTCGAACATCTGGCCAGCTTCCGCGCCATGCCGAACCTGCTGACCTTCCGTCCGGCGGATATTGTCGAGGCGGCGGAATGCTGGAAGGCGGCGCTGCTGGAGCGCAAAACGCCGTCCCTGATGGTGCTGTCGCGTCAGAAGGTCCCGGCGGTGCGCCATCAGGGCGGCAACCTGTCGGCCAAAGGTGCCTATGAGCTGAAAGCCGCGTCGGCTCCGGCTAAGGTGTCGATCTTCTCATCGGGCACCGAAGTCTCAGTCGCCGTGGCGGCGGCTGAGGCGCTCGAAGCGCAAGGCATCCCGACCCGCGTCGTTTCGACGCCGTGCTGGGCGCTGTTTGATCGTCAACCGGCCAAATATCAGGCCGAAGTCATCGGCTCAGCACCCGTTAATGTCGCCATCGAAGCGGCGGTGTCGCTGGGCTGGGAACGCTTTATTGGTCAGGACGGTATCTTCGTCGGTATGAACGGCTTCGGCGCATCGGCCCCGCAGGACGTGCTGTACAAGCAGTTCGGCATCACCAAGGAGGCCGTGATCGAAAAAGTGACGACGAAACTGGCGACCAAGGCGGGTTAATCCTGCCTTCAGGTGCAAACCTAGAGCGGAATGATTTCTACTGGAATCATTCCGCTCAAGCCGCCATTGAGGCGGCGGCCAAGGTGGCGAAGCCACCGCCCGGCGAGGGGCTAAACAAAAATCTGGATCATTATGATTTCTGTTAGAAACATAATGATCTAGCGGGCGCGGGCTTCGGTCCGCGCCTTTTGCATAGATCAAAAGGCCACAGAAACCGATTGCACCGGTCAAAGCCGCGTGATCGGCCCTTTGGTGTTTGACGCGCCGTCCCTATACCTGTACGGTCTTACGCATCGACTTTTGAACTGCGACTTTCTACTGCGGCCCCGGCCGTATCTGCGAACTTCCTTTCATAGATCGACGACTACCACGCTGCCTTTGAAAGGAATTCATCATGAGCACAGGTACGGTTAAGTGGTTCAACGGAACCAAGGGTTATGGCTTCATTCAGCCGGACGACGGTGGCAACGACGTGTTCGTTCACATCTCGGCCGTTGAGCGTTCGGGCCTGCGCGGCCTCAACGAAGGCCAGAAGGTCACCTTCGAACTGGCCCGCGACAAGCGTTCGGGCAAGATGTCGGCTGAAAACCTTCAGGTCGCCTAAGCCTTTTCAGCTTTTGCTGAATGAAAAAGCCGCTCCATCCGGGGCGGCTTTTTTGCATTTGTGCGGCGGCTGTGCCAAAAGCCCCCGATGCAAGACCCTGTACTCGATACCCTGCTCCGCCCGTTCGATGATGGCCTGATCGACTGGCCCGCCACCTCGGCCCTTTTCCTGCGCGCCCGCTATGGTGCGGCTTTGAGCGGTGTGGACCGCACGCGCCTGATCTGCGAGCAGAGCTTTAAACCCGAACACGACCGGCTGAAGCAGGCGGGCTTCACCCTGCGCGAAGCCGCCGACATGGGGCGTTATCCGCTGGTGATCGTTCTGCCGCCGCGTCAGCGCGAAGAATACCGCGCCCTTCTGGCCCGTGCCGTCGAAAGCGCCGAACCGGGTGGCATCGTGCTGGCCTGTGTCTCCAATCTCGAAGGGGCGAAGACGGTCGAAAGCGACCTGAAAGCCCTGTGCGGGAATGTCGCCTCGCTGTCGAAGAACAAGTGCCGCGCCTTCTGGGCCACCACCGACGCCATCAACGCCGATCAGTTAGCGCAGTGGCGGACGCTGGATGCAGCGCGCCCGATCCTTGACGGGCGTTTCCAAAGCCGTCCCGGCCTGTTCGCCTGGGACCGCATTGATGCGGGGTCTGAGCGACTTGTGGCGCACCTGCCGACCTTAAACGGACGCGGGGCCGATCTGGGCGGCGGCTACGGCTATCTGAGTGATGAGGTGCTGCGCCGCCATCCGGAGGTGCGCCTCGACCTCTATGAAGCCGAACAGCGGGCGGTCGAGTTGGCCGAACTCAATCTCAAAGCCTATGGCGAACGGATCGCCTGCCGCTGGCACGACGTGACCAAGGGCATCGACGGCCCCTATGACTTTATCGTCTCCAATCCGCCGTTTCATGCCGGACGCGCCGATCAGCCGGAACTGGGGCAGGCCTTTATCCGCAGTGCCGCCGCCGCACTGAAACCCGGCGGCAGCCTGTATATGGTCGCTAACCGCCACCTGCCCTACGAGGCCGGACTGAAAGCGGCCTTCAAGAGCGTCAGCCTGCTGCACGAAGACCGCGACTATAAGGTCTATCGGGGGATTAAATGAGGCTGATCAAACTTCTGGCTAATCTTGGCTACGGGTCGCGCAAGGAGGTGCAGAAATATATCCGCATGGGTATCGTCACCGATGCCGAGGGCAATGCCCTGAAAGACGATGCCAAAACTGCCCATGAGGACATCCGCTTCAATGAACGCCCGCTCGATCCGGCACACGGCGTGGTGCTGATGCTCAACAAGCCGACCGGCTATGTCTGTTCGCTGAAAGACACGGGCAAGCTGGTCTATGAATTGCTGCCGCACCGTTTCAGCGAGCGTAAGCCCGTCCTGTCCACCGTCGGACGGCTGGACTCGGAGACGTCAGGCCTGCTGCTGTTTACCGATGACGGCGACTATCTGCACCGCATTATCTCGCCCAAAAACCACGTCGCCAAAATCTATGAGGTGACACTGGCCCGGCCGCTGGAAGGCCCTGAGGCGGCGATCTTTGCCTCCGGTGAGCTGATGCTGGAGTCGGAAAAGACACCACTCAAACCGGCGGCAATGGAACAAACGGGCGAAAAGACCGCGCGCCTGACCCTCTATGAAGGGCGTTATCATCAGGTGCGGCGCATGTTCGCCGCCGTCGGCAACCATGTCGAAGCCCTGCACCGCGCGCAGATGGGTGACCTGACGCTGGGCGATTTGCGGCCCGGAAAATGGCGCCTTCTAACGCCTGCCGAACGCGACGGACTGGTGCAAGGTTAAAAAAACGGTCTCAGAGGGGGCCCCCAGACCGTTTTTAAAAAGCCTACTTCTTCTGTGGCCCGCATGCGCCATGATGGAACCTCAGGACGTCGCCTTTGGGGCCCTTGCCGTCCGGACTCTGTGGCGGTTTGGGCAGGGCCAAACGCTCATCCGCGTCGATAAAGCCGTTTTTATTGCTATCGGCGGCATCGAAACGCGCTTTCAGGGGGGCCGAAACCTCCGCCCACGACAGCTTGCCATCCTGGTCGCTGTCCAGCGTCTCCAGCCGGGGCGGCCCCATCGGCGGGCCTTTGGCATCAGGGCCGTCTTTACCTTCCGGGGCACAGTGCGGCGGCCGGAAGGCCTCGAACTCGGCCTTGCTGATCTGGCCATCCTTATTGCTGTCCATCGCCTCAAAAACAGGCGGTGGGGGTGGCAGGGCCGCCTTGTCCTCGGCCCATACGGGCAGGTTCGCGACGATCAGGGCGCTGCCGACAACAAGGCCGGACAGGAACAGGCGATTACGTGTCATGGGGTGTCTCCCAACATCTGGAGACCTCAGAATGCACGCTCGAAATGTCCTCAGAATTTCAGTGTTGGTTGAAATTTGTCCAAAATGTGTCTTGGTGTGTCCGGGGCGACATTCTGCGACCCAGATGTCGCGTCATAAGTCACGCCTGTTCCTGATTACATGTAAGATATCTCATGACGCCCGACACCGCCGCCAGCCCCAATCGCCCGCACATCCTCGTCGTCGATGACGATTTCGACCTCCGCGAATTGATTTCGGGCTTCCTCAGCCAGAACGGTTTCGAGGTCCACACCGCCGCCAGCGGGCGTGAGATGGACAAGGTGCTGCAACGCGGCGATATCGGTCTGGTCGTGCTCGATTATATGATGCCGGGCGAGGACGGCCTGTCGATCTGCAAGCGCCTGAACCAGAAGGGCGGCCCACCGGTGATTATGCTGTCGGCCAAGGGCGAGGAGATCGACCGCATAGTGGGTCTTGAGTTGGGGGCCGATGACTATCTGGCCAAACCCTTCCACCCGCGCGAACTGCTGGCGCGCATCCGGGCGGTGATGCGGCGCGGCGACGGCCGTGGTCAGGGTGAAAAATCACCGCTGACAACCTTTTTCGGCTGGACGCTCGACAATATCAAACGCACGCTTCAACGTCCCGACGGTGTGCAGGTGGCGTTGTCCAATGCCGAATTTGAACTGCTGCGCGTGTTTCTGGAACGCCCTGGCCGCGCCCTCACTCGTGATCAGATCCTTGATCATCTGCATGGGCCCAACAGCGACAATTTCGACCGCGCGATTGATGTGCAGATTTCCCGCCTGCGCCGCAAGCTGAACGATGAGGCGAACGATGGCGAGGAAATCATACGCACCATTCGCGGCATCGGCTATATGTTTCGTCCTCTAAAATAAGCATCCCCCGCCGTGCCCCTGCCCCCCCTGCCGCGATACCTGACCCGCCTGCCCATCTTCACGCAGGTCATGGGCCTGTGTGTCTTCGTGCTGATCATCTCTATCCTGATCAATATTGCGCTGGTGGTGCTGATGCCGCCGCCCAAACCCTCAGGCTACACGCTGAACGAGGCGGCCAGGGCGCTCAGCGAGGGGCAGGTCAAACTGCGCAATGGCCGCATGCTCAAAACCGAAACCCTCGGCACCCCACCCGCCTTTATCCGCGAAAAGCCGGCGCATCCTTTTGGTGAAAACGGCTTTGAACGGCTGATGCGCCAGAGGCTGGCGCAATCCCTCAAGGTGCCGGAAAACCGCGTGTTTATCGACGGCCGCCCGGACTTTCGCCGCAACCGCTTCGGCCCGGACCGCATGGTCTTTCGCCTGCCGGATCAGGGGGAGCGAGGTCCCGGCTTTCAGGGCGTGTTTGTCGAGCGCGCCGGTCGCCCCAATATGGGGCATCCGTCTGCCCCGCCACCGGGTGCAACCCCGGACGGCGCCACCCTGCACCGGATGCGCGAGGCCTTTCTAATCAACAGCCTGCCGACCGGTTTCAATGAGCAGATCACCTTCCCCGCCTTCCGCGCGGCGCTTCAGTTGCCGGACGGGCGCTACCGCAGCCTGATCCCACCGCGACAGTTCCCAGAACCGTGGCAGGTCAGTCTGTTGCTGGGCTTCCTGCTGACCGCGGCCCTGATTGCCCCTCTGGCCTGGCTCTTATCGCGCCGCCTGACCCAACCGATCGCGGCCTTGGCCGAAGGGGCCGCTAAGCTCGAATTCGACCGCGCCGCCGAACCGCTGAAAGAAAGCGGGCCGGCGGAGGTGCGCCGGGCGACGCAGGTGCTGAACGCCATGCAGGTGCGTATCCGTCAGCACGTCGAAAGCCGCACCGCCGTCATTGCCGCCATCGCCCACGATCTGAAAACCCCGCTGGCGAGGCTGCGGCTGCGTATCGAAACCCTCCCCGCCAAAGAGCGCGACAAGATCGCTCAGGACATCGCCCATATGGACAGCCTGATCCGCTCGGCCATGACCTTTGCTTCGGCGGACAAGATGGCGCAGAACGTGGTGCGCCTCGATCTGAGCGCTTTGGCCGAAAGTCTGGCCGAGGACATGGCGGAGTTGCATAATGTGGAGACGGGTCCGATAGAACCGGGCCTGACCGTCATGGCCGACAGCATCGCCATGAAGCGCATTCTGTGCAACCTGTTTGAAAACGCTCACCGTTATGCAGGCGGTTCGCGCCTCAGCGTGCAGCGTGACGGCGATCAGGTGATAGTGACCCTAAGTGACAACGGCCCCGGTGTGCCAGAAGAGGCGCTGGAGGCGGTGTTTGAGCCCTTCCACCGGCTGGAAACCTCGCGCAACCGCGACACCGGCGGAGCCGGGCTGGGGCTCAGCGTTGCCCGCGCGCTGGCCGAAGCGCATCAGGGCACCTTAACCCTGCGAAATCGCTTCACCGACGGTCGCGTCGAAGGGCTGGACGCCCTGCTGACCCTGCCGTTAGCCTGACAGCATCGCCCAAACCCAGCCTGTTACCTTGCGAAACAAGGCGTGCACCGGGTAGCGCTACCACGTGCCGCATGATGGCATTTTGCGCTTGACTTGGCGAAACTTAGGGACAAAACCAAGGTCGCAAAAACATGGATTTGCCGCCGGTTTCGACGGCCCTGAGCACAAGGGATGTGACAATGACTTTACGTGTGGCGATTAACGGATTTGGTCGTATTGGCCGTCTGGTTCTGCGTTCGATCATCGAGAACAACCGTACCGACATCGAAGTGGTGTCGATCAACGATCTCGGCCCGGTCGAAACCAACGCCCACCTGCTGCGTTACGACTCCGTGCATGGCAAGTTCCCGGCCGAAGTGAAGGTCGAAGGCGACAGCCTGATCATCACCGCCAATGGCAAGACCTACGCCCCGATCAAGGTGACGGCGATCAAGAACCCGGCCGAGCTGCCGCACGCGGCGCTCAAGGTCGATATTGCCATGGAATGCACCGGCATCTTCACCTCGAAGGAAAAGGCCTCGGCCCACCTCGAAGCCGGTGCCAAGAAGGTCATCATCTCAGCTCCCGGCGACAATGCCGACAAGACCATCGTCTATGGCGTCAACCACGACACCCTGACCGCCGAAGACACCGTCATCTCCAACGCCTCGTGCACCACCAACTGCCTGTCGCCGGTGGCCAAGGTCCTGTCGGACCTGTGCGGCATCGAACGCGGCTATATGACGACCATCCACTCCTATACGGGTGATCAGCCGACGCTCGACACCATGCACAAGGACCTCTACCGCGCCCGCGCGGCGGCGCTCAGCATGATCCCGACCTCGACCGGGGCCGCCAAGGCCGTGGGCCTCGTCCTGCCGCACCTGAAGGGTAAGCTGGACGGCTCGTCGATCCGCGTGCCGACCCCGAACGTCTCGGTGGTGGACCTCAAGATCGTGCCGTCGCGCCCGGTCACGGTCGAAGAGGTCAATGCCGCCATCATCGCCGCCGCCGACGGCCCGATGAAGGGTATCCTCGCCTATACCGATGAGCCGCTGGTCTCGTCGGACTTCAACCACAACCCGGCCTCCTCGACCTTCGCGCTCAAACAGACGCAGGTCATCGACGGTCAGTTCGTGCGCATCCTGACCTGGTACGACAATGAATGGGGCTTCTCGACCCGCATGTCGGACACCGCCGTCGCGCTGGGCAAGTTCCTGTAATATTAGTAACCCCGCCGGAGCACTCCGGCGGGGTTTTACACTCTAAGCACCTCCCCTGATTTCAGCAGAGGCTAACTGCGTAAATTGCTGAGAAATGGTGGTGAGGGTTAAAGCGGAAATGAAATTGCCTTTGGCTTTAGAACCATCAAAATCGAACACCTTACTAGGACTGTCAACTGTAGCCATTTCACTGTTGATAGGGGGCATTTTGCCCTATTTCGCGATTATTTTTAACGCAATGGTTTTCAGTTTTAAAAGTAACCCTGACACCGCTGGGGCGGCCATTCTTATTCATTATGGCTTGCTCATCGCGCAAATTTTCCTTCTAGTGTTTTATATAGAAAAGAAAATCACACCACCGCATAGCGTGGTCAATACTTGGCTACCGCTCATTCTGTTTTCTATGGTTCACATTTTTCTTACAATTTCATGCGCTCTGTTACGCTCTGGAATTCTATACGCATTCTACAATTAAGCTGACTTCAGGACGAACCGAATGACCTTCAAAACCCTCGACGATGTAACCGACCTCCACGGCAAGACCGCGCTGGTGCGCGTCGATTTTAACGTGCCGGTCGAGGACGGCCAGATCACCGACGATACCCGTTTGCGGGTCGCTTTACCGACCATTGAAAAGCTGCAAAAGCTGGGAGCCAAGGTCGCCCTTCTGGCGCACTTTGACCGCCCCAAGGGCAAGGTCGTCCCCGAGATGTCGCTGAAATTCGTCGCCCCGGCCCTGTCGGCCTTGCTGGGCACCACGGTGGCCTTCGCCAGCGATTGCGTTGGGCCCGATGCGACCGAGGTCTTAAAGCGCATGCCCCAGGGCGGCGTAGCCCTGCTGGAAAACGTGCGGTTCCATGCGGGCGAAGAAACAAATGACCCCGAATTTGCTGTTCAACTGGCCGCACTGGGCGATATATACGTCAACGACGCCTTTTCCGCCGCCCACCGCGCCCACGCCTCGACCGAAGGCGTCGCGCACTTGCTTCCGGCCTATGCCGGCGAATCCATGCGCCGCGAACTGGACGCGCTGAACGCCGCTCTGGGTGCGCCAGTGCGCCCGACCATCGGCATTGTCGGCGGTTCCAAGGTGTCCACCAAGCTCGACCTGCTGAAAAATCTGGTCGGTAAGCTCGATGCGCTGGCCATCGGTGGCGGCATGGCCAACACCTTCCTCTATGCCCAAGGGCACGAAGTCGGCGATTCGCTTTGCGAAAAAGACCTGAAGGACACGGCGCTGGAAATCCTCAAAGAAGCCGAGGCCAAAGGCTGCCGCATCCTGCTGCCGCTCGATGTCGTCGTGGCGCAGGAATTCAAGGCGCACGCGGCCAACCGCACGGTCGATCTCGGAGCAGTGCTGAGCGCCGACGACAAGATTTTCGACGCGGGCCCCAGGACGGTCGCGCAACTGAAAGACGTCATCGCCAATTCCAAAACCCTGATCTGGAACGGACCTTTGGGCGTGTTTGAACTGCCGCCTTTTGACGCCGCCACCGTCGCAGCGGCGAAATTTGCAGCCGAGCAAACCCAATCGGGTAAGCTGGTCGCCGTGGCCGGTGGCGGCGATACCGTCGCCGCGCTCAACCACGCCGGCGTCGTGCAGGACATGACCTTTGTGTCCACGGCGGGCGGTGCCTTCCTCGAATGGATGGAAGGCAAGGACTTGCCGGGCGTCTCGGCACTCGGTTAAGTGACAATCCTATCGCTCTGGCGTCAGGGAGCCAGAGCGGCTAATATTTAAGAGAATTTTTTCAGACGTCGCGGTCTGAGACCGGAAACCGGCCGGTCCGCGGAGTCCCCATAGAGCATATGAAAGAGGGAAATTTATCATGGCTCGTATCAGTCTGCGCCAGCTTCTCGACCACGCGGCCGAGAACGATTACGGCGTACCGGCCTTTAATATCAACAATATGGAACAGGGTCTGGCCGTCATGGACGCCGCCCGCAAGGCCGAAAGCCCGGTCATTATTCAGGCGTCGCGCGGCGCGCGCAACTACGCGCATGACACCATGCTGACCAAGATGATCGACGCTCTGGTCGAAATCTATCCGGAACTGCCGATCGTCATGCACCAGGATCACGGCAATTCGCCGGCGACCTGCGCCACGGCCATTCAGAACGGCTTTACCTCGGTGATGATGGACGGCTCGCTGATGGCCGACGCCAAGACTCCCGCCGACTATGAGTACAATGTCAATGTGACCAAAACCGTCGTCGATTTCGCTCATGCCTGCGGCGTGTCGGTCGAAGGCGAACTGGGCGTGTTGGGCTCGCTGGAAACCGGCATGGGCGAAGCCGAAGACGGCCACGGGGCCGAGGGCGTGCTCGACCATTCGCAACTGCTGACCGACCCGGATCAGGCCGTTGATTTTGTTGCCAAAACGAATGTCGATGCGCTGGCCATTGCGATGGGCACCTCGCACGGCGCCTACAAGTTCTCGCGCAAGCCCGATGGCGAAGTGCTGGCCATGCACGTCATCGCCGAAATCCACAAGCGCCTGCCCAACACCCACCTTGTCATGCACGGCTCGTCCTCGGTGCCGCAGGAGCTTCAGGACCTGATCAACGCCTATGGCGGTGAAATGCCGCAAACCTACGGCGTGCCGGTCGAAGAACTGCAAAAGGCCATCAAGATCGGCGTGCGCAAGATCAATATCGACACCGATTGCCGCATGGCCATCACCGGTACGATCCGCAAATATCTCATCGAAAACCCGGCGGGCTTTGATCCGCGCTCGTACCTGAAACCCGCCAAGGAAGCCATGCAGCAGGTCTGCTATGAGCGCTTCGTGCAGTTCGGAACGGCGGGCAACGCCTCGAAGATCAAGGCCAAGCCTTTGTCGAGCATGGCGAAATATTATCTCGCGTAAGACAGATCATACCCCTCTGGCTTACCGGAGAGGCAAAAGAATCGAAAAGCGCAGGCCCTTCGCCTGCGCTTTTTTTGTTTGCAAAATTTTTGAAGCCCCCTCTTGAAGCGGCCCCAACCCTCCCCAAATCCATAGACGTAAGACGCCGACACCGGGTCTTTCTGGACCGCTTCATCGCCCGTTTCGGGGATGCGCAAGAGATCCAACCAACAACCCAAGACAGCTCTACGCCGCTGTCGATCTCGCTTTGGATAAGGAGACTTTCATGCGTACTCAAATCGACTTTTCCCCGCTGTACCGCAGCGCCGTGGGCTTTGACCGTCTGGTCAGCCTGCTCGATTCCGCCGCGCGCACCGACACCGCGCCGGGCTGGCCGCCGTACAATATCGAACGCATCGCCACTGGCACCGACGGGGATGGCGACGCCTACCGTATCGAAATCGCCGTCGCCGGCTTCCGCCCTGATCAACTGAATATCGAGGTCAAGGAAAACGTCCTGACCGTCACCGGCAAGAAGGACGCCGAAGACGGATCGCGCACCTTCCTGCATCGCGGTCTGGCCGAACGCAGCTTTGAGCGCCGCTTCCAGCTGGCCGATCATATCCGCGTCACCGAGGCCGAACTGGCCAACGGGCTTCTGACCCTCAATCTGGTGGTCGAAATCCCGGAAGCCAAGAAGCCGAAGCAGATCGCCATCAAGACCACCGGCAACACCCCGCAGGCGCTGGAAGCCGTCGAGTAAACCTGTCGCGTGACCTTTTGCTCCGCGGGATGCGTATTATACCCACGGAGCGCGTACTGACCGGATTGCGTCTCCCTCCTCTCTGGCGGGAGACGCGGCCCCCCCCCCTCTCCCTCTCCGAAACTTCGCCGGAAGCGCCCCCCTCGCTTCCGGTTTTTTATTTCACGGGGGAGGCGGTGGTGCCGCAAAGCGCTCCAGATAGGCCAACGCCTTGGGCATCGCATCGTGCAAGAACTGATCCGGTTGCCGCAGCCAAAGCCCGTCATAAGTTCTCGATTTTGTCTCAGAGATCAGGACGTCTTCAGGTAGCTCAATCAGTGAGGCTTCCCAACCCGCCCATCTCTGCTGCGCCCGTCTCGACGTATGCCTCAGATATGTTTGCCGGTTTACATATCCATGATAGTCGAAAACCCAGTCGCCCCCATCCACGAAGATATGATTACCGGTATACCCCTCCGCAGGTTTGATCCAGACCGCTTTGGCTCCGGGCACTTGCCATCGCGTCAGAAAGGCATGGGCGAGGATATGACAGGCACCGCACGCAAAGAAGACACGGTCGGGTAAAGCCCATCGCGTGACGGGATCGCTCTTACGATAACCGGGCGTTCGCGGCTGGTACACGCCTATGCCGTCTCGGCCTGACGGGCCTCATAGGCCCGGTACATAGCGTCTTCCTGCTCGCGCCATTGTTTCAGCAGAACCATGCGCCGCGTCGGATAGCGCTCATCGGCAACACTCAGGTTACGGATGCGGTCCGAACGAAAATGCCGGAAATCCTGCCGCAATTCGCACCAACCGACCAGCAGCCGCGCCCGCTCGTAAAAGCCCAGCGCCACGGGCCAGACGATACGCGCCGTCGCCGCCTCCTTTACATCGCTATAGTCCATGATCAGCTTGCGCTCGGATTTCAGCGCCTGACGGATCATTTTGAGGTAACGGTCTTCAAACTCCGTCACCTCGGCGTCCTTCCACGGCGGCGGCACCATCAGGCCGGTGGTTTGCAGGCTGTCGCGCATATCGTCGGGCAGGACGGCATTGATTTTGGCCAGCGCATTGACCGCCGCGGCCGAAATGGCCTTGTCCGTGCGCCCGGCCACCCATTTGACCCCCAGCGCAATAGCTTCGATCTCATCGTGCGACAGCATCAGCGGCGGAAGCATGAAACCGGGCCGCAGCAGGAAGCCCACCCCGGCCTCGGCCTCGATATCGGCCCCCTGCGCGCGCAGGGCATCGACGTCCCGATAGAGGGTGCGCAACGACACGTTCAGCTCCTGCGCCAGACAGTCACCGGTTACCGGATAGCGGTGTCGGCGCAAAATCTGTAGCAAATTCAAAAGCCGGGCGGCGCGCGACATATCCCTTCCCCTGCGTCAGTCCACTTACGGACATATCGCAAACAAAGGAACAAAGCAAAAACAAAATCTACAAAGTCGCCAAAGCCTGTTCAATATCGGCGATCAGATCATCTGGGTCTTCGAGGCCGACATAGAGGCGTACATAGCTGCCTTCCAGCGGCGCATGGTCTTCGGGGGTCAGCTTGTGGCGGCCGATAAATTGCGGCTCGCAATTGACGGCGAGGCTCTCATAGCCGCCCCACGAAAAGCCCAACCCGAACAGTTTGAGCGCATTCAGAAACCGCTGCGAGGCCGGTTCGCCATCGCCTTTGAGCACCACCAGAAACAGGCCGTTGGGCGCGCTGAAATCCCGGCGGAAGACATCGCTGCCCGGATGGCTGTCCAGCCACGGATGGACCACACGGATCACTTCGGGGCGGGTGGCGAGCCATTGCGCCACCTTCAGCCCCCCGTCACCCGACTGCTTGAGACGCAGGTGCAGGGTGCGCAGACCGCGCAGGGCCAGATAGGATTCGTCGGCCGATGTAAAGAAACCCCAGGCCTTGATGGCATCGTAAATCGCCTTGGCCAGAGCCGGATCATTGACGGCCACCGACCCGATCAGCACGTCGGAATGGCCGCCGACATATTTGGTCAGGGCCTGCATGGACATATCGACCCCGTGCGCCAGCGGCTTGAACAACACGCCCGCCCCATAGGTATTGTCGCAGAAGGTCAGGATGCCACGCGCCTTGGCGGCCTGCGCAATGGCCGGGATGTCCTGAATTTCAAAGGTCAGCGAGCCGGGGCTTTCGAGGTAGATCAGTTTGGTCTTTTCGGTAGCCAGCGCCATCACTTCTTCCGGCGTGGCCGATGGCGCATACCAGGTGACATCGACGCCAAAGCGCGCCAGTTGCGTATCGAGGAATCGGCGCACGGGGCGATAGGCCGAATTGACCGCCAGCACGTGATCACCGGCCTTTAACACCGCAAAGATGGGCAGGGTCTGCGCCGCCAGACCGCTGGGCAGGATAAAGGCCTCTTCCGCCCCCTCCAGTTCCGCCAGCAGGCGACACAGTTCGCGCTGCGTCGAAAGGCCCTCGGTGCCATAGGTCGGCTTGATATCGTCGCGGTACAAAACCTCGGCGCTTTCCATCAGCACGGTCGATCCGCGCTCAACGCCTGTATTGACGGCGCGGCGGCTGCGAGGCTTATCCAGAACCGGAGAGATGACGCGGGTGGTTTCACGCATGGGAGGGAGCCTTTCGTATACGATGACTGCTCTGCCGCTGAATGCCGTCAGGCGCAAGTGAAGATTGACCGGATCGCAGATTAGAACGACTAATCCGACCCGGTAAAAATCGTCGCCTGACCAATTGTCATGGATTTGGCATATGCTGCGTCATGAGGTAGGCTGTCGCGGCATAAAAAGACGCGCGCGAAATTCCTACCAAATTGCATTCGTAACCGGCCTTTTCCGTACAGGAGACCGACCATGACCCGATCTGTTGCTCTTTCCCGCCGCTGGCTGCTCAAAGGCGCCGCCGCGACTGGCCTCACGGGTTCGGCCCTGTCTCTGGCGGCCTGCGGTCAGACCGGTGAGACTGCGGCCAAAACCCTGCTCAATGTCTCTTATGACCCGACGCGTGAGCTTTATGTCGCCTACAACAAGCTTTTCGCCACCAAGGTGAAGACGCCGGTAACGGTCAATCAGAGCCATGGCGGCTCCGGCAAGCAGACGACCGCGGTCATCGAAGGGCTCGATGCCGACATCGTGTCTCTGGCGCTGGCCCACGATATCGACGCCATTGCCGAAAAGGGCCTGATCAACGCCGACTGGGCCAAACGTCTACCGCACAATTCGACCCCCTACTATTCGACCATCGTGTTTCTGGTGCGCAAGGGCAACCCCAAGGGCATCAAGGACTGGGGCGATCTGATCAAGCCCGGTATCGGCGTCATCACCCCTAACCCCAAGACCTCAGGCGGGGCGCGCTGGAACTATCTGGCCGCCTACGGTTGGGCGAAAACCAATGGTCAGGACCCCGCCGCCTATATCGAAGCCCTCTATCGCAACGTACCGGTGCTTGATACCGGGGCGCGCGGCTCGACCACGACCTTCGTACAGCGCGGTCAGGGCGACGTCCTGCTGGCCTGGGAAAACGAGGCTTTGCTGGCACTGAAGGACAGCGGGGCCAAGGACTTCGAGATCGTCTATCCGTCCCTGTCGATTCGCGCCGAGCCGCCGGTCGCCGTGGTGGACAAAAATGTCGATAAGAAGGGCACGCGCGCACTGGCCGAAGCCTATGTGAAAGGCCTGTTTGACGAAGACGCGCAAAAGTTGGTCGCCGAAAACTTCTACCGTCCGGTTAATGAGACCGTCGCCGCGCAATTCACGCAGACGTTCCCGCAACTGCGTCTGTTGTCCGTAGACAACGACTTCGGCGGCTGGAAAAAGGCCCATGCCGATTTCTTTGCGGCGGGCGCGGCCTTTGATGCGCTGCAAGTCAAGCTGAACAAGTAAGTCCAAGGCCTTAATGACCATCAACGCCACCCCCACGCCGGGCGCTGTTCCGCTGGCCACCGAAGGCTACAAGCCGCCCAAGGCGACGCATAAGGCGCGCGTCCTGCCGGGCTTTGGCCTGTCGCTGGGCATCACCCTGACCTATCTGTCGCTGATCGTCGTGCTGCCGCTGGCTGCGCTTCTGGCGCGCCCGTGGGAGCACGGGATCGACGGCGTATGGGCAACCATCAGCGACCCGCGCGTACTGGCTTCGCTGCGACTGACCTTCACCACCTCGCTTCTGGCGGCGCTGGTCAATCTGTTTGCCGGGCTGATCGTGGCATGGGTGCTGACGCGCTATGACTTTCCGGGCAAGGGACTGGTCGATGCGCTGGTCGATCTGCCGTTTGCCCTGCCCACCGCCGTGGCCGGGGTGTCGCTCTGTTCGATGTA
>NZ_JAIXSV010000324.1 GCF_027484505.1 Asticcacaulis sp.
CTTGTTCGGCAACAACGGTGAAAGGATTGACCATTCACGGTCCGTGAGTTCGTAGCGGCGGCGCGTCATCAATGGCTCCTTGCGGAAATCCTTGAATCACGCCCCCAAATCAACGCCAAGCACTTTTATGAGTTTACTACCTACCATTACAGTTGCACATTTTCTGAAGTTCTGAATCAATGGGCGACCATGATTCGGAGGGTCATGGGATGTCAGGTTCGCTTGAGGATACGCTTGGTCTTTGGTCGGTTTCGCTGTGTTCAGTGAAGGCCCGTATCCGCCCGTTGTTCACACAATCTCGCGTTGCGGCGTCTGCGGGTTTGTTTTTGGATGGATTGCTGGGGGCGGAGCACCGCAAGACGGGCTGGATGCGGGCAGAGGCGGCGGGCGACCCTGGCCCCTGGCGGCAACAGGCGATCCTGGGCCGGGGCAGGTGGGATGCCGATGCGCTGCGGGATATCGTGCGGGACTATGCACTGGAAACGTTGGCGGACGATGATGCCGTGCTGGTGATCGACGAGACGGGTTTCCTGAAGCAGGGCAAGGCATCGTGCGGGGTGGCGCGGCAATATACGGGCTCGGCAGGCAAGATTACGAACTGTCAAATTGGTGTGTTCGCCTGCTACGTGTCGCGGCATGGCCATGCTTTCATCGACCGGGCGCTGTACCTGCCCAAGGCCTGGACCGACGATGCGGATCGGCTGGCGGCTGCGCATGTTCCGGATGGAACGGGCTTTGCCACCAAACCGGCGCTGGCCATGGCGATGATCGAGCGCGCCGTGGCGGCGGGCACACCGTTCGGCTGGGTCGCGGCCGACAGCGTCTATGGCGTCGGCAGCCTGGAGATGCTCCTGCGCCGCCAGGGCAAAGGCTATGTGCTGGGCGTCAAGGCCGATCACCGGTTCAACTCCTGGGGCAAGCCCAGGCAGGTGGGCGGCACGGCGCGCGCCATTGCCGAGGGGCTGGAACCCGGCGACTGGCAGCGCCTGTCCTGTGGCGAGGGCACAAAGGGGCCCCGTCTGCATGACTGGGCTTATCTGGAACTGGCCGACCTGGACGCCGCCGAGTATAGCGACAACCATACCGGCTCGTGGACGCGTGGCCTGCTGATCCGTCGGCACATCGCCGATGGCGAACTGGCTATCTTTACCACCTGGTGCCCCGCCGGAACCAGTATCGAAACCCTGGTCCGGGTCGAAGGCCACCGTTGGGCCATAGAGGACAGTTTCGAGACCGCCAAGAACGAACTCGGCCTCGACCATAACGAGACACGCTCCTGGCACGGATGGCACCGGCATGTCTCGTTGGTCATGCTCGCCTTTGCCATGCTGGCAACCATCCGCCATCACCTGAACCGCCAGACACCCCAAAAAACGCTGCAATGGGCATGGCGGATGACACCCCAGACACACACCTGATCCGATGGTCCATGCAGGAAATCAGGCGCATCGCCACCAAAATGGCTCAGCGCCAGATCCAACCCGCCCACATCATCGCGTGGTCAATATGGCGACGCGCTCATCAGGCAGTCGCAAGATCCGCTCACATCAAAAGAAATGTGCAACTGTAATGCTAGCCGCGCGGCGGAGGCCTCGTTGACCCGGCTGGGCACGGACGTGATCGACCTGTATCAGGTTCACCGTCCCGACCTGCTGGCCCATCCGGCGGAAGTAGCGGCTGCGCTGGATAAGCTGCGCCGGGACGGCAAGATCAGAGCGGCGGGCGTGTCCAACCATACCCCAGCCCAGGTTGCCGCCCTTCAGGCCCATCTGCCCTTTAAACTGGTTTCCATCCAGCCGGAATTCTCCGCCCGCGCTGTGGGGGCTCTGTTCGATGGGGTGCTGGATCAGGCCATGGAACGCGGGCTGACCGTGCTGGCTTGGTCTCCCTTGGCCGGTGGTCGGCTGCTGGGGGCATCGGATGACGCCCGAACCCTGGCTGTGATTGCCGAATTGGACAGGATCGCTGCGGCCAACAATGTCGGCCGCGCCGCCGTGGCCTATGCCTGGCTTCTGGCGCACCCGTCACGTCCCATCCCACTGATCGGCAGCCAAACGCCCGCGCGCATCCGGGAAGCGACCGACGCCTTCAAGGTGCAGTTCACCGACACTGACTGGTACGCCGTGTTGCAGGCAGCCCTGGGCGCGCCCCTTCCCTGATCCGCGCACGACAGATACCCGTTCTTTGAAAGGCCCTTGCTATGTCCAGCCGCCCGCTTGAGATCGCCTGGTTCTCCGCCCTCTGCGATGATGATTTTGAGTTCCTGGGCCAGCCAGATCCGTCCCTGCAATCCAGCTTCGATCATTGCCGCACCATCGCCCAGACAGCAGACAAACTGGGCTATGACAATCTGCTGCTGCCCTCGGGCTACCAACTCGGGATTGATGGCGTCGCTTTCGCCGGTGGCATCGCGCCCTTGCTAAAGCAGATCAAGCTGCTGCTGGCCGTCCGCTGCGGGGAATTCTGGCCACCACAGATCGCCCGGCAGGTGGCGACCCTGGACCAGATGCTGGGCGGGCGCCTGACCATCAACATCATCTCCAGCGACCTGCCGGGAGAAACCCTGCCCGCCGGTCCCCGCTATGACCGGACGGTGGAGGTGATGAATATCCTGAAAACGCTGCTGAACGGTCTACCCCTGGAACATCAGGGCGAGTTCTACAAACTGAAGCTGGACCCGCCGCGCATCCGTACCGTCTCCGGCCACTGCCCCCCACTTTATTTCGGTGGCCTGTCGACAGAAGCGCGTGAGGCAGCCGCCAAGGCGGCGGATGTCTATCTGATTTGGCCGGACACGCTGGACGGTGTGGCGGGCATCATCAAGGACCTGCGCGAACGCGCCGCCAACCATGGACGGACCTTGCGCTTCGGCTACCGCGTGCATGTCGTTGTGCGTGACACAGAAGCCGAGGCCCGCGCCGCCGCCGACCGGCTGCTGTCCCGGCTGGATACGGAGACGGGTGCCGCCATCCGGGCGAAGTCGCTGGATTCACAATCCTATGGCGTTCGTCGTCAGGCTGAACTGCGGGACGCCGCCAGCCAGCAGGACGGCTATATCGAGGAAAACCTCTGGACCGGCATCGGTCGTGCAAGGTCCGGCTGTGGTGCTGCCATCGTTGGTGATCCCGATCAGGTGCTGGCCAAGCTGAAGGCTTACCACTGCCTTGGGCTGGAGGCCTTCATCCTGTCAGGATATCCGCACGCCGCCGAATGCGACCTGTTTGGTCGCCATGTGCTGCCGGCCTTGCGTCGTTGGCAGGCGGCGGGTTAGGCCATTCAACCTGTTGGACCATATCATCCCCCGTCCCGGAAGCGCCAGACAGGCACACCCATCTTGCGGGCCTTGTCGGTGAGGTTCTGGGTGATACCGGAACCTGGAAAGGCGATGAGGTGACCGATCAGGGTGTGTCGGACCCTCAAACACGTTACCACTGTGCCTCGGCAGGTTGGAAGCGGGGGCTCGCCTCGACCGATGGCATGACAGTTTTTTCGTGAACATCTGAAATTACTGTCCTCAAATTGCCGCGCTTCGTCGGCAGCCATTTTTAGGGCCCAACATCGGGATGTTCGTGCTCTCCTAAACCAAAGGCCGCTTGTGGAACTACCCACGAGCATCCCGGAGTTGTATCAGGCACTCACTTCGGCGCCATGGATTTTTGCTTCATCTGAGTTCACTTCGGTCGCCAAGATGAGCCAGAAATCCTTCGTTACACCATCGACCGATACTGTCCTACACGGGGCTGACGGCAGAATCGTGACACACGCCATTTGACTGGTGAGTGAAATAGTGCCGCGCGTCCGCCAGAAACTCCAGAGCCAGCCGCGGTGGCGCCACCATGGCGGACGTCACAAAGGCGTATTCATGGCGAAGGTCGGGTCGGAATAGCCGCATCAACAGTCTGTCGCCCAGATAGGAACGGGCAAGCATTTCATTGACGATGGCCA
>NZ_JAIXSV010000360.1 GCF_027484505.1 Asticcacaulis sp.
ACGGTGGAAATCGCCACCGGCGTACAGGTCCGCGTCCTGCGCACCACCATCACCAGCGTCCTGGCCAAGACCGAGCCCGCCAAGGTGGACGAACGGTAACCGCCCTTCCCCACCGGGAGCCCTGAAAAGCGAAAACCCCGATCCCGGTGTGAAGCCGGGATCGGGGTTTTCTTTTGGGCGCGCAGCAATGAACATCAAACGATATGGCAGGTGCAGCGAGGTTCGATAAGGTCGCAGAGGTGATTTTCGATACCCAACAACCCCTCGCCGTCTCAGGCACTCCGTTACACAGGCCAACTCAACGCAAACGTCCCGGTAAATGAGGCAATTTCAGAGTGTGTCAGATGCTCAAAGGAACATCTGACACACACCAAAATTCAATCCCTTCCTGTGTTCACGGCTTAAATGAACCCATTCAAGCCGATCACACTTTAGAACTTCGCCTGGACGCCCACATAGAAATACCGGCCGATATTGTCATAGGCCTCGCCATCGGTTGTACCCAGCAGGTCGAGCGGCGGGAGGCTGTTGGTGAAGTTATCCACACCACCGTAGACCCTGACCTCTTCGGTCGCCTGATACCCGAACCGGATATCGTGCAGGTAGGCGGCAGAGTAGTACTTGCGCGGCCAGCCGTCAGGATTGGTGGCCGGACGACCATCGACAGCGTGCTGAACTTCCCAATCGGTAATGGACTGCTTGCCGATATAGCGCAGGCCATAGCCGATATCGAACTCTTTCCACTTGAAGTCAGCGTCAAACGTGCCCGACCATTCCGGATCGCCCAAGGTGCCCTTTACCTGGGTACGGTAGTCGGGCAGCGTAATGTCGGTGAATTCGTCACGCTTGATCAGGTAGGACACCAGGATGCGGAAATCCGCCTTGATGTCATCCGTCAGCATCGTCTCATAGGTCACGTCAACATCGATGCCTTCCGTCTTCTGGTTGGCGAAGTTGAACGGACCGGCGCGATATGCCGGACCGGTTGTCGGGAAGGAAACGGTCGCCCCACCAACGATACGGTTCGACTGACCCGCGAACGTGCCATCCGCGTTACGGAACACCGCTGCGCAATAGGCGTTATTGATCCCGCTCGGGCTGTCATAGCACTGGTCGATGATCGTCTGACCACCCAGGGTGTTGATCACGTCCTTGATCTTGATGGAATAATAATCGGCCGACAGGGTCAGACCGTCGATGAAGTCCGGCGTAGCAACAAAACCAACGGTGATGCTGGTGCCGCGTTCTTCGGTCAGGTCCGGGTTACCGGAGCTGACGCCAGACACGCCCGATGCCGGGGTGTTGGTCCACGGAACAGTCACACCGTTGACAACTTCCGTCGTCGGCACGCGCGCCGCGGCGCAGTTGGTCCGGCGGTTGGGATTGTTATTGATGTTGGTGGCGCTGCAGGGGTCATTCAGGCCGTTCACAAATCCCTGCGTCGAAGCACCGTGCAGGTTGAGCAGAGTCGGTGCGCGCACCGACCGTGCATAGCCGCTGCGGAAACGGATATCACCGGTCGGGGCATAGGTGCCGCCGAAATTATACGCGAACACCGTGCCGACATCATTGTTGTAATGCGACAGGCGACCCGAACCATTCAGCGACAGTTCCTCGGCGAACGGCAGATCGGCCAGCAACGGCACGCGCACTTCGGCGAAGCCTTCCGTCACTTCCATCGCTGGCGGACGGAAGGGGGCAAAGGCGTTCAGGAATGTCACACCGCTGGCGGTGACATCGTCATAGACAGAGGACGCGGTTTCCCGGCGATATTCACCACCGATGGCGAAGCTGGCCGGGCCGGCGGGCAGTTCAAACAACTGCGAGCTGTCGCCGCTCATAAAGGCGCTGCCGACAAACTCGGTCGCCTTCTGCTTGCGCGAAGAGGTAAAGCCGAAATAGTTCAGGGCTTCGCGCGAAACCGACCCATTGCCAAACAGATTGACCGGCACGCAGGACGGATCGTCGTTGGTCGTCGATGCATCAGCATTGATACGGCAGACGATGGTTCCGGCGGCATTGCGCACGGCGTCACGGGAATTGTTGAACTTGGCCGTGATGATGTTGCCGTTCGTCTCATAGTATGTGCTGACGTGACCGTAATTGATCGACGCCTCGTAGCGCCAATCGTCATTGAATTCGCCATCGGCACCGACAACAATACGATAGGTATCGCGTTCATGCTGTTCGCCGCGACCGCCGAAATCGACGTTGAAGCGCTGTGCGGTGAAGGTCGTGGTGCCTGGGGCCAGGCTGTTTACCAGCAGGGCGCGGCTTGCGGACGACAGGTAGGGGTTGTCGATGCTGAAGCTGTTGTTATGAAAGGTCGGCTGCCCTTCCTGATTGGCATCAATTGTGACATACTTCGCCTCGATGAACGGGCGGAAAGAGGGCGCGACTTCATAATGGGCGATGATGTTCGACGCCTTGCGCTCCAGACCCGGCTGCAGCATGCCGGTGAGGCGAAGGGTTGAACCCTGGCCACCGATGGAGTTGCCCGACCCGAACGGACGGAAGTCGGTGGTCACCACGTTCTCGACGAGCTGACCGCTGTCATTGAAGACAAAGGTCTTGCCCAACTCAGCGCCGGTATTGCTGCGCTGGCCCGTGCAGTTCAGGGCACGGCGGGCAACAACCGCGGCATAGTTGGCGGCCGTGGTGGCCGGCAGAGCGGGACAGGTCGACGTGTACAGGCCGCCTTCGGAAATCGTGTTATTGCGAAGGCCGCGCAGGAAGGTACGGTCAGCCGTACCATTACCCGTCGAGGGCTCGCCAATGACGTTTTCCGTCAGGTTGAACTGGCTGCGGCCGGAAAAAGCACCGGTCTGGCTGTCACGGTCGGTGAAATAGAGCGTGTCGGAATCCGCCATTTCGAACGACATGGCAAAATTGCCGCGCCCTTCGTCGAAATTAAAGCCGGTGGCGACGCTGGCGGTGTAGGAATCACGGTCGCCTTTGCTGGACGTGCCCACCTGAAGGCGGGCCGTGGTGCCTTCAAAGTTGCGCTTGGTGACAAAGTTGACGACACCGGCAACGGCATCGGAACCATAGACGGCCGAATTCCCGCCCGTCACCACATCAACACGTTCCAGCAGGTCGGACGGAATGGTGTTGGTGTCAACGGTGAAGGAGCCTGGCTGTGCGGTGATGTGGCGACGCCCGTTCACCATCACCAGCGTGCGAGCGGTCCCCTGACCACGCAGATCAAGCACATTCAAGCCAGCGGTGCCGATAAAGGCTGTCGAATTGGCCTGCGAGAATGTGGAGCGGAACGAGGGCAGCTTGTTCATTGCGTCGCCCAGCGACACATTGCCCTTCAGCACCAACTGCTCCGCCGTCACGCTGGTGACAGGCACCGGAGAGGTCGCGTTCGGCGACGCGATGCGCGAACCCGTGACGATGATTTCTTCCAGCACCAGCGACTCTGCGGCCGCGGTCGGTGCGTTCTGCGCAATTGCGTTGGAACCGGTCACGAATGTCGCGGCAACGCCGGTCAGAAGGGCGGCACGCACCGCGCGGCCCGAAAGATTTTGTCCGATTGTCATCTCTTACCCCATTTTTATGCCCGCGTGGCACCTGGTGGCCCAATACCCCCACCAAATCTTGTTTTTGACGCCCCACAGGTCGCCCTCAGTTAACGACGCCACGTTTTCCGCGACAAGGATCGCTTACGTCGCCCGTGTAAAGAGATTCCCCCCTGTTGCATGAATGCAATATCGCTGTCATTTTGTAATAAAATTACTCAGATCGGATTTATTGGATAATGAATATAAAAAAGGAAAGGTTACTGGGGAATATGATTACGGTTTCCAATTGGAAACATTCAGATATCATTTAGCTTCATCAATTTAACTGTAATTAAATTGCTAACTTCAAACGAATTGCTGAATTTTACGCTCGCGAGCACCCCCCAACCGCTATCAAACGGTCTGTTATCCGGACGGAAGGGTCAAAGGGATCAGGTCGCAAGCCTTCCTGTCGCCTGCAAATCCGGGACCTGTCAGGGGTGCAGGCCCATCAGCGCTGGCCCCACCTGGAATATGAAGGTCACGCCTTTATGTCCCTGCGGTACGTCAGGGGCTGCACGCCCCTCACAGCAGAATGAGCGTCGCCAGCCCCAGGAACGACAGGAAGCCCACCACGTCGGTGACCATGGTCAGGAAGACGCCTGATGCCACGGCCGGGTCGATCTTCATCCGGTCCAGCAGGAATGGAATCAGGCCGCCGAACAGCCCGGCGCAGATCA
>NZ_JAIXSV010000005.1 GCF_027484505.1 Asticcacaulis sp.
CCTTTAAGATGTCGCCAAAGCTCAGCGCCATTTCGATGGCCGTCCGCCCATTGTTCGTCCAGCCATGGCAGATACGGCTCTAGGGAGCTTTCGCGAACTCGAAAGACGTCCGAACGTTGACCTAGTTTTCAGCAGGTGGTCAAGCTCGGGATGTTGATAGTGGAGATCGACCCTCATCACCAGTAATTTGCCCTTCGATGAATGGACCGAAACCTTCGGATCCGAGCGGCTCACTTGTGCCTTGCTGGACCGCATGACCCACCACGTCAACATCCTTGAGATGAATGGCGATAGCTATCGTCTGGCCCATAGCCGCGCCCGCAAGGCCAGACCTACTCCCTAATCACCCCCAAAAACAGGCCGCCCGCGTATGGGAGCCCCTTACGGGCTACGCCCTCCAGGCGCTCCCATACGCGCGCCTCAACTGGCCTGATTTTGCTCCGCCCCGTGGCCGGATTTTGCGTCGCCCTTGACACTTTTCACAAAAAGACCCATATCGTTAATCAGCGCAACAGATCTAATAACGATGAAGATTTAAGGTTTGATACGATTTCAGCGGCTATTTTTACTGACGTATCAGCCTGTTGCAGCTTCGTATATGCTTCCGCTTTGTCAACATCAGTTTTAGTAGAAATTATATTAGTAAGCGTCGTTGACTGCGCTTTCAACGACGATAGGCTGTTCTCCACCACATTTTGCATATTACCATTAAGAGCCGTTTTATCGACGATCCCTGAGTAAGCTTTTCCCATTCGATTGGCGAGGTCTTGCAGAGTTTTTCTCTGTGTTTCGCTCATCTTGCCCGTCATCGGCTGGTTAGAGTCGATAAAGGTTTTAATGTCCTTAAACACATCCACCGTCTCTTTTGCTATATCCCCGGCTAACAGGCCTGTCTGAAGGGTCGTGGCTTGGTCGATAGTTGAGGCCTTTTTCACGGCGCCGTTGCGGAAGAGGCTTCCGGTAGGGAGTGAAGCCAGTTCCCCTAGACTCGAAGCTGCTAACGGAGATTGAGCCTCGTTACCGCCGCCGAAGAGATAGTCGCCTTGATGTTTGTAGTTTATCCCATCCACAAAGGCTGTGTAACTGGACTCCAGTTGCGTAGTGAGGCCCTCCAGAGATTGGGAGGCGATCGCCTTGAGTATAGCTTCTTTTGCGTCCGAAGCGCCGTCGCCGGCTCTTTCTAGGGCAGTATTCTGGCTTTCCAAGCGCTCAGAAACAATCTTTGCGACTTCCTGATACCCTTCCAGACGGGCAAGGGCAGACTGATGCGAGACAAGGCTCTCGGCTTCCTGGCCATATCCCCCGATATCAGAGGCAATTTTTCCTGACGTAAGCTGAACAGTCGCTGTATCTTTGGCATGTTGTGCCCGCATCAATGCAGACGTGGCGTTGGACCATATTTGTCCCGTAGAAATTCTCATCTCATTACACCATGTTCAACAGGACGTCGTACATGTCCTTAGCTGCCTGAATTAGTCTTGAGGACGCGCCATAGGCCTGCTGATACGTCGTTAGGTTTATAAGCTCCTCATCCAGATTTACGCCTTGTGCGTTGTCTCGACGAGAAATCGCATTGGTTCCCAAGGCCTCGGCGCGCTCTGAAATCGATTTTGCGTTCGCACTAATGCTTCCGATCCGCCCCGCAATGTCGGCCGCGTAACTTGCTAAGGTCGAAACCTTGCCAGGGTCTGAGCCTGTCTGCCGAAAGGTAACGGATTTTGTGCCTATGCTGGCTAAGAGCTTCGCGCCGGATCCATCTCCTGGTACGAGGGCCTTCTTTCCGGCCCCGGCATCTAATTTGAGCTGGGCCAATGACAGCAGGTCAGCATTTGCGAGAATCTCAGGTGCTACAGTCAATTCACGGGAGCGGTCTGCAGGTACGTCCCCCAGACCGAACATCCGGGAGAGTGACGTGCCGCTTTCCAGGCGAGACGTCGTATCGGAGGTGATCCCGAGCGTGTCTGGAGGAACAGAACTGCTTTTGAACGAAAGCTCCCCTTGCTCGCTTAGCGAGAACTTTCCAAATTGGCCAAGTCCTGTGGTTGGGTCATTAAGTGCATTCACCAAATCCGACATCGTACCGCCAGCCGGTGGGGAGAACTGTACTGACTCCGTTTTTCCATCTGGATGTCTGACCTGAAAGCTTATTGCGCCAGAGTCAAACCCATGAAAATCATCTGGCTTGAGCCCCGTTTGGTAATTGAGCGGGCCAGATGAGCGAACGAGATCGTTCATACCGAAGAAATGTGAAAACCCCTTACCTGTATTCGATGCCGGGTTTTTAGGATCATCTGCGATGGCAACTCCGCTTCCATCCTCAGCCTGGAAAGAAAGCGAATTCCCAGAGAAGTTTAAAGTCGCCTTTCCTCCGAGCGCGGAGTTTATATCTTCAAGGAAACTATCCTGCGAAAATGGGTAGGGGGAGCCGCCATCTACGGAAAGGGTTTGAGAGTCGAAGTCGATCTGAACCTGTTTGTTGATTACGCCCTTGCTGTCTACAACGGCGAAATTAGTCTTTCCCTTGAATCCGCGAATGGCTTCATCAAGGGTAACATCCATCTTCTTCCCGTTGAGGGATTTCGGCGCGGGGACCGCCGAAGAGGCGTTATGCGCTGCGTTTAACTGATCCGCGTAGGTCGACATATACTCGGAAAGCTTAGCGCTCAGGCCAGTGACTTCTTTATCGCGAACATCAAGAAGGCCCCGGAGCTCACCGCCACTGATTTCCGCGTTAAAGGCGCGTTTCTCGCCGTTGGGTCCCGTCAAAATAATAGGCTCAAACGCTGTTTGAGCCGTAACGGGCGTTTTTGGACTATAATCGAGCTGAACTCGTTGATCGCCAGCCAACACGACCCCAGAGGGCGTCTTTACCGTAACGCCCCCATTCGCATTGGTGCTGACCTCTACGTCAATAAGCTTTGATAAGCTTTGAATGTAGGTTTGCTGTTGAATTTGCGCCGCACTCGAATCGCTACCTGCCGATGCAGCCTGAACAAGTGTCGCATTGGCATCGGATATGTTTTTTATTAATTCATTTATCGATTTGACTGCGGACGAAATTTTTGCGTCGGCGCTGCTCCTGACAGATTGTATCTCACGCGAAACTCTGGCGCCTTCATCAAAAAAGGTCTTCAGAGATGATAGTATTTCTTGCCGACCTGCACCTGAGGTAGGGGTTTCCGCGGCTTTTGTTAATCCAGCTAGAACCTTATCGCCCAAGCTAAATACACCTCGATTCCCACTCGGGTCTCCGAACTGGCTCTGGATTTGGTCAAAGAGTTCGTGGAAGGTTCGGGCCTGGCCGACATCCGATGAGGCCCGCAGAGCCGCCTGTTGAAGGTACTTATCTGCGGCGAGTTTAACGCCAGAAAGATTTACCCCGCTTCCCTGGCCGCCATGAACAACAGCCTCCTGGTTTCCGGTCTTACGGATGTATCCGGGTGTATTAACGTTCGAAATGTTATCGGACGTGATTTTTAACTGTCCCTGAGCCGTCCGTAAACCGGAAGCCCCAATATTGAGGATGGAGTTAAATGACATTGCGTTCCTCGCTTTCCGAAAGTGGGGGGACGAATCGGCTCAACGTGGCAGGAAACCTCTCGTTAACATTTCCAGTATAATTCTAAAAAAGAATTAATTCCAATAACGAATTAATTGCCCCTAAGGGTGTTACCGCTGCATGGGCCGCACAATTCGGCCCTTTATAAATGATTGCTGCGCAGAAGGTTCGCCGCAGTCCCGGTTCTGGATGGGCTTCTGGAAGGCTCGTCCTGGTTTCGCGGGAGGTCCGCTTTGATCAATCCTCCAAATCTCAATAACCAGAACAATGTGGGCACCGACAACGGCGCTCAGAAAAAACTCACAGCGACGTATCAGACTTTTCTGACGCTTCTCACTACGCAGATAAAGAACCAAGACCCATTGTCGCCGATGGATTCAACCCAGTGGACCAGTCAGCTGGTTCAGTATTCATCAGTCGAGCAGCAACTCAAGGCCAACGAACTTTTGACTGCTCTCGTAGGGCTGCAGGCGGGCAATCTCACGAACGCTGCGAACATGATTGGGAAAAATGCAATCGTTGACTCGGCGACGCAATCCTTCACCGATAAACCACTTGCGTGGAACTATGACCTCGAATCTGACGCGGCGAAAGTCCGCGTCGAGGTTGTTGATGCCAAGGGCAATACGGTTTTCCGGTCGGATGTGGGCAAGGGGGCGAAGGGAACGAATTCGTTCACTTGGGATGGAAAAGATGCGTCTGGAAAGACGCTTCCGCAAGGCGATTACACACTCAAAGTCACGGCGGAAACGGCTGCCGGTGGCAAGGTGAAGAATGCCGTTTACTTCCAAGACCGTGTGTCCGGTATAGAAAAGATAAATGGCGAAATCTATCTTAAAGTTGCCTCAACTCTAGTGCCGCTCTCTAAGGTTAGCGGCGTAAAAGACCCCCAAACTCCTAACAAATAGGTGAAATATGACCCTGAATGCTTCGATGCAGTCTGGTATGGCTGGCTTGTCGGCAAATGCTTCCGCGCTATCCGCAATTTCTAACAACATATCTAATGTAAATACGACTGCGTATAAACGTGTCCGGACTGATTTTAGTTCTTTGGTTACGTCCACTAGCCAGTTTGGCGGCTATAACTCTGGAGGCGTCACCGTTACAACCAGGCATATGATTTCATCGCTTGGCACCCTACAAAAATCAGGTAGCGGCTTAGATTTAGGTATTGATGGTCAAGGCTTTTTCCTGGCCACGCAAAAATCTGACGCCACCGCCAGCGATCCTCACCTCTTTACCAGAAACGGTTCATTTGCGCCGGATAAAGAAGGTTATTTGCGAAATTCCGCCGGTCTTTATCTCCAAGGATGGCCTTTGGATGCCGGGGCTAAGCCAAATGTGTCTGCGTCGGACCTTTCAAAGCTCACACCGATTAATATCGGTAAAATCTTGTCGAAAATTGAACCCACCACGAAAGCCGAGCTTTCGGGGAACCTGAAGTCGACGCAGCCTACCTCAAAAGGAGCTGCAGCCTACTTAGCAGACCCCTCGTCTAAACCTTTAGCAGCTTATGACGCATCAGTGACTCCGCCCACGGGGACTCCGCCTGATTATGAAGCAACCATTTCCGTGTCAGACAGTAAAGGGGGGGAGCGTAAACTCACTGTATCTATGATTAAACTAGATGCGGACCCCAAGGCCACTCCGCCCGTGCCTGCGAACTCCTGGGCATTTGAAATCTGGTCCCCAGATGTCAAGGACCCTTCCGTAAGCCCGCCGACTGAAGCAAGCAAGAATGGGATCGTCACAAAGGGTCGGATGGTTTTTGATTCAAATGGCCAGCTTAAAGATATTGTTGATGGCTCGGGTAAGTCATTGGGGACGGGCGCTCTTAATCTCGACTTCAACTGGAATAGTAGCCTTGGCTTGTCACCTCAAAAAGTCGCTTTGACGCTTGGGGGGAAGGCGGGCGCGTTCACGCAGAACAGTGGAGCATTTTCCAGTCAGACGTCTGCCGACGGGACACCTTTTTCCGGCCTGGATGATGTCAAAATCTCCGATAAAGGAATGGTAACGGCAATCTTTAAGAACGGAACAACGCGAGAGATTGCCCAGATTGCGTTGGCCACCTTTGTAAACGCCGACGGTCTCACGCCGGTGTCAAACAACGCCTATATCGCGTCTAACGAGTCGGGCGCTTTTACGCTGAAGGTTCCCGGAGAGAATGGCGCCGGGCTTTTGGGCGTGGGTAGCTTGGAAGGGTCAGACGTAGATCTATCTGAGGAATTTACTATTCTTATCACGACCCAACGGGCATATTCCGCAAATTCTAAGATCATCACAACTGCAGATGAGATGCTCCAGGAGATTTTGAACCTCAAGAGATAGGCGGAAAATTCCTGCATTGGGGCAAACCGTCCGATACGAGACGGGCTGTCCCAATGCATATGGATATTCCGAAGCTATGCCTCCGTTTCTCGACCGAAAGGCTGATCCAGCACCGTTGGCGTTACGCAGGGTATGTTATTCAAGAAGGCGCGTCGTCAGGGCAGCCACGTCTGTCCGTCGTCAAAGATATTGGGACAATCGAGTTTGCAAAATAGCGGAGGGTTTGGCCTCGGATTGGGTTGATATTAGGCCGCTGCTTTTTGGTATTGCAAGCGGCGGTGTTCGAGAGTTTTCAGTTTGATCTTTTGCCGTTGTTTTAGGATGGCCTGTGCTCTGCCGAAGTAGGCATCGGCGGGCGTAACATTGCCCATTCACGCTGGCGCCGGACAATTTAGGGCACAGGTCGGACACAAGAACTCTGGCCTCGTGCAGCTTCAGGATTGAGGTTTGGGATGTAGGGCTCGCGCTCCCGGTTTTAGGCGCCAAACTGTGCCTGTCGAAAGTCACATTGTTGGCGAGCTGTCCATCCCATCACCCCAGATTGCCCGCAATACTCCCGATTAAAGAGGCACATATGGGAAGGTCAAAAAAGAACACTGTTAAAAGCGAAAGCGTGTCCTCAGGGTGAGGGAGTACGTCTTATACGCGTCGAGGTCCTCAAAGCTCGCTTCAATGGCCAAGCCGCCGAGTTCATTGCTGCTACCAATGCTGAATCCAGCGACAGGTCCACCTTTGGCCACATCCCCGCCTTTCAAAACGAAGGGTGATCCATCTTTGAACTTTGCGACGGTATCTGCAATTTCAGCCGAGAAGTTCTGTTTGTAGCCAATCCAGACCTCGGGCTGTATCAGGCCCATTTCATAGCTAAGGATTACAAGCGCTGTACCTGAGGTAAGCTTTGACTTTCGCTCTTCAATAAACAGATTGAAAAAGTCACCACCTCCCACTTCATGGTGAGCGTCTTCTTTCAGCGCATAGGTACTGACAAAAGCTTGGGGGGTAAGCGATAGAGCGCCCAAGTCATATTTATATGCTACCCCAGCCCCTGCGCTATAAGAATATCCGTTCCACTTTCCCCGAGCTGTACGGGCGACTTGAGGCGTCAAAAGTTCGCGTTCAGACTGCATCCGGACATACCCCATGCCCAGATTGGACCATAACTTCAACTCGTTTGCCACCATGCGCCAGTAGCCACCGACAATAATGTCCGAGTTTCCTATCTGCTCCCCGCGTATTGCAAAACTATCCCGTGGCGCCGCTGCGGTATATTCGATGTAAGTTCCGACAGCTTGACGGCCCCCAAGGCGGACCTCACGGCCACCTGAGAGTACGATACTGGTGGCGTCAAAACCTGAAGTCTCGCCGCGGTCGCGACGAATTTTGAGACCTCGTTCCTGTAGCCAGTATTGTGAGTCCGCCTCCGGCAGACGGTCGATTGCACCTATTTGACGTGTAACAGTATCGGCTCCTTGGGACAAGGTGAGTATGTTTTCGCCAGAATAATCCGGAAGAAATTGATTAAAGAATTGATCGAACGTCTCTTTATCCGTGGCAGACATGATTAGAGCCGTCGCGTTGGTGTCTTTTTTTACCGCCTCAAGAACAGGTAAAAAAGCAGCATACTGGTTGGAAGTGAACCTGCCCTCTGCCTGAGTTTTTAATCGAAAGCTGGCAGTCAACACCTTGTTGGCCGAGTCTAATGAGAGAGTAGTCGAATAAATGTAGGGAGATTTACCTTCTAACGATGTTCCAATATTACCGAGCGAGATGCTGGAGGCCGTCATCAAGGTGTAGGTCTGGGGCGTTAAGATGAGTTTATCCAGAGATACCTTAAGGGTTGCCCCGTTTTCAAAAACGGCACTCCCCGTCGCTTTGATAATTGGTACGTTCGGTGTATCCGTGGCGAGAACTAGGCCTAAAGTCGCAGCTCCTCCCACTTTGAGCGTGGTGGCATTGATCTGTGAGCCCGCAAGGAGTGCCGTGGTTCCTCCGGCAAGATCCATGGTGAGGGTTCCGGTTCCACTCATCTTGCCTAGATAAGTGCCCGATTTTATAGAAAACTGATTGGTACCTCCTCCGAAATCGATGTTCCCATTAACGATCCCTCCATCAATAGTGACGCGATCATCCCCGGATCCTAGGAGAATATCGCCTGAGATCAGAGGTGGAGGCACTTTATCGTCTTTTGGCGCTAAATCCGTTTGTACTATCTCAATGCCTTTCGTGTTTGCTCTGGCATCGATAGCAATGGGCCTGTTTTTGAGCTCATCCGGTTTGCCATCTCCGTCGTCGTCCGTCGCATTAATACGGGCGATGATAGTGTTACTGTTTACAATTCGAGAAAGTGTCCCGGATCGATCAAGGATAGCGGTTGCCTGGGTCGTGGAGCCGGTTGCGGTGGCTTGAATTCCGCCAGAGGATTTTGTGATGTTGATGGAAGAAACGTTTGCACCAGGTGCGATATCGATACCTATGGCATGCGCACCTTGACCGACGGTAGTGTAAGTCGTCTTATCGCCATTTTTTGTTGGGGTCGTTACAGAGGAGACCGTCGCAAGAATAGAGCCTCCTTCTATATCGATCGTGGGAACATTTGCACGCCCACCGATCAGAACGGCCCTGGCGTCACCAGCAACGGCTGTTGCTGTGATGCTTCCAGTTAGACCCAGTCCATTGATGATCGAAACATCTCGCGAAAAACCACCAATCTTCAACCCGGTCGCACTGAAGCCGGGGAAAACGCCATAGGCCGCTATGGTACCCTGGAGTAGCAGTCCGTACCTTGTAGACGGGGCTTGGGTACCTGTAGACGTATAAACGAGAGGCTTAAGTATCGTGTCTGTGGCGTCAGAGCCAACCAGAAGCGCAGGGGCTGTTCCATAGGATGTAATCGAAGAGTCCTGCTGGTCGGCGTCAGGCACACCATTTCCGTCCTCGTCGGTGTTTTTCTCGTCTTTTTTATTGACCCTACCGCTGAATCTCGCGCCCTGCTCGAAGGTGCCAGCCAATGTCACCGTTGCGCCCGACTGGTACATGTTTGACGGCGTGTTCATCAGCGCTTTTAGCTGATCGGCAGTAAGCCCATATGGCGCCAATGTGGCATAACCAGTAGATGTGTAGACTCCATCTATGTTTACCCGGCCGCTATAAATTCCGTTTAGGACGACAGCCCTTGTGTCTTTTCCCTGGGCGTTGACGGATCCACTTAAATAAACATCGCCTGTCGCGCCCTCTTTTATCCAAATACCGACGGTTTGATCGCCCAATATTGAAATGGATGCCTTTGAAAAAAACTTTCCATTTAAAAGATTTTCAAGCGATACGCCAAACGACTCATTACCTTCAACCTGTATTTTGCTTCCCGCTTTGAGCGTGATATTACCGTTAAACGCACCAGGACCTGTAGACCGGATGCCATACCGACCCACGCCCTGAGCAAAAGGTCCGTCAGGGATTTTGTCGTTATTCAATGTGTCTTTGGCTGTGTAATCATCAGTGACCACAATTTCTCCAGAGAACGTAAGTTCGCTCTTGCGATTGCCGCTCAGCAGGATCCCCGTTGAGTTGTCCGCAGACGCGGACATATCAATTTTCCCGTCAACCGTGAGCTTGTGGTCGGAATCCACCGAAATGCCAGTCCCGCTCTTTAACGTTTGCGTGGCCTTTTTATCCAAAACCAGATCACCGCTGGACGATGTGGAGAGGGGCGTCTTAACGTCCTGAGTAATTTTGGTCTCAGAGGACGCGTGCGTTGCCATCGCGTTAAGCCCTAAGCTGATTACAGCCGCCGACATAAAGTACTTAGAGGATGTTAACATCTTTCCCGCCGATCTTAGACAAAACGCAAGTCAATGGTGCAATATTTTGACCGTTTGTTGTATTTAGGCAAAATTAAAAATACAACTGTTGATCATGTAATTAAATTTGATAGTTTAATAAACTGCCAAATCTATCTACACTTGTGATTTTCGGGTTTATTTCATTCAATTCAAATTCGCAAAAATGTATTTAAAAAATTGATTAAATTTCAAAACAATTCAAGCAAATAAGAATGTGTCAAATAAATCAACATTCATTTACCCAATTTTGTGAAAAAGAAGCCCCGCTTGTTTGAACACTACACAAGCGAGGCCCAGTAATCTCTCTTGGGGGGAGAATCTGCGACGAGCAGACCTCATCTTCATATGCAGGGATTTGGGCAAATCCGTGGCAAAAAATTCTATTATGGAATTATTTTTTACACCCCCGTTTTGGCTATTGGGCAAATCGATCATGTAATGATCGGACACAAGAGCTGTTAAGGGGCGTAGTCTTGCGCCAGAAAGCGCGTTAATGAGGCGGGCGTTTTTCGAAAGGCAGGCCGCCGAGAGCGGCTACGCTAAATTCAAGCGCGTCTAGATGTGAGCTTTCAGTAGGTTGTCCATTCGGGGTCGATGTAGGAGATTGGAGTTACCAGTGTCAACCGGCGTTGAAAAAGGGCTCTGACTCAAATTTGATGTAGTTTGGGTGCGGGATGGCTCTGGTTTCACTGGGAATCAACGTCATGAAAAATGCCCTCAAACCGTCCAACCTCCTGCCTGCTGGGTTCGA
>NZ_JAIXSV010000093.1 GCF_027484505.1 Asticcacaulis sp.
GCATCGGTTAGAATATTGCGGTCCATGAACAGTATGAATCACAATTCGATTCATCTGTGAATCCCCACAAACCCTAGATCATTATGATTTCTTGTAGAAACATAATGATCTAGATTTTTGTTTAGCCCCTCGCCGGGCGGTGGCTGGGCCACCTTGGCCGCCGCCTCAATGGCGGCTTGAGCGCAATGATTCTAGTAAAAAATCATTCCGCTCTAATGCCGAAAAGTGGATACCACTTTTCGGAAAAACATGAGGCATCACAAACAACTAGAGCCATTCGGTGGCTCCGTTGAGCCGCCGAATGGCTCTAGTTTAGTCTAATTCGCTTGTGCGGTTCGATGCGAACGCCCATATACCCGTGAATTGCAATTGAGCCTGTTACTTTAGGGATGGGGCGCGTGGTCAAGATTTCGGAACCCATTCAATCGTTTTCGCAGCTTACCGACTATTTTGCGTCGGGCGAAAAGCCGTCTGAGCGCTGGCGCATCGGAGCCGAGCACGAGAAGTTTGTCTTCCACCTGAGTGATTTACGTCGCCCCCAATATGCGGGCCCGGATGGTATAGAAGCCCTGCTGAAAGGGTTGATGCGCTTTGGCTGGAGCGGCGTCTACGAGGGCGAACACCTGATCGCGCTGGAACGCGACGGCGCGTCGGTGTCATTGGAACCCGGCGGGCAGTTCGAGTTGTCGGGCGCGCCGCTGGAGACCATCCACGAGATTTGCAGCGAAACGGGTCAGCACCTAGAAGAAGTCAAGGCCGTGGCCTCCGAACTGGGGCTGGGCTTCCTGGGCGTCGGTTTCTCGCCCCTGTGGACGCGGGCCGAAACGCCGGTCATGCCCAAGGGCCGCTACAATATCATGCGCGCCTATATGCCGAAGGTCGGCACGCTCGGCCTCGACATGATGCTGCGCACCTCCACCATTCAGGCCAATCTCGATTTTTCGTCCGAAGACGACATGGTGCTGAAATTCCGCACCTCTCTGGCCCTGCAACCCATCGCCACGGCGCTGTTTGCCAATTCGCCCTTCACGGAAGGCAAGCTCAACGGCTTTTTGTCGGCGCGTGCCAATGTGTGGACCGATACCGATGCCGACCGCACGGGGATGCTCGGTTTCGTCTTCGAAGACGGCTTCGGCTATGAAAAATATGCCCAATACGCCCTTGATGTGCCAATGTATTTCGTCAAGCGCAAAGGCGCGCCCAATGGCGGCTATATCGACGCCTCGGGGCAGTCCTTCCGCGACTTTATGGACGGCAAGTTGCCCGCCCTGCCGGGGGAACGCCCAACGATCGACGACTGGGCCGACCATCTGACGACGCTGTTCCCCGAAGTGCGCCTCAAAAAGTACCTCGAAATGCGCGGCGCCGATGGTGGCCCGTGGAGCCGCATCTGCGCGCTGCCGGCCCTGTGGGCGGGGCTCCTCTATGATCAGACGGCGCTGGAAGCCGCCTGGGATCTGGTCAAGGGCTGGCGCATCGAAGACCACGACACCCTGCGCGGTATGGCGGCCAAAACCGGCCTGAAGGGCGACATCGCCGGGCGTCCGGTGAAGGACTGGGCGCTCGATACGCTGACCATTGCGCGTGAGGGCTTAAAGCGCCGCCAGCGCCTGTCCGGTGGGTTGGTCGATGAAACCGGCTATCTCAGCGAACTGTTTGAAATCGCGGAAAGCGGCGTCACCCCGGCCGAGCGTCTGATCGAAAAATATCAGGGGCCGTGGGCGGGCGACCTTCGTAAATTGTACACAGAAGAAGCCTATTAAAACCGTATACCGTTTCCCCTGAAACGGAAGTGCGCTTGCCAACCGGTTCATTTGCTGCTCCTATCGCCGCAAATTAACCGTCTGCTGTCCGATTGCGGCCCGAATGGTGCCCCGGCACAGGCCTTACGGGGCAAGTTCCATGATCAATATCGTTATCGCCGCAGGGATTTTGATCACCCTGCTGACGGCCATTCCGGTCGTCACCCAGATGCGCCATCATCCGCGCGGCCTGATCGTTTGTTTCTTCGCCGAGATGTGGGAGCGTTTCTCCTATTACGGGATGCGGGCGCTGCTCATCTATTATCTGACGCGTCACTTCCTCTTCTCGGATGACCGGGCCAATGCGCAGTACGGTTCCTATACCTCGCTGGTCTATCTGTTGCCGCTGATCGGCGGTCTGGTGGCCGACCGCTATATCGGTACGCGTAAGGCGATCGTGTTCGGGGGGCTGCTGCTGGTCGCCGGGCATACGGGCATGGCGCTGGAAGGTACGCCCAACCAGTCCATACTGAACTATCAGGGCAAGACCTATGAGTACGCCATCCGCGACGTGGAAGCCGGCAATGCGCCGCCGCGTCTGAAGGTCGGTGACAGCTATTATGAAGTCGTGGGCACGCCGGATGGCGGCCGCGAAATCAAGGGCCTGCCGGCGGATGCCCCGCTGCCGTCGGTTCTGCCGAAGGGTCAGTTTGTCGAAAGCGTGCGCAGTGCGACGCCGTGGGCCGAAAACGCCTTCTATCTGTCGATTGCCCTGATCGCCATGGGCGTTGGCTTCCTTAAGCCGAACATCTCGTCTCTGGTGGGGCAGTTGTACCGCGACAAGGACCCGCGCCGGGATTCGGGTTTCCAGCTCTATTATTTCGGCATCAATATGGGCTCGTTCTGGGCCACCATCCTGTGCGGCATTCTGGGCGAACGCGTCGGCTGGTGGGCCGGGTTCGGTCTGGCCGGCGTCGGGATGCTGGTGGGTCTTCTGGTGTTTGTGCTTGGCAAGAAGCTGCTGGACGGCAAGGGCGAACCGCCCAATCCCGAAGCCATCCGCCAGAAGGTCGGCGGGGTGATTTCCAAGGAAAACCTGATCTATCTGCTGGGGCTGGCCGGTGTGCCGCTGATCTATTTCGTGATCCAGCGCAACGATATCGTCGGCTGGGCGCTGCTGGCTTCGACCGTCTGTATTCTGGCCTACGTCTTCACCCAGATGTTCACCAAATTCAGCAAGGTGGAAAACTATCGCCTCGGTCTGGCCATGGTGCTGACCCTGTCGTCGGTCGTCTTCTGGACCCTGTTTGAGCAGGCGGGTTCCTCGCTCAGCCTTTTCGCTGAGCGCAATACCGACCTTAACCTGATCGCCGAGCCGCTGCGTCTGGGGGCCCTGCTGCTGGCCACACCGGATCAGATCAAAGCCATGGGGGGCGTGCCGGAAGGGGCCTTCTGGATCGACATGGGCTTTAATGCCTCTCAGACCCAGAGCTTCAACCCCTTCTTTATTCTGGTCTTTGCGCCGATCTTTGCCGGTGTCTTCACCTTCCTGGCCAAGCGCGGCAAGGACCCGGACCCGGTTAAGAAGTTTGCCTTCGGTCTGGTCATGGCCGGGCTTGGTTTCTTCGTGCTGGTCTGGGCCGCGCCTCTGGCCGGGCCTGACTTCCGCGTGCCGCTGTTCTGTCTGTTCCTGACCTACATGTTCCACACCTGGGGCGAACTGTCGGTATCGCCGGTCGGCCTGTCGCAGCAGACCAAGCTGTCGCCGGCGGTGCTGATCTCGACCATGATGGCGATCTGGTTCCTTGGCACCTCAGGGGCGCAGTATCTGGCAGCCATTATCGCCAAGCTCGCTTCGACTGAGACGGTGGGTGGTCAGGTGCTGGATCCGGCTGCCGCGCTTCAGGCTTCGCTCCAGACCTTCAATACTATCGGCTGGGCGGGTGTGATCCTTGGCAGTGTCCTGTTCCTGTTGTCCTTCGTCCTCAAGGGCTGGGCGCACGGGGCGTCGGATACGGTGGACGACACGCCCAAGGCGGGTCACTAGAGCCTTCGTCGGCTCAGTTGAGCCGGAGAATGTCTATAAGTTTTTGTTTTAACGCGCTTTTTTATCTGAAAAGTGCGTCACACTTTTCGGCAAGCGCTCTAAGCCAAGCAGGAGCGGGGTGACACCATCTCGCTCCTTTTGGTCGCTCCAACTGACTGACACGAAAAACCCCGGCGGTGCGTACCGCCGGGGTTTTTCGTTTTGAATGTGAAGAGCTTAAAGCTCGTTCCTGATGCGCAGATAGAGCTTCGGTTCGGAGTCGCGCTGCGTCGATTCCTCGTAAGACAGGGCGCTACCCGACCGCAGGCCTTCATAGCGCGTCACGTCATAGCGCGTGGTGCGCGCACCCAGATTCTGCAATTCCGTGCGTACCGACAGCTTGGGCGACGGCTTGAACTCCGCATAAAGGCTGACCCACGGCGAGCCTTCGGACTGGCTGATTTCTCTGGCGCGCCAGCTTGTATTGTCCCAGCCGCTGTCCACCGACCAGCCCCACGACATACCCGGCCGGTCCTGATTGAAGCTCAGCGACAGGGAGCGCGGCGTCTGACCGGAGATGCGGCGTTTCAACCCCGTGATCGGATCGGTGATTTCAGAATCGTACCACGTGGCATTCAGCCGGATCATGCCGTTTTCGAGATAGTCATCTATCGGCACGCTGAGGCGCGTCGAAATCTGCTGATTGGCACCATCGCCGACATTGCCGATGATGTCCTCTATGCCGCCCTTCTGGGTGTAGAGCGGTACGCGCTCGACCGCATCATCGATGTCGTTGCGCTCAAAGCTCAGCGCCAGCTGACCTTTTTCCCAGAAACGGTAATCGACGCTGAATTCGTTCGACCACTGGCGATAGGGGACGAGGTTGAGTGGATAGAGCAACTGATCGGGGCGTTCATACTGCCACTCGGCAATCGACACAAAATCCCAGTAACCCATGTAACCGACTTCGCGGGCGCGGCTGAGGCGCACCTGAAACACCTTGTCCGGCTTCCATTGCAGGCTGAGGCGTGGCTTGGGGTACTCATAGCTGCGCTCAGCCGCATAGCTGCCCCGATGGCGGAAGGTCATGCTTTCAACGGCCAGCCCGCTGTCGATGCTGAGCGTCTCATTGGGCCGCCAGTTGCCTGAGACGTAGAGCGAACCACGCTGTTCCTCGCCGCGCGTGCGACCGGTTTCCGGATTTGTATTTTCATCCACCCACGAACCGATGGATAGGCTTTCGGCGTCGAAGCGGTTAAAGCGACTCTCGGCTCCGGCCTGAAGCATCAGAGCCTTGGAGTAGTGCCAGGTGGCCTGCGCTGCCAGCGACCCTTCGCGGGTGTCCTTGTCCTCGCTATAGGTTGAAATCTCGTCCGGCTTCTGATGGTCGGTGCGGCTGTCGCTGACGTTGCGCTTGCCCCACAGGTTGAGGTTCAGCTTGAACCTTTTGTTCAGCGCCTTTTCGTAACGCCCTGACACTTCCTGCGTCAGGTTGGCGTTCTGGCGCTGCTCATATTCTGTGACGCCGTTTTCATAGACGGCATCAAAGGCCGAGCGGTTATAGCGTATGGCCCCATTGACATCGAGGCGGCCGCCACTGGCCGGACCACCCCAGGCAGCGCGCACCTCGGCCCCTTCGCTCTGACCCTTCGAGTCGAGCGCCTGATGCCGCGTCGTGCCGTCGGCATAGGTGGTGTATTTATCGCCGTGGCCCGTGCCTTCGTCGTGGTTCTGATAAAGGTTCAGACCGGCTTCGAGATTGCGGCCATTCTGGTTTTTCTGCCACGTATAACCTAACTGAGGCTTGATCTTGCCATCCGGATAGATATTGGCCGACGAATGGATGGTAATAACGGGCTTCGACATCGACTTGCGCACGATGTTGATCAACTCGCTATGGCCCTGCATGTCGTAATTGCCGTTGCCAGCGGCGATGCGTTCGATGCGCTCAATCTGGTTCAGCGGCAGGCGCGTCAGGGCGTCATTTGTGTCCGATGGGCGCTGACCGTCGATCAGCACATTGGAAGATCCGCCCGAACCGGTGACGATGAAGTTGGGAATGTATTTCAGCGCGTCGGCGGCCGACTGCACCGGCTTGCCCACAAAGTCCGAAGCTGTGTAGCTGGCGGCCGTGCTCAGCGTATCCGCCGCAGAGGCCTGAACCGGCAATAAAGCCAGCGCACATACCGATGTCAGCCACAAAAGCCGCATAAGACCCCATCACACGTTTGCAGATAAACCGGCGCGATATTGCGCCCTGCGCGGACAATATGCCGCCTTAAGCGCCAAATGACAAGTTCACCCTTGCGTAAAGTGACCAATAGACAAAGTATAACAAGGCTTTACCATACCTGTTGCGAACCGCCGTTACGCCGCCGTGCCACCCACTGTCAGGCCGCCGATCTTCAGGCTGGGCTGGCCGATGCCGACCGGCAGGCTTTGGCCTGCCTTGCCGCAGGTGCCAACACCGGGATCGAATTTGAAATCATCGCCGATCATTTCGACCTGACGCATCACCGCCGGGCCGTCGCCGATCAGCGACGCGCCCTTGACCGGGGTCGTCACCTGACCGTCTTCGAGCAGATAGGCCTCGGTGCATTGAAAGACGAACTTGCCATTGGTGATATCGACCTGACCGCCACCGAAATTGACCGCATAAAGGCCGCGTTTCGTCGAAGCGATCATGTCGGACAGCCTGTCCTGACCGCCCTTCATGAAGGTGTTGGTCATGCGGGGCAGGGGGGGATGGGCATAGGATTGGCGACGGCCATTGCCGGTCGGGGCGACGCCCATCTGACGCGCCGACAGCCGGTCGTGCATGTAACCGACCAGAATGCCGTCCTCGATCAGCGTCGTGGCGTGGGTCGGCGTACCTTCGTCATCCATATTGAGTGAGCCGCGCGCGTCGGCAATCGTGCCGTCATCGACCACGGTGACGCCTTTTGCGGCGACCTGCTGGCCCATCTTGCCGGAAAAGGCCGAGGTGCCCTTGCGGTTGAAATCGCCCTCAAGGCCGTGGCCCACCGCCTCATGCAGCAGCACACCGGGCCAGCCGGGCCCAAGCACAATATCCATCTCCCCCGTCGGGGCCGGTTTGGCCTCAAGGCTGATCAGGGCCTGCCGCAGGGCCTCATCGACCTGCGCCTGCCAGTATGTCGGGTCGCTGAGCAGGTCGAGCGCAATGCGTCCGCCGCCACCCGCCGAAGCGCTTTCGCGGTGACCGTCTTTTTCAACCGAGACACCTACCGACAGGCGCACCAGCGGGCGATAGTCGTGATAGACCTCACCTCCGGCCCGCAGGATGGTGATGTGGCGCTGATCGGCGGCGACCGAGGCCGAGACCTGCACCACACCCGAATGCAGGCTGCGGGCATAGTCATTAATGGCTTCCAGAAGCGCGATCTTGTCGGCGAACGGCATTGACCCGATGGGGTCGTGGTCACCATAATGATGGCTGTTGGAGCGCGCCGGGGCCGTGGACAGGCTCAGACTGACGGCCTGACCCTGCTTGGCCAGCACGGCGGCGGCGGCGGCGCGCCGCACCGCATCGACCGACAGTTCGGCGGCATTGGCAAAACCAACCGTTTCCCCGGCCACGACGCGCAGGCCGAAGCCCTGATCGGCGCCATAGGTCGAATGTTTCAGCCGCCCGTCATCAAAGACCAGTGATTCGCTTTCACGTGTTTCGAAATAGATTTCCCCATCGTCGGCCCCGTTCAGGGCGTCTTCCAGAATCGTCTGACAGGCAGAAAGGTCGAGATCACGCAGCGAGTCGGGCTGGGTGACGGCGAGGGGGGAGGCGGACATAAGCACATACCAAATGAAACACAGCCCTCTATGTAGGACGCCGCATAGCGATTGACCAGAGATTCGCGCGGTCGCGCCTCAAACGATACCGGGGCGCGACAAAAGCGCGCAGGTGTGGCCTGTGCAAAAGCCATATTCGCCCCTTAGCCGTACCAGAACGCAACTGTCTTTGCAGACAGTGGTGTTGCCTTGCTTTTAGGCCTTTGCATTTTGCAAATATGGCATTAATGGGGAAGAACGGGGTGAGACCATGTGTCCCATTGGGACCCATTGTCGCGCCCGAAGACCGAGGATTAAACGGGACTGCGCGGAAACTCCTGCTCACGAGAAGGCAGGCGCGCCGGGCACCCACAGTTAGGGATTGAAGGAATGCGCATCCGAAGGCTGATGGCAGGGACCGCCGCCGTGATGACTGCCCTTGCAGGAGCATTGGGGGCCGGAGCCGTCTGGGCTCAGGAAAAACTGGGGCAACCGACCGACAAGTCGCTCGGTCTTCAGCCGGGCGCCGCCCCGCTGAAACACGACGCCATCTGGTTCCACGACGTCATCTTGCTGCCGATCATCACGGTTATCGTGCTGTTCGTGCTGGCGCTGCTGATCTGGATCGTGCTGCGCTACAACAAGCGCGCAAATCCGAAGCCGGCCAGCTTCTCGCACAATACGGCTATCGAGATTTTGTGGACGGTTATCCCGGTCCTGATCCTTGTCTTTATCGCCTTCTTCTCCTTCTCGCTGCTGCGTAAATATAACGACATGCCGACCCCGGATGTTGTGGTGAAGGCTACGGGTTATCAGTGGTACTGGGCTTACGACTATCCGGAACTGGGGGTCGAAGGCGTCGAATCGCGCCTGCTGCCTGAAGCGCGGGAACTGAAGACGTCTGATCGCAAAACCAAGCCCTTCCTGTTAGCGGTTGATAATGAGCTGATCGTGCCGGTCAACAAGGTCGTTCAGGTGCAGGTGACCGGCTATGACGTTATCCACTCCTTCGCCCTGCCGGCCTTCGGTCTGAAGACCGACGCCATTCCGGGTCGTCTGAACTCGACCTGGTTCAAGGCCGAAAAGCCCGGCATCTACTATGGTCAGTGCTCGGAACTGTGCGGTGTTGATCACGCCTACATGCCGATCGCCATCCGCGTGGTCAGCGAAAAGGAATTCGACGCCTACATCATCAAGGCGGGCGGCAAGACCAAGGCCATGATCGCCGCCGAAGAAGCGGCGGCCGCAGCGGCAGCCCAGCAGGCGGCGGCCAACGCTGCCGCTTCGGCAGACGCATCGGCGACGGCTTCGGCCGCCGCCCCGGCAGAAGCGGACGCAGCGGCCTCGGCCGCGGCTCCCGCCGTTCAATAATTCAGGTAAGAGAGACGCTCGTCATGGCATCGAATGCTTCTGTCGTTCACGATCATCATCACGATGATCACGACCACAAACCCGGCTTCTTCGCGCGCTGGTTCCTGTCCACCAACCATAAGGACATCGGCACGCTCTACCTGATCTTCGCTATCTTCGCCGGTCTTCTGGGCGGCGCGCTGTCGGGCCTGATCCGCTGGGAGCTTTATGAGCCCGGCCTTCAGGTCTTCGTGCAGGGTTCGCTGCTTGATCAGCTCAATGTCTTCGAAGGCAAGCACGGCTATAACTCGGTCGTGACCGCCCACGCCGTTCTGATGATCTTCTTCATGGTCATGCCGGCCATGATCGGCGGCTTCGGCAACTGGTTTGTGCCGATCATGATCGGTGCACCGGACATGGCCTTCCCGCGCCTCAACAACATCTCCTTCTGGCTGCTGGTCGCCTCCTTCATCCTGCTGATGGTGTCGATCTTCGTGCCGGGCGGACCAGGTGGCGCGTCGGAGCACGGCTTTGGCGGCGGCTGGACCATGTATCCGCCGATGTCGGCCAATAAGGGCAGCCCCGGTGCGGCCTTCGACCTGATCATCTTCTCTTTCCACCTGTCGGGTGCGTCGTCGATCCTGGGGGCGATCAACTTCATCACCACCATCTTCAACATGCGCGCGCCGGGCATGACGCTGCACCGTATGCCGCTGTTTGCGTGGTCGGTGCTGGTCACGGCCTTCCTGCTGCTGCTGTCGCTTCCGGTCTTCGCCGGTGCCATCACCATGCTGCTGACCGACCGTAACTTCGGCACCGCCTTCTTCGATCCGGCGGGCGGTGGCGATCCGGTCATGTATCAGCACCTGTTCTGGTTCTTCGGCCACCCGGAAGTGTACATCCTCATCCTGCCGGGCTTCGGTATCATCAGCCACGTGGTTTCGACCTTCTCGAAAAAGCCCGTCTTCGGCTATCTCGCCATGGCCTACGCCATGGTGGCCATCGGCTTCGTCGGCTTTATCGTGTGGGCCCACCACATGTACACGGTCGGCATGGGCTTCAACCTGCGCGCCTACTTCGTGATGGCGACCATGGTCATCGCCGTTCCGACAGGCGTGAAAATCTTCTCGTGGATTGCAACCATGTGGGGCGGCTCGCTGGACTTCAAGGTGCCCATGCTGTGGGCCATCGGCTTCATCTTCCTGTTCACCGTCGGTGGCGTTACGGGCGTCGTTCTGTCTAACGCCGGTATCGACTACAGCCTGCACGACACCTACTACGTCGTGGCGCACTTCCACTATGTGCTGTCGCTGGGGGCGGTGTTCGCCATCTTCTGCGGCTTCTACTACTGGTACGAGAAGATGTTCGGCATCAAGTACAACGAGCTTCTGGGTCAGATTCACTTCTGGCTGATGTTCGTCGGCGTGAATGTCATCTTCTTCCCGCAGCACTTCCTGGGCCTTCAGGGTATGCCGCGCCGTTACGTCGATTATCCGGAAGGCTTCGCCTACTGGAACAAGATTTCGACCATCGGTTATGTCATCACCGCCATTGGCGTTGTGGTCTTCCTGATCATGATCCTCGAATCGGTCATCCGTCGCCGTAAGGCCGAGGCCAATCCGTGGGGCGAGGGTGCGACCACGCTCGAATGGACCCTGTCGTCTCCGCCGCCCTATCACCAGTTCTCCGAACTGCCGGTGATCAAGGACGAAGACGGCCATCACTAAGTGCTTCGCCCGAATGGGCGGTAGGCTTACGTGCGGGGGGATGAGGGCCGGAGGTCGTCATCCCCTTTATTTTACGAGTACCCACAGTGACCCCTGAGCCCGTGACCCCTAAGCCTGTGACAACCGAAACGCCGACGCCCGAACCGAGCCATCCTGCCTATGGGGAGAAGGCTCTGCGCGGCTTACCGGCGGACTATTTTCAGTTGCTGAAACCACGCGTCATGTCGCTGGTGGTGTTCACCGGCCTGACGGGGCTGATTGTCGCGCCGCAAAAGATAGACCCGTTTCTGGCCTTTATCGCCGTCCTGTGTATTGCGCTGGGCGCCGGGGCGGCGGGGGCGCTGAACATGGCCATTGAAGGCGAAACCGATGCCCTGATGCGCCGCACCCGCGGGCGTCCCGTGGCGTCAGGCCGCGTCAGCAAGTCCGACGCCATGGCTTTTGGTGGGGTACTGGCCTTCCTGTCAGTAGCCATGATGTGGCTGGCCATCAATGTGGTGGCCGCCGGTCTTCTGGCCCTGACTATTCTTTACTACGTTGTTTTTTATACGATTGTTTTGAAACGCCGGACGCCGCAGAATATCGTCATCGGAGGTGCAGCCGGGGCCTTTCCGCCGGTGATCGGCTGGGCCGCCGCCACGGGTCACGCGCCGCTTGAGGCGTGGGTTCTGTTCGCCATCATCTTCCTGTGGACGCCGCCCCATAGCTGGGCGCTGGCCCTCTATACCGCCGAAGACTATGCCAAGGCCGGTATCCCGATGATGCCGGTGGCCAAAGGCGCCAAATCGACCCGCCTGCAAATCCTGATCTACAGCCTGATCATGGCGCCTGTCGCCTGCCTGCCCATCGCCTTCAGCATGGGCGGCATGATCTATGCCGTCGTGTCGGTTCTGGGCGGTGGCTTCTTTATCTTTCTGGCCGTGCGTCTGTTCCTGTCGCGGGCGGGTGACCACCCCGAAGGCGGCGAAAATTCGCTCTACGACGTCAAGAAGGAAGCGCTGGCCGCGCGCAACCTGTTTGCCTTTTCCATCCTCTACCTGACGGCGCTTTTCGCCGCCCTGTTGATCCATCACGCCTTCATGGGAGCCTGAGCCAATGGTTGACAAGGACGTTCTGACCACCCCCGAAGATGACAAGAAGGCCTATCTGGCCGCCCAGAAGCGCCGCAATATCGCCATCGGGCTGGGCCTCCTGGCCTTTGTGGTGCTGGTGTTTCTGGTTTCGATCATCCGTATGACACAAGGCGTACAGGCGGCGCACGGCGGATGAAAAAACTGAGCCGCAATCACAAGGTTGCCGCGTGGTGTCTGGCCGGTCTGTTGGGTATGTTCGGTCTGGCCTATGCCTCCGTGCCCCTCTATCGCCTGTTTTGTCAGGTGACGGGCTTTGATGGCACGACGCAGCGCGCGGAGGCCGAATCTTCGGTGGTTCTGGACCGCAAGATTCGCGTCTATTTCGACACCAATGCCAACAACATCCCGTGGAGCTTCAAGGTCGAGCACCCGGTGCAGAACACGCTGCTTGGCAAGACGAACATGATCTATTTCACCGTGCGCAATGACTCCAAAGTCCCGCTCACCGGTCGCGCCAGCTACAATGTGCTGCCCGAAGCCATGGGCGGCTACTTCATGAAATTGCAGTGCTTCTGCTTTACGGATCAGACCTTACAGCCGGGTGAGGAGCGCACCTTCCCCGTCGTCTATTATGTCGATCCGAAGATGCTGGAAGACATTGACGCAAAGAACACCAAGGACGTGACCCTGTCCTATACCTTCTTTCCGTCTCAGGTTGCTAAAAAGTAAAGTGTTTCAATGTCTTGTAAAGCGTATTTGAGTTTGTTTGCTACGGGGCCACAGCCCCATAAAAACAGGGTGGCCGGATTGTGTTCACAGCCGATTTGCCCTAAGACTCAAGGTCTAATCATATAACGGAACCGTCAGTGTCCGATACAGGGGGACACGGCGCATCGAGGTGAGTTGCCGACTATGTCTAACGACGCCGTCAAACACGATTATCACATTATCAACCCCAGCCCGTGGCCGCTGCTCGGCTCGCTGTTCTCCGTGGTCATGTTCATCGGTCTGGTGATCTGGATGAAGGGGTTGTTCGGCATCGAAAAGACCCCGGTGGTCTTTGCCGGTGGCCTGCTGGGCGTACTTTACGTCATGTGGGGCTGGTGGGCCGATGTGATCAAAGAATCACGCGCCGGTGACCATACGCCGGTTGTGCAGATCGGCCTGCGTTATGGCATGATCATGTTCATCGCCTCGGAAGTGATGTTCTTCGTGGCGTGGTTCTGGGTCTTCTTCGAAATGGCCCTGTTCCACGAACACCGAGCCGGTGTGGCCTCGGCCATCGAAGAGGTCCGCACGGCGTGGGCCTCGGCGGGCAGCACCGATCCGAATGGCTGGATGCCGGCGGGCGTCGAGGCCGTTTCGGCCTGGCAATTGCCGCTGCTCAACACGCTTCTCCTGCTCCTGTCGGGCACGACCGTCACCTGGGCGCACCACGCGCTTCAGGAAGGCGATCGTAACGGTGCCAAGTGGGGCCTGTTCCTGACCGTCATTCTGGGGGCCATCTTCACCAGCGTGCAGGCCTTTGAATATTACCACATCGTCCACCATCACCTGTTCTTCAACGAAGAAGCCGCCAATGCCGGTCTTTACGGCTCGGCCTTCTTCATGGCCACGGGGTTCCACGGCTTCCACGTCCTGATCGGCACCATCTTCCTGCTGATCTGCCTGATTCGCCTGATGCGCGGCGGCTTCACGCCGCAAAAGCACTTCGGCTTCGAAGCGGCGGCCTGGTACTGGCACTTCGTTGACGTGGTGTGGCTGTTCCTGTTCGCCTTCATCTACGTCATCTTCGGAGCCTAAGCATGGCTGGTCCCGATAGCCGCGAGGTCAATTTCCTCGCGGCGGCGCGGGGCCGCTGCCCCGTATGCGGTCAGGGGAGGCTCTTTAAGGGGTTTCTCAAGGTCGCGCCGGAATGCAGTCAATGTCATACTGATTTTCAGGCGGCGGATACCGGAGACGGTCCCGTCGTCTTTGTCATTCTGATCGTCGGCTTCATCGTCTGTTTTGGCTTTATGATCACGGCCCTAAGCCATGACTGGCCCCTGTGGCTGCATATGATCATCTGGCTGCCTATGGCGCTTTTCCTCAGTCTGGGTTTGATGCCGCCGCTTAAGGGGCTGATGGTGGCGTCGCAGCTCAAAAACCGCGTCAATGACAAGGACCGCTTTAAATGAAGCGACTGCCTGTCGGTTTGAGCATAGCCGTGGGTGTGGCGCTGCTGATCCTGCTGGGGCTTGGCACCTGGCAGATGCAGCGCCTGCACTGGAAGACGCAATTGCTGGCCGATCTGGCGCGGACGCGGGCCATTGCCCCAGTGGCGCTGGACGGCCTCCTGTCTCAACCCGGCGATCACGTCTGGCGGCAGGTGACGCTCGATTGCCGCAGTGATCCGCGCGATTTTGTCTATATGCACGGCGTATCCGATGGCGTGGCCGGGTTCCACGTCCTGACCCATTGCCCGACGGGACAGGGCGTTATCCTCGCCGATCTCGGCTTTACAGCGCAAAAGCCGCTGGCTGCTGCGGTCACTACCACCACCCTGACCGGGCGGCTGCGACGCTTTGAAACGCCCAACGCTTTTGTACCGCCCAACGATCCCAAGGCCGACGATTGGTACACGCGCTCGGTGTCCGACCTGTCGAAGCGCTGGAGCGTCACCCTGCGCCCGGACTATTTCGTAGCGGCGACCCAGCCCGTAGCGCCCGGCCTGACGCCCGTGGATGCGACCGCCAACCTGTCCAATCGGCATCTGGAATACGCGCTCACCTGGTATGGGCTGGCGGCGGCGCTGATCGGTGTCTATATAGCGCTCCTGTATTCGCGCCGAAGGGCCGAAATGCGTAAAGGCAGATCATGAGTTTCACCCCTCTTGGCGTGGGTAACGCCTCAGTCGCCACCCTGAGCAACGGCCTGCGGGTGGTCCACGATCCGATCCCCGGCCTGCACACCTTCGCCCTGACGGCCATCATTCACGGCGGAGCGCGCTACGAAGCGTCGCATCAGTCGGGTTGGGCCCACCTTAGCGAGCATATGGTCTTCAAAGGGGCAGGCGGGCGCAGCGCGCGCGAACTGGCCGAAGTCATCGAACATCGCGGGGGCACCATCAACGCCTCAACCGGTTATGAGCACACCCGTTTTGAGGTGCGCGGCATGGCCGAACTGCTGCCTCTGGCGGTCGAGGTGGTCGGCGACCTGATGTTCCGCCCGGCGCTGGAGGCCGAGGAACTGGAGCGCGAAAAGAAGGTCATCGAGCAGGAGATTTCCGAGGCCTTCGACACACCCGACGACCACGTGTTCGACCTGCTGCAACAGGCCGGCTTCGGCGATCACAGTCTGGCGAGGCCTATTCTCGGTACGCCACAAAGTCTGGCCCCGGCGCGACCTGAGACGCTGCGCGCCTATATTGAAGGCCTGTATAATCCGGCAGACATCGTGCTGTGTGTGTCCGGTGGTGTTGAGGCGGCGGGCGTATTGGCGGCCGTCGAGGCCCATATGAACGTGCCGGCCCGTCCGGCGCGCGAGGCCGACACGGCGGCGCGCTTTGTGCCGCGCCACATCCGCCATGTGCGCAAGGTCGAGCAGACGCATCTGACGCTCGCCTTCGAAGGCGTCAACCGTTTCGACGAAGACCTGTTTGCGCTCAAACTGTTCGGCGAAATTCTGGGCGGTGGCATGGCGTCGCGCCTGTTTCAGGAAGCCCGTGAAGATCGGGGTCTGGCCTATTCTATCGACGCCTGGACGACGCAGTTCCGCGATACGGGGATGCTGGGCATCTATGCCGGTTGCGCGCCCAAGGATGCAGCGGACCTTAGCGAACTGATCGTCAGCGTCATGCGCGGCCTGATCGACAAACCGCTGGAGTCCGAACTGGAACGCGCCAAAGCGCAATACACCACCTCGCTCTATCTCAACGACGAAAACGCGGCGCAACGCGCCAATACGCTGGGTGGGCAGGTCCTGACCTATGACCGTGCCTTTACGCTCAGCGAGCAGGTGGCGCGGCTAGAGGCGGTGACGCTCAACGATCTGCGCCGCGTCGGCGAACGCACGCTGCAAGCGGGCGTGGCGACGGCCATTCTGGGGCCAGCATTGAAAAGTGATCCGCAGAAGCGCTTAGAGGCCGTTTTGGCTTAACCCAGCGGAATGATTTCTATGATCATTCCGCTCAAGCCGCCATTGAGGCGGCGGCCAAGGTGACGGAGCCACCGCCCGGCGAGGGGCTAAACAAAAAAATCTGGATCATTAATCATAATGATCCAAAAACCCCTTGCGTGCTGCGACGCCCGTATCGGCGAAGTCGGTAAACAGGCCGTCGATGCCCATGGCGAACAGGTGTTTGAACTCAGCCTGCGCATCGCCCTTATAGGCGGCGGGCAGGCGGTCATTGCGCAGGGTCCAGGTGTGAACCTTCAGCCCCGCCTTGTGCGCAGCGTCGATCAGCGCGCGGTTTTCAACGATGCGGCAGTCGGCCTCGCTGGTCTTTTCTGTCACCGGGCCCGTGGCCACGGCCTTCAGCAGGTAACGCTTCCACGGCGCAATAACATCAGCATAGGTACGCACCTCGGCCAGACCTTCGGGCGTCAGCATGTCGGCATAGACGCCCTTACGCCCGGCGGCGGCCCAGTCAAAGGGCACCGACGCGCCGACGTCACCCGTGGCGAAATCGACATCCCCGCCATCGACCAGTTGCACGCGCGGCAGGGGCGACAGGGCCTTCAGGCGCTTCAGGCTGTCGGCTTCGAAGGATTGCAGGAAGACGGCGGAGTCGGCCTTGTTCATATCGCCTTGGCTCAGGGCCTCGATCAGGCGTTCCTCCAGCGGCAGACCGGCGGCGCGGTGCAGGGTCGGATGCTTGGTTTCGATATATAAACCCACGCTCTTGCCCGTCGTCTTGAAGTGATTTCTCACCAGACCGATCACCTCTTCCAGCGTCGGCACCTCAAAACGGCCATTATAGCTCTGGTCCCGATCGGCAAAGGCCTGACGGGCGCGCAGGGTCTTGATCTCGGCGAGGGTAAAGTCGCTGGCGAAGAAGTCGGTGATGCTCATCCCGTCCACGGTAAGGGTCCGCTTGAGGGCTGCAAATTCCGGGCGTTGCGCCACATCGGTCGTGCCGGACAGCATCGGTTCGTGACGGCAGATCAGCACGCCGTCCTTGGTCGCCACCACGTCGGGTTCGATATAGTCGGCCCCCATATGGATGGCCAGATTATAGGCTTCGAGCGTGTGTTCGGGGCGATAGCCGCTGGCGCCGCGGTGCGCGATGATCAGGGGCATCTTGTGCTCCGTCGGCTTGGTGGCGGCCAGAGAGGGCCTAAGCCCGATGGCGCCGCCCAGAACGGCCGCGGTGCCGGCAATGGCTCCGAAGGTGAAACGGCGGCGGGCAGTATCGACGGGCAGGGGCATGGCACACTCATCCGGAAAGGGTGAAGATGTCCATAGAGTGTGTCGATGACAGGCCTGTGAAAGTCTGGCTCCTGAAAGCGTTGGGTGTCGTCAGGCCCGCCCGGCATTGTGGCTGAGGTGTTCCGGTAAAATGCCGAGACTTTTGAGCGCCCTGTTCCATAAACCTGCGGCATCGTGTGAAAACAGCAGATCGGCCTGACACGGGGCGACCAGCCAGGCATTGTCACGAATTTCGGCTTCTAACTGCCCCGGACCCCATCCGGCATAGCCGAGCGCGATCAGGACCCGTGAGGGACCCGCTCCGCGCGCCAGATCGACCAGAATGTCGCGCGAAACGGTCAGACCGATGCCGTCGCGCAGTTCCAGCGCTTCCGGGTCGATATCGAGCGGCAGGGTCACCTCATCAATAAAGTAGTCGAGGCTGTGCAGGACAAAGCCGCGCTCGTTCTGCACCGGGCCGCCATTATAGATGGGGGTAGTGACGTGGCGGTTGTCGGTGATGTCGATGCCCAGTTCTTCCATCATGCGCGGGAAGGTCAGGCCGCCTATGGGCTGCGTCAGGACAATCCCCATCGCCGACTCCGCGTCGTGCTGACACATATAGATGACGCTGTGGTCGAAATTGGGATCGTCTAGGCTCGGCATGGCCACCAGCAGTCGCCCTTGAAGGGATGTGGCCTCAACGGAAGCTGCTGGGTCTGACGAGACAGGGCCGGTTTTGCGCATGACGCAAAGATGGGCATGGAAGCCGTCTCTGGCAAGAAAAAACCTTATAAAGACCGTCCGGGCGCTCTGGTCTATGGTCTGGGACGGGCCTATAAGCGGCGGGCCATTCAACGGAGATTTACCCATGACGATTCAACCCGGTGACAAGCTGCCTGAAGTGAAATTCTCTTCCCCGGCTGAAGACGGCCTGAAGCCGCTGACCACCTCCGAAGTGTTCGCCGGTAAACGCGCCGTGCTGTTTGCCGTGCCGGGGGCCTTCACCCCGACCTGCTCGGCGCGCCACCTGCCGGGCTTCCGCGATCAGGCCAAGGCCTTCAAATTCAAGAATATCGATGTGGTGGCCTGTACCAGCGTCAATGATGGATTCGTGATGAAAGCCTGGGCCAAGGATCAGGGCATTGCCGACGAAGTGCTGATGCTGGGCGACGGCAATGGTGAGTTCGCCGAAAAGGTCGGTCTGGTCCTCGACGCCGAAGGCTTCGGCATGGGCAAGCGCTCGCAACGCTACGCCATGATCGTCAATGACGGCGTGGTCGAAAAGCTGTTCGTCGAAGCGCCGGGCGAGTTCAAGGTCTCGTCGGCGGACTATGTGCTAGAACAGCTCTAAACATCAGAGAAAAGAGACGCGGGGTCGCAGACCCCGCACCCCCTAACCGGGAACAAGCTGAAAGGCCGGAGCGTAAAACTCCGGCCTTTACTTTTGAGTTAAGTCATTGGGTGCGGGGTCTGCGACCCCGCGTCTTAGAAACGTTCATCTTCCAGTGCGAACAGGGCTTCCGATCCAGCCTTCATCTTTTGCAGATGTGCCTCGGCTTCGGGCAGGATGCGCTCAAGGAAGACGCGCCCGACCTTGAGCTTGTCCGCATAGAAGGGATCGGTCGAGCCCGCGTCGATGGAGGCCTGAGCGGCGGCGGCCTGCTGGGCCCAGCTATAGGCCAGCGCGGTCAGACCGAACAGGCACAGATAGTCGAGCGACCCCGCGGCGGCGGCGTCCGGATTGCCCATGCCGTTTTGCATCAGCCACAGGGTGCCGTCCATCAGGCGCGCCTTGGTGTCTTTCAGGCCCTTGACGAAGGTCGCGGCGCTGCCGGCTTCGTGTTCGGCGACATAGGCGTCGATTTCGGCGAAATAGGCCATCACAGCGCGACCGCCCTTGGATGGCAGCTTGCGACCGACGAGGTCAAGCGCCTGCACGCCATTGGTGCCTTCGTAGATCAGGGTGATGCGGATATCGCGCATGTATTGCGAGGCCGGGAAGTGTTCGGTGAAGCCCGAACCGCCGTGCACCTGCATCGAATCCTGCGTGACCTTGAGACCCTTTTCGGTCAGATAGGCCTTCACAACCGGCGTCAGCAGGCTGAGGAAATCGTTGGCCTTTTCGCGCGTCGCCTCGTCTTCGGCATATTTGGCCAGATCGGCCTGAAGCGCGACCCAGGTGAGGAAGCCACGGCCGCCTTCGAGCAGGGCGCGGCTTTCGAGCAGCATACGGCGCACATCGGGGTGGACAAGGATGGAGTCGGCGGGCTTATCCGGCGATTTGGGGCCGGTGAGGGCGCGCCCTTGCAGGCGGTCCTTGGCGAATTCGACGGCGGCAACGTGGCTGGCGTGACCGATGGCGAGGCCCTGAAGACCGACGCCGAGGCGGGCATTGTTCATCATGTAGAACATGATCTTCAGCCCTTCGTGGGCATTGCCGAGCAGCCAGCCCTTGGCGTCCTCATAGATCATGACGCAGGTGGAATTGCCGTGAATGCCCATCTTGTGCTCAAGACCGGCGCAGTGGAGGCTGTTGCGTTCGCCCGGATTTCCGTTCGCATCCGGGATGAATTTGGGCACGAGGAACAGCGAGATACCCTTGACGCCCGCCGGGGCCCCTTCGATGCGTGCCAGAACGAGGTGACAGATATTGCCCGTAAAGTCGTGCTCACCCGCTGAAATCCAGATCTTCTGACCGGAAATCTTATAGGTGCCGTCGCTGTCGGGCACCGCCTTGCTGCGTAGCAGGCCGAGGTCCGTACCGCAATGTGGCTCGGTCAGGTTCATCGTTCCCGACCATTCCCCGGCAATCAGCTTGGGCAGGTACAGGGCCTTCAATTCGTCCGTGCCGCCGACACTGAGCGCGGCCACCGCGCCATCGGTCAGGCCAGGATACATGGCAAACGCAGAGGACGCGCCGGTGAGCATTTCTGAATAGGCCGTGGCCACGACGTGCGGCAGGCCCTGACCGCCGTATTCGGGATCGCCACCCAAGGCGGGCCATCCGGCCTCGACCATCTGGAGATAGGCTTCCTTATACCCCTTCGGCGCGGTGACGCTGTGGTCCGCATGCAGGACGCAGCCCTCCTTGTCGCCCGGTGCGTTCAGCGGCGCGACCACCTCTTCGGTGAACTTTGCGCCTTCTTCCAGAATGGCCTGAACGACGTCGGGGGAGGCGTCCTGAAACCCTTTCAGGTTTGAATACTGGGCAATGTTCAGCACGTCGTTGAGCAGGAACTGATAGTCGCGCACGGGGGCCTTATACGGCATGGAGGTGCTCCTTGGCGTTATGATAAGCGTATTCGGGTGTCTTAAATATCGGCGTCAGCGCGTTGATTATCAGGCGCTTTTTCGGTCGTCTTCGGCGTGAGTGACCTGCGCCGCTTCGTGCTTGGCGATCTCGCCTTCCATCCACGCGCAGCCTTCGACCATGTCCTTGATGGCCTGATCGATGTCTTCGCGCTGGCGCTTCAGGTTTTCGATCTGATCGTGGTATTTGGCCACGGTGGCGCGCATCTGCTTCACGCCGCGGTCTTCGCGGTTATACAGATCGAGCACTTCGTGGATTTCGATCAGCGAAAAGCCCATGCGCTTGCCGCGCAGGATGATCTTCAGTCGCGCCCGGTCGCGCGCTGAATAGATGCGCGTCTGGCCTTTGCGTTCCGGGCTGATGAGGCCCTTGTCCTCATAAAAGCGCAAGGCGCGGGCGGTGACGCCGAACTCCTTGGAAAGCTGGCGAATGGTGTAGGTACGCATGTCCATGGTGACCCCCTGTATAAGGTCGTTATAATTGACGTTTACGTAAACGTACATCTAACTTGCCCCAAACGTCAAGAGGGCGCTTTTCACATCTTCGTGCCATGCGAAAAGGCCCCGGTTCGCGGTGGAGCCGGGGCCTTTATGGTGACGATAATGAGAGCTTTAGTTCAGCTTGAACACACGGGCCTTTACACCTGCGCCATTGACGTCCCCGGCGGCGTCGGTCCACGCCATAAAGAACCCCTCTGTTTTGAGAGCCGTGGCAACCGGTTGGGCCTGACTACCGGCTGTGGTGACATTCAAGAGCAGTTGCGAACCAAACTTGGTACCGTTCGATGTGAACGCCTGACCGGTGAGGGCGTAGGGATCAGTGTCGCCCAACAGGTTGGAATTGTCTCCCCAGAAAGCGAAGAAATGGCCGTTCGCCAGAGCTATAACCTTGGGCTGCACCTGTCGGTTGGTTGTGGTTGTGGCCAGAGCAAAAGGCGCCCCGGAAAGCGTGGCATCACCGTTGAAGATTTGCCCCCAGACGTCATCGTCCGTGCTGGTGCGCGATCCTTCGGACCATACGACGACAAACTGATTGTTCGGCAGGGGCGCGATCGACCCTACCGACTGGGCGAGAGTCGTGTCGCGGACAAGGAATTCCGTGCCGAGCTTTGCACCGTTCGCGTCGTACCTCTGGCCCTTGAGCTTGGCGACCTGGGTCGTGCTGTTTGAGCCGTTATAATCTGTCCAGATAATGACGAAGCCGCCGCCGCTCAGGGCTGCTACCGAGCTGTAGGACTGCTGCCCGACAGTCTGGGTGTTGACAATGCTGGCCGGGATCAGTTCGTCACCGTCGGCTTTAAAAAGCTGCATCCGCACGGCCATGTTATTGCCGTCGTTGTACGGAGAGGTTCCCCATTCCGTCCAGGTAACGACAATGCGCCCGTCGCTCAGAGATTTCATGTCCAGCGAAAACGCATAACCCGCGCTTCCGGTTAAGCCTACTTCGGGCAAAGTGGTGGTCAGGGGCGGAATAGCGGCATCACCATCCGGTGTCCCGTCAGCCTTGAAGGCGCGCACCACGATCGGCCCCTGAGTAATCCGTGTGTCGGTGGTGTTGCCATTATGGCCGTTTGATATGTAGGCGACGGCGAAGCCCCCATCGCTCGTTGCCAGAACCGCCGGCAGGACGTGTCGGTGTGAACTGGCACTGCTGGGGGTGCCGCTGGACACGATGATTTCGCTGCCCACCTTTGCGCCTGCGGGAGTGAAGATCTGAGCGCGCACCTCTGACAAGGCGGTGGCCCCAATCACACCCAGACTGGTGTTCCAGACCACAACGACATTGCCATTGTTGAGTGTGGTCGCGGCCGGATAGGTCTGGTCGTTATCGACTGTTGTGTTGACGCTGAATTCGCTACCACCGACATAGGCCGTCGGTGTCGCCGAAGAGGACGACGAAGACCCGGTCCCGCCGCCGGAAGAACCGCCACCACCACCACCACCACCGCCACAGGCGGCAAGGGCAGCGATGAGAAACGGCGTCAGAACAACACCCAAGCGAAATCCGGTAAGACGTTTGGCAGATGGTTGAACAGGTAGCATGATGACTCCCCCCAATGGACTGATACGCATCTTAAACGTGAATTATGTCAACTTTGCAATACTGAGCATGAGCTGGGTATCCGGTATTCCACGGGTTTCATTTGACGGCTGCCATCGTGCGCTTTAAAGCCACAGCTCTGTTTTTGTTTGCCCCGAAAGGTGTTTTCCCACGTGTCTTCCGAACTGCCCCTCCTCGCGCAACAGGGCCGTGCCTGGCCCTTCGAGCAAGCCCGCGCCCTGATTGCGCGCGTGCTGAAAGTGCGTCTGAAGGATCAGACGGAGCAAAAACGGGCGCAGGAACTGATCACGGCGGGCAAGGCCGATGAGGCGCTCAAAACTTTTGAGGCCCTGAACCTTCCGGTGATTTTTGAAACCGGCTACGGGCCGTCGGGTCTGCCGCACATCGGCACCTTCGGCGAAGTGGCGCGCACCACCATGGTGCGTCAGGCCTTTACGGCCCTGACCGGCGGGCACTGGGCGTCGCGCCTGATCTCGTTTTCGGACGATATGGACGGCCTGCGCAAGGTGCCGGAAGGCATCCCCAATCCGGATATCCTGCGCGAAGACCTGTATAAGCCGCTGACCGTGGTGCGCGACCCGTTCGGGACGCACGACTCGTTCGGCGCGCACAACAATGCGCGTCTGCGGGCCTTTCTCGACTCCTTCGGCTTTGATTACGAGTTCAAGTCGGCCTCGGATGCCTACAAGTCGGGTGAGTTTGACGCCACGCTTCTGACGGCGCTGGAGCGCTTCGACGACATTCAGAAGATCATGCTGCCGACCCTGGGGCCGGATCGTCGCGCCACCTATTCGCCGTTTCTGCCGATTTCGCCCGTCACCGGTCATGTGCTTCAGGTGCCGACTCTTGAGCGCAACGTGTCCAAGGGCACGATCGTCTTTGAGGAAAACGGCGAAAAGTTCGAGGTGCCGGTTACGGGCGGCCACGTCAAGATGCAGTGGAAGCCCGACTGGGCCATGCGTTGGGCGGCTTTGGGCGTCGATTACGAAATGGCCGGTAAGGACCTGATCGACTCGGTCAAGGTGTCGTCACAGGTGTGCAAGGTGCTGGGCGGTACGCCGCCGGAAGGTTTCAACTACGAACTCTTCCTCGATGAGCAGGGCCAGAAGATATCGAAGTCAAAGGGCAACGGCCTGACCATGGAAGACTGGCTGCGCTATGGCGCGCCGGAATCGCTGGCCTATTACATGTTCCAGTCGCCGAAATCGGCCAAGAAGCTCTATTTCGATGTCATTCCGCGCGCCACGGACGAATTCTTCCAGCAGCTCGATGCCTTCCCGAAGCAGGAAGAGGCCAAGCAGATCGAAAACCCCGTCTGGTTCGTTCTGCGCGGCAAAACGGGCACGAAGTCGCCACCGGTGACCTTTGGTCTGATGCTCAACCTCGTTTCGGCGGCCAATGCCTCGGACAAGGAGACGCTGTGGGGCTTCCTGCGCGCCTATATTCCGGGGGCGACGCCGGAAACGGAGCCGGTGCTCGACCGTCTGGCCGGCTATGCGCTCAACTATTTCGAGGATTTCGTCAAGCCGTCCAAGACCTTCCGTCTGCCCGACGACAAGGAAAAGGCGGCGCTGATTGACCTGCGTGACCGTCTGGCGGCGCTCGATCCCGAAACGCGCGATGCCGAGGCGATCCAGAACATCGTCTTCGAAGTTGGAAAGGCGCATGAATTCGAGCCCTTACGCGCGTGGTTTCAGGCGCTCTATGAGGTGCTGCTGGGGCAATCTCAGGGCCCGCGCTTCGGCTCGTTTGTCGCCATTTTCGGTATCGCCCGCACGCTGGACCTGCTCGATCAGGGCATCAGGGGCGAACTGGTATAAAAGACAGCCTCTTCGGAAACGGAGGGGCTTTCTTTTTGCCCCATGCGTGTCAAGCTCCCGGTCATCAACCAACGGGAGGCGTTCATGCGTGCGTGGCTTATCGGTGCGGCGTTGGCTTTTCTCCCGTCTCTGGCCGTGGCGCAGGGCCTGCCCAAGCCTTCAGCCATTGACGCCGAAGTGCAGCGGGTCCTGAAAGATACAGGGGCCAAAGGTCTGGCCATCGCGGTCATCGACGACGGTAAGGTGGGCTATGTGCAGGCCTATGGCGTGCGAAACGCCAAAGGCGAGCCGCTGACCCCGCAAACCGTGATGTACGGTGCCTCGCTAACCAAGGCCGTGTTTGCCTATACGGTCATGCAGAAGGTCGATCAGGGGCGTCTGACGCTGGATACGCCTTTGGCGGACATGTTGCCTCAGCCTTTGCCGAGCTATGCGTCGCCGGACATTATTAATCGCTACAGCGACTGGTCGGCGCTGGATGAGCGCTGGCGCAAGCTGACGCCGCGGATTGTGCTGACCCATTCGAGCGGCTTTGCCAACTTCCATTTTCTGGAGCCGGATGAGAAGCTGAAATTCCATTTCGATCCGGGGGCGCGTTATGCCTATTCGGGGGATGGGCTGCTGACGCTGCAATTTGCCATGGAAACGGGGCTGGGTCTCAGTCTGCGCGACGAAACCGACCGTATCTTCAAAGGCTTAGGTATGACGCGCACCAGCCTGATCTGGCGGGCGGACTTTGCGGATAATCTGGCCGATGGCTGGAACGACAAGGGGGAGGGTGAGGCGCACGATGAGCGCTCAAAGGTGAGGGTGTCCGGGTCTATGGATACGACGATCAGTGATTTTGCCCGTTTTGCGGCGGCCTTTGTGCGCGGTGAGGGGCTGAGCCCGGCGGCGCGGACGGAAATCACCAAACGACAGTTGAAGATCACGACACGGACGCAGTTTCCGCCCTTTCAGCCCGAATTGTCAGCGGATCAGCAGCGGGCCGACCTCTATGCGGGTCTGGGCGTGGTGGTGTTTGACGGACCACAGGGGCACGGCTTTTACAAGGGCGGTCATAATGACATTACGGCCAATACGTGGGTTTGTGTTGAAAAATCAAAGCGCTGCGTGGTGATTCTGTCGAACGATGTGCGGGCGGAAGCTGGGTTTGCGGCGCTGGTAAGGTTTGTGCTGGGCGAGACGGGCGTACCCTATGAGTGGGAGTATGGGGATCGCGCGGGGAAGTCGTGACAGGGATGTGTTTCGGGGCGTGGGGTCCGTGACCCCACATCTTCTTATTCCCATAGAAAGCCGCCCCTTGAGGGCGGTTTTCTATGGGAAGGAAAAGGCTTGGGGCCGCAGGCCCCAAACCCCAAAACATCCCGTCACTGACTGGCCCACACAATCCGCGCCATCCACGTCACCTGCGACCGCTCCAGCACCCGGTTCGAAAAGTCCGGATTGAGCGAACGCAACTCCACCTGTTTCTCGGTCAGCCGCACCAGTTCCTTGGCCATGACCTCGCCCTCGCTCGTCTTCACCACCACCCGGTCACCGCGTCGCAGGTTCTGACGCAGCGGATCAACAATGATGCGGTCGCCGTCGCGGTAGAGCGGCAGCATGGAATCGCCTGAAATCTCAAGCGCATAGAGCCCTTCGCCCGCCGGCAGGCCGATCTCGTCCCAGCCCTGACCGACCGGAAACCCCGCATCATCAAACAAACCGTCATTACCCGCCTGCGCAAACCCGATCAAAGGCACCCCCTTCGGCACCGGACGCGGCTCGGTCAAGGCGGCAAAATCGGAAAAGCTCTGGCCCGTCGCATCCAGCAGCTTGGCCAGACTCTCGGTCGAAGGCCAGCGCGGCCGCGGCGGGTCTTCGGTCGATTGACGTTTCGACTTGTTAAACGCTGTGGGGTCAAGACCCGCCAGTCGCGCCAGTCCAGACGGCGACGTGCCGAGGTTCAGCGCCAGACGGTCTATGGCGTTCCAGATTTGCGCGTGCGACAGGGACATGCCGGTTTTCCCGTGAGATGGGAGGAAAATAAATCCACCTACAGGAAAATCAACTTATTTTGTGAATATAGTCCTATTTCTTGCGCCGTGTGGCCAGCGCGCCCCACAGCATCACCCCCAGCACGCTCAGAGTAGAGACGGTCAGCGCCATTACCAGTGTCATCGGCCTGATCCGCCCGTCACTCAGGGCCAGGACGGGCAGCATCACCGATAGCCATTGACAGCCCCCTGCGATCACTGGCCACGGATGTGGGGATTTCCAGCTCAGGGTAATCAGTACACCCAGAAAAAAGCCGTTCGCTATCAAAGCGCTGATGACATGACCGTGTACACTGCCCCACAGCGCCAGCAGCGGCAAACAGCTCAGGAGCCCGGCGATCCACACACGCTGACGCCCGTCGTCCCGGAAAACACCGTCGATTCGCTGACGGATTACGCGCCGTAGCCCCTGTGGGCGTCTTGTTTCCACCGGCAACGGTCTCCCCCCCGAAACACCAGAATAGGGCGGGAAGAGTAGAAACATCTATAGATTGTGGCAAGCCCGATTTAGCAAATCAGAAAGTGCGCCTGAAGCGTGGCGATGGGCTGTTCGCGCAGCTCCTGCCACGCCCAGGCCTCGACATTGGCGATGGTGCGGCCGACGCGGTTGATGCGCGCACGGGCATAGGTGTCGATGGGCTTGCCGGAGCGCAGATACTGCACGCTGACATTGACCGGCTTGGGGATCTGCTCGAACGTTTCAAACACCGACAACTGCGCCGTGGCGGTCAGCTCCAGAAACGCCCCGATCGTGCCGCCGTGCAGAGCGGGCAGCAGCGGGTTACCGATCAGGTGCGGCGCGAACGGCAGGATGGTGGTCAGTTCATTGCCCGCCATTTCCATCCGCAGGTTGAGAAACTGCGCGAAAGGGATGCGACTGAACAACTCTTCCGGGCCACTGATCATCAAGTCGGCAATCATGCGTGGGCCTCGCGGTTTTTGAGGCAGGGGTGTGAGATGATGAAGGCGGCTTGCGCCGCGGCGACCGGGTCGCTCAGGGTGTCGTCATAGGCGAAGCCACGCACGAAGCCGACGCTGCGCGTCAGCTTGTAGCATTTGGCGAGGATAAACAGATCGCGGTTGGGCTGAGCCGGACGCATATAGTCGATGCGCAAATCCATGGTGGCTATGGGCTTGTATTCATTCAGTTCATCCCAGACTGCCATGCCGCAGGCGTGGTCAAGCAGCGCCGTCACCGCTCCGCCAGCTATAACCCCCGTTTCCGGATCACCGATCAGGGACTGCGCATAGGGCAGGCGCAGCCGGATGCCTTCTTCGCTGCGTCCGGCGTAGCGGGCGCCCAGCGCCTTCATATAGGGGATATTGTCCACCAAAAGGTCGAAAACTTCACGAAAAGGCGCAATTGGCATTGCTTCGCCTCTCTATGTTTTATTATTCAATGGGTTGCTGGAAAGTTCTGATGCGACTTGCCACCTGTAAATACGCCACAAAATAGTCTTATTATCTGAGGCATCGGCCCTTTGGTTGCATTGTGACGCATTTTGACCTTCACGTCAAAACGATTGCGCGCCTCACAGGCGATAGTTTGCACTTGCAAATTCACTGAAACGGTTTCTTTACAGGAGAAACCTTTGTTTCCGTTACCCAGAGAGTACCCATGACCCCGTCCGATCTTGAAACCGTACCCGCCGACCGTTCGGCTCTGGTGCTGTTTTCCGGCGGGCAGGATTCGACCGCCTGCCTCGCCTGGGCCCTGACCCATTTCGAGCGCGTGGAAACCATCGGCTTCGACTATGGTCAGCGCCACGCCATTGAAATGACGACGCGCGCCCGCGTGCTGGAACGCTTTCCAGACGTGTTTGAACCGGCGCGCACGCGACTGGGTGACGATCATGTGGTTGATCTCAAAGGCTTTGGGCGCGTGGCGGAATCGTCGCTGACGCGCGAGCAGGAAATCCGCATGGGGGAACGCGGCCTGCCCAACTCTTTTGTTCCGGGGCGCAATCTGGTCTTCTTCGTCTATGCTGCCGCCGTGGCTGATCGCCGCGGCATCGACCATCTGGTCGGCGGCATGTGCGAGACGGATTTTTCCGGCTATCCCGACTGCCGTAAGGACACGCTGGAGGCCATGCAAACCGTGCTCAATCTCGGCATCGAGCGGCCCTATGTGATCGGCGCGCCGCTGATGTTCCTGACCAAGGCCGAAACCTGGGCTTTGACGCATCAGCTGGGCGGAGACGCGCTGGTCGATCTGGTGCTCGAAGACACCCATACCTGCTATATGGGGGAGCGCGGTGAGCGGCATGAATGGGGCTATGGCTGCGGCACCTGCCCGGCGTGCGAACTGCGGGCCCGCGGTTTCGAGCAGTGGCGTAACGGCTGATGGTCTATAGTTTCAAAGAGATATTCCTGACTCTTCAGGGCGAAGGCGGGCAGGCGGGCCGTGTGGCGGTGTTTGCACGCTTTGCCGGCTGCAATCTGTGGAGCGGGCGCGAACAGGACCGCGCAACGGCAGCCTGCACCTTTTGCGACACGGATTTTGTCGGCACGGACGGCGAGGGTGGCGGCAAGTTCGACACGCCCGAAGCGGTGGTGGCAGCACTGGATGCGCATTGGGGTCAGATTGACCCGGCGCACAAATCGGTCGTCTTCACCGGCGGCGAACCGTTGCTGCAACTGGACGCGCCTCTGATCGCGGCGGTGAAGGCCGCGGGCTATTTCATCGCGGTGGAATCGAACGGTACGCTGCGCGCACCCATTGGCATCGACTGGCTGTGCATCTCGCCCAAGGGCGAAAACCGCCTGCATCAGACGTCCGGGCAGGAGTTGAAACTGGTCTGGCCGCAGGATCGCGTCGATCCGGCGGAGTTTGCCGCTATGGACTTTGAGCGCTTCTACCTGCAACCAAAAGACCCGCTGGATCAGGACCCGGCCATGCGCGCCGCCCATACGCAGGCGGTGATCGACTACTGTCTGGCCCATCCGCAATGGCGCATGAGCGTTCAGACACACAAGGTCGTAGGGATCAGGTAGATTTACCCCGGCGCGCCCGGCGGCGACGCGGCCGCTTTTTGACCATAGACAGCAGAAGGCCTTCGCGCAGGCCGCGATCGGCGACGCGCAGACGGTCACACGGCCACAGGCTTTGCACGGCCTCTAAAATGGCGGCTCCGGCCAGCACCAGATCGGCGCGATCCTTGCCGATACAGGGTTCTTGCTCGCGTCCCCTTTGTCCCAGCCCCAGCAGACGGTCGATGACCGCGCGGCACTGATCATGCGTCATCCACAGGCCATCGACCTTTGAGCGGTCATAACGGTCCAGCTTAAGATGCATTCCGGCCAGAGAGGTGATGGCCCCCGACGTACCGACAATATAGGCCTGCTGGGCATCGAAATGCGGGCGCAAAGGCTCCGGGGCTTTGAAGTCGATCAGGGATTGACGCACATCCTCGACCATCTGCGCGAACCACGCCTGCTTGTCGCCGTCGGGCGGCTCCGGGAAGCGTTCGGCCAGATTGACCACGCCTTTGGGAATGGAGATCCAGTATTGCGGACGCGGTGTTTTGGCCCGCGCCGTCAGGCCGCGCGGGGCGTTGGTGCCGGTTGGCTCCGTTTCTTCCCCCAGAGGCAGCCATGAAATCTCGGTCGATCCGCCGCCGACATCCATCACAATGGCGGCCCTCGCGTCGCCTTCCAGCAAGGAGGCGCAGCCGACAACCGACAGACGCGCTTCTTCTTCCGGCGTGATGATGGTCAGCTTGAGACCGGTTTCCTTTTCAACGCGGCGGATGAAGTCGGGACCGTTTTGCGCGATGCGGCAGGCCTGTGTGGCGACGGCGCGCGTGCGTACCACTGGCCGCCGCCCGATCTTTTCGGCGCACAGCTTAAGCGCCGCCAGCGCACGCTCCATGGCGCGATCCGACAGATTGCCCGTCTGGCTCAGGCCTTCGCCCAGTCGCACGATGCGAGAAAAGGCCTCAACGATGCGAAACTGACCATTGTGCCAGGCGGCGATCATCAGACGGCAATTATTCGTGCCGAGATCAAGCGCGGCATAGAGAGGCGATGGGTCCGCCGCCACCGCACGCTGGGGCGGCCTATCTTTTTGCGGTTGAGTCTGCGCGGGCGAGGCGGGCACCGCCGACTTAAGGGCTTGCGCCGCGCGGTGGCCGCTGCCTTTGCGGGCGCGGCGCGGTCCCCGCCTGCGTGGCGGACCGCTTTTTGAGGGAGCCTCACTCATGGTGGCTCATACCCCGCTTTATCAGTATGTGGGACGCTGGGGCCTTTGGCCGCGTCAAGTTGCCCTCAGCCTAGACCGCATTTTCCTCCGTGCAAAGCGCTTTTGTGTTAATTTCGTCACGGCGCGGACGGGTAATTCTGCAACGACCCACGCGCCGCATGAATTGCCTGCGTTTCCGACAACCAAAGGGGGAAGGGGGAAGGCGCGGGTGCCGAGTCGCGCTACACCAGACGGGTGGACAATACCGCAACCGAGGGGAGGCGCTGATGATTACCGATTCTGTCTCTGGTTCCGTTACCGGCGCTTATGTAACGGGCAGCGGGGATCGTGCGGCGCGTTTCGGCATCGGTCAGCTGGTCCGCCACGTCCTGTTCGACTTTCGCGGCGTGGTCTTCGATATTGATCCACAGTTTTCGGATACCGAAGAATGGCTTATGGCCATCCCCGAAGCGGTGCGCCCGGACAAGGATCAGCCCTTTTATCACCTGCTCGCTGAAAATGGCGACATCTGCTACGTCGCCTATGCGTCAGAGGGCAATCTCTGCCCGGACGAGACGGGTATGCCGTTGCGCCACCCGCAGGCGGACCTCATTTTTGAACGTTTCGAAAATGGCCGTTATCTGCTGAAATCGCGTCTGGCCAATTAAGCGGCTCTGGTCAGCGGAGCGTCATCCCCAGACCTGTAAGGGACTGCCGTAATTTTGCCGTGCTGAAATCGTTTCGTCGCGGATAAGGCGGCATCGTCTGCACGCGGCTGAAAACCGCGTTCAGCCCGCATTCATGATGGTTTCTTTATGATGGCGAATGAAACTGACATAAAAAAAGCTCACCAATTCTGAAAGAATTGGTGAGCCCGCTGGGACTCGAACCCAGGACCCTCTGATTAAAAGTCAGATGCTCTAGCCGGCTGAGCTACGGGCTCATCAAGACGTACCTTGCGACCGAAGTCGTTTCGGGTGCGGTCTTCATAGTGGGGAGTTTTTGTTTGCGCAAGCGCAAGGTTCAAGTTTTATGTGTTGTGTTGTAGATAAATGGCGTACAGCAGGGTGCGCGGAGGGACTTTCAGAATGAAGATGTGGCGTATCGCTTCGGCTATTGGCGGAATCGCGTGCCTCTTCGGCCCCCTTAGTGCCTGCGCGAGCAAGCCTGACAAGGTGCAGATCGTCGAATCTCACCCGGTAGAGGCCGCCGACCCCAAGACGAAAAATGATCCGACGTTCACTCAGACCATGCGCAAGAGCGCTTCGGATGTGGGGGACGGCTTTGGGGACGCCATTACCGCGCCGCTGGTCGATCTCAACCTGAAACGCAAGGAAATCCCGCCGGTTCTGATGCGGGCGTCTAAAAACACCTACGATCTGGCCAATCTGGAAAACTGCGAATCCATCGCGGGCGAGGTAGCCCTGCTGGATCAGGCGCTGGGGCCGGATTTTGATGAACCGCCGCCCCCGGAAGGGACCATGACTTCACGTGGCGGCAAGATGGCCTCGGATGCGACCCTGACGGCGGTGCGTTCAGCGGCCACCGATGTGTTGCCTATGCGCGGCCTGATCCGCAAAGTGACAGGGGCTGAAAAGCATCAGAAGGCTATGGACCGCGCCATTGCCGCCGGTAATGTGCGCCGGGCCTATCTGAAAGGCATCGGCATGAACAAGAACTGTGCCCCACCGGCAGCGCCGTCGTGGTTTGTCCCCAAACAGGCGCGCGTGACGGTGGAGGAGGTCATGGACGAACCGGCGCCGGCCGCGGCACCGAAACCCCAAAAAATTAACAAGCGCAAATAATTACATTGCGATCTTAAAGCGCCCGTTAGCTTTAGGAGTGGGATGATTTGTACTGGAATCATCCCACTCAAGCCGCCATTGAGGCGGCGGCCAAGGTGGCGCAGCCCGTACCCGGCGAAGGGCAAAACTAAAACGAGATCATTATGTTAAAGTAATGATCTAGGCGGGCGCTTTAAGATGCGTTTCGTGGAACCATTTGCGGAAGGCCTGAAACTCACCGGCGGCAATGGCGGCGCGCATGCGGATCATCAAAGCCTGAAAGAAGGCGATGTTGTGCCAGCTTAACAGCACCTGCCCCAGGATTTCCTCGGCCTTGAACAGGTGGTGCAGATAGGCCTTGGAATAGTCGCGGCTGGCCGGGCAGTCGCTTGTGGCATCCAGCGGCGTGTCGTCTTCGGCAAAGCGGGCGTTTTTGATATTGATCGGGCCTTCCCAGGTCCACACCTGACCGTGGCGGCCAGAGCGCGTCGGCAGGACGCAGTCGAACATATCGACGCCGCGTGCCACGCCTTCGACCAGATCAATCGGCTTACCTACCCCCATCAGGTAGCGCGGACGATCCCACGGCAGCAGCGGCGCGCAGTATTCGAGGGTGTTGCACATGGCCTCATGGCCTTCACCGACGGCCAGACCGCCGATGGCATAGCCGTCAAAGCCGATCTCCAGCAGACGGTCGGTCGATTCGCGGCGTAGGCTCTCAAAGGTCGAACCCTGCTGAATGCCGAACAGGGCCTGCGTGTCGCGCTGACCGAAGGCCTGTTTCGACCGCAGCCCCCAGCGCGCCGACAGTTGCAGCGCCTTTTGCGCGCGCGCTTCGTCGGCGGGCCATGAGACGCACTCATCGAGTTGCATCACGATGTCGGAGCCCAGCAGGTCGGCCTGAATCTCCATCGAGCGTTCCGGTGACAGGACGTGCTTTGAGCCATCGATATGGCTCTGAAAGGTCACGGCCTCTTCGGTGACTTTGGAGATTTGCGACAGGCTCATCACCTGAAAGCCGCCGGAATCGGTGAGGATGGGGCCGTCCCAGCCCATGAATTTGTGCAGGCCGCCCAGCCGCTTAACACGCTCGGCCGACGGGCGTAGCATCAGGTGATAGGTGTTACCGAGGATGATTTTGGCGTGGCTCTGACGCACCATGTCGAGCGTCAGCGCCTTGACCGTGGCGGCGGTGCCCACCGGCATGAAGATAGGGGTCGGGATGTCGCCACGCGGCGTTTTCAGCACGCCCGTGCGGGCCTGACCATCGGAAGCGGAGATTTCAAAAGGGAATGCGGACATGGATGGGGTATTAGACGCCCTCAATCTCTAAGTCAAAGCGGTTGCAAGTTGGCTGTCGAAGTTGCACCTTCTGATACGACAAGGGAGGGAGTGATGAAGATATATCTATGGGTCGCAGGCGTGAGCTTTGTTCTTCTCGCCCCCATTGCCCACGCCAAAGAAAAACTGGAATGGCGCTACGACCGTGCAAATGAAGGTGTTTTGGTTCTCTATGACGTTGATAGCGGCCGTTACCCTTATGAGGAGCTGTCTTTGACCTGTGAGGACAATGGCGATTTGAGTGTCGAAGCGAGAGGGATCCGCTTATGGAGTGACGTAAACGGGCCTGTTATTGATCCCGATGATCTTCAGAGTTTAGCGATTGAAACGGATATGTTCCGTATTGAAGCCCCATTACAAAAGGTGACCTCTGAGTATTTAGGATGGGCGCAGGCACGGTTCCCTAAGTCCGGTATGTTGGTAGAGGGGCTCAGGGGCACATTTTTGGTAGTGCGTGCTGTCAATCGAAATCCGGTGACGTCACGCCCGCTGGAGCGGGGTGACTACAGCCGACTATATTCCCCGCCCGACTACACGAAATCCGGACCTTTTCGCCAATATTGTGCAAAGCGGATTCCCCCAACAGCACGATATTGAAAACTCAACTGTTTTGCCATTTGGTGTAGGCGTCTCTGCACAGATCAGACGCGCGTCTGTAAACAGCCTCTTCCTCGGAAAGGCGTTGTTGAACTCTCTCCCACCGGAAAAAAGGCGATAGCTCCCTGTGAACGGAGACAACCGTGGTGCCCCATGACGGCCCACCTGACTGTGTGCGAATTTCGCACCCTATGCCGGGTGCCAGCGTTTCGGCGTGGCCGGGCTTTCCGGTAAAGTCGCTGAACAGGAACAGAAGGCCCAGAAAGCCGATGGTGGCCATAAAATATCCGAAGATAATCGGCAAGGCGGTGATCGTAGTCGCAAGAGACCGCAGTATGAACCGTTTATGGCTTACACCCCATCCATCGACAGTCAGAAGGGCATAGGCGGTATAGCCGAGTACCAATGCTGAAAGATTGAGCAGCGGAGAGGTAAAGCGCAGACCTGCGACAAAGGCCAGTCCGATCAGCGCCAAAACCGAAACCGCCGCCATGATCGTCGTGCGGCGTTCGCCTTGCCAAAAGCTGTTGATCAGAAACCCTGCGACGGGCGCACCGATAAGACCGCCCCACAAAATCCCCATGCCAATCGTCATGACATTCCCCTCAGTTTGTGGTTCAGGGATACCGCTCATACATGGTCACGGTGTGACCCTTATAGGCTACGTCGCCAAAGGCCTTGTACCCCAGTGCAGCCGCCACCTTTTGCGACGGCGTGTTGGACGGGTCGATAATGCACACGGTGCGTTGCGGGTGGGTGGTGTCGAACCAGTCGTGGGCGGCGCGCACGGCCTCCAGAGCATAGCCCCGGCCCTGACAGGCGGGCGTAATGGCCCAGGCGACTTCGGGCGACAGGTCGAAATTGGGTCCCAGACCGCGGTGGAAGTCGGCCAGACCGGTATCCCCGACAAACCGCCCTGTGTCCTTTTCAATGACCGCGAACAGGCCCCAGCCAAAGGCCGTCCAGTGCCCCATATATCTCAGTAAACGGTGCCACACCTCTTCTGGCGACTGCGGCGTCAGGCCCGACAGGCGGTAAAAGTCCGGGTCGCCGAACATGGCACACAGGCCGTTATAGTCGTCAAGGACGTGCGGACGCAGGATCAGGCGAGGGGTTTCTATCATGATCAAAGGGGTATCTTGCTTTTCTTGAAACGGCAATCTGGCGCACACCGCGTCCTGCGTTATAAGCGAGGTATGACCGCAGATATCGCCCCCTTCTACGCCATAGAGATCAGCCGGCTGGCCCACGCCCTTAAGGATCAGGGGCGCTCCATCATCCATATGGAGTTCGGACAGCCTTCCACCGGCGCGCCGAAAGCCGCGATTGAGGCCGCGCATCGCATTCTCGACAGCGACGGCATGGGCTATTGGGAAAGCACGCCCTTGAAGGCGCGGCTGGCGAAGCATTATCTCGACAGCTACGGCGTCAGCGTCGATCCGGAGCGCTTTATTCTGACCTGCGGGGCGTCGCCCGCTCTGGTGCTGGCGCTCAGTGCGGGCTTTCAGCCGGGGGCGCGCATCGCGCTGGCGCGGCCCGGCTATGTCGCCTATCGCAATGTGCTGAAGGCGCTGAACATGGTGCCGGTGGAAATCCCTTGCGGGCCGGAGGTGCGCTTTCAACTGACCGCCGAGGCGCTGAGCACGCTCGATCCGGCCCCGGATGGCGTGATTATCGCCAGCCCGGCCAACCCCACCGGCACGGTCATAGCGCCTGACGAACTCAGGGCCATCGCAGAGGTGTGCCGGTCGCGCGGTATCCGCATCCTGTCGGACGAAATCTATCACGGCCTGACCTATGAGGCCCCGGCGCGGTCGCTGCTTGAATACGCGCCAGACGCCTGGGTGGTCAGCAGCTTCTCCAAATATTTCAGCATGGTCGGTTGGCGGCTGGGCTGGTGCTTAGCCCCCGAAAGCCATGTCGCCGCCGCACGCGCCTATGTCGGCAACCTGTTCCTGACCCCGCCGTCGCTCAGCCAGCACGCGGGATTGATCGCGCTCGATAGTCGCTCTGAGCTGGACGGGCATGTCGAAACCTATCGTCGCAATCGCCGTCTGCTGCTCGATGCCTTGCCGCAACTGGGTCTGAGCCGCATCGCGCCGCCCGATGGGGCCTTCTACATCTATGCCGATATCGGGCACCTGACCGACGACAGCCTATCCTTTTGCAAGGACCTGCTCAACGATACAGGCGTCTGCACGGCGCCCGGCATCGACTTCGATCCGGTCGAAGGGCACCGCTTTATCCGCTTCAGCTTCGCCGTCTCGACGCCTGAGGTCGAGGACGCGATCACGCGCCTGGTGCCGTGGTTTAAGAGTAAGGGGTAAAAGACGCAGGGGTCGCAGACCCCTGCACCCCTAACGCGGTGCGCAAGCGTTGACGATCGAGCGCGAAATGTCATGGGTGCAGGGGCCCGCGCTCAAGCAGCGAAGCGGTAGCGCACAAAAAAACGGCCCCTGCGTCTTCTTATCTTGATTTATTCGTCAATAAGCTCGCATCGCCATACGAAAAGAAGCGATAGCCGCTGTTGATGGCGTGCGCATAGGCGGCCTTCATAGCTTCGGTGCCGGCGAAGGCACAGACCAGCATAAACAGGGTCGATTTCGGCAGGTGGAAATTGGTCCACAGCATATCGGCCGAACGCACGGGCACACCCGGCGTGATGAAGATGTCGGTATCGCCGCTGAACGGGTGGATGCGGCCATCGGCATCGCAGGCGCTTTCGATCAGGCGCAGGGCGGTGGTGCCGATAGCGATGATACGGCCTCCGGCCGCGCGGGCGGCATTGATGCGGGCGGCTGAGTCAGCCGAGACGACGCCGAATTCGGCGTGCATCCTGTGGTCTTTGGTGTCTTCGACCTTGACCGGCAGGAAGGTGCCGGCGCCGACGTGCAGGGTAACTTCTTCGAACAGCACGCCCTTGTCACGCAGCGCTTGCAGCAGTTCCGGCGTGAAATGCAGCCCGGCGGTGGGGGCGGCGACGGAGCCTTCGTCGCGGGCAAACACCGTCTGATAGTCGCTTTTGTCCTGCTCATCCTCCGGACGTTTGGAGCGGATATAGGGCGGCAGCGGCATCCCGCCCAGCCGGTGCAGACCGTTCAGCACCTCAGACGCCGCCTGATCGAAGCGCAGCACATAGACGCCGTCTTCGTCTTTTGACAGGACACGCGCGCTGAGGTCGTCGAAGCGCAAGGTGTCGTCTTCGCGGATACGGCGGCCGGGCTTGAGAAAGGCCTGCCAGCTCTGGCCATCCAGCGATTTGATCAGGGTGGCCTCGAACGCCACCGTCTGGCCCTCGCGCTCACGGGTGCCCTTGAGCTGGGTCGGCAGGACGCGCGTATTGTTGATGACCAGCAGGTCGCCGGCCTTCAGCAGCGACGGCAGGTCGCCGACGCGCCAGTCTTCGCGCACATCACCATCGACCCTCAGCAGACGGGCGGCCTCACGCGGGGTTACGGGACGCAGCGCGATGCGATCCTCAGGCAGGTCGAAATCGAAATCGGAAACCTTCATGCCCGCTTAAAAGGCGATTGCGGCCCAAAAAGCAAGAGCGCTCAGATCAAGAGGCGCGCGGCGTGTCTTCGGCGGCGGGCGCGGTCGTCTCCTGGCCTTCGATCCAGTTTTCACCGTCGATCATTTCGGCAAAGATGCGGATGACGCGGGTGGGGAAGGTGACCGGATAGGCCTTGGCACGGGCCAGAACCAGCGGGTCCTGACTGATGATGGCCACCTTGCGCCCCATATCGCGGCCCTGAGCGATGGTCGCCCACTGACGCGCCAGACGCCCCAGTTCCTCAAACGGCACAAAACCTTCAAAGCGGCGCATGTCGATAATGATGTCGTAGAGCCAGACCTCGCCCACGGTTTCGAGATAGCGCGCGATGCCGTTGACGATCTCCTGACCGTCCACATCGCCGATATAGCGGATAGTGATGCGTTTCTGTTCGTCGTTCTGCGAGAAGTTCAGACGGGAGCGCGGGGTCATAGGGCAGGCTCCGAATGTTGGCGACACCGTTGTCTTAATCTAACACACGCCTGTCCACAAACAAAAAACCGGCCGGACAGGTGTCCGACCGGCGGGCTTTGCAGGGTAACCGACACGCCTCAGGCGGCGTCAGCGGCGACCTTGAAGCTGACGATCTTGCCCGGCGCGCGCGGCGGCTCACCCTTGGGCAGGGCATCGACGTGTTCCATGCCTTCGGTCACTTCACCCCAGACGGTGTATTGGCCATCGAGGAAGCGGGCGTCGGCAAAGCAGATGAAGAACTGGCTGTCGGCCGAGTCGGGGTTTTGCGAACGCGCCATCGAGCAGACGCCGCGCACGTGCGGCTCACGCGAAAATTCGGCCTTCAGCTTCTTGCCCGAACCGCCATAGCCCTGACCTTCGGGGTCGCCGCCCTGAGCCATAAAGCCCGGAATGACGCGGTGGAAGACGATACCGTCATAGAAACCCTGACGGCACAGTTCCTTGATGCGGGCGACGTGGTTGGGGGCGAGGTCGGGGCGCAGCTTGATACGCACGTCACCGCTTTCCAGCGTCAGGATGAGGGTGTTTTCCAGATCTTCGGACATGGGGGCTCCAATTTAGCTTTGCGGCTGAAATAGGCTATTCGTCGGGCTTTGACAAATCCTATCCGGTGCATTCCGCCGGCTTTTGCTCATCCGGTCCGTCCGTCCTGGCGGCAAAATGATTTTCCGTGTGCGACAAAACCCGTTATAGACGCCGCATGAGTAACGACACCCCCGAAGAACCACGCCGCCGTATGGTCAAACCGCCCGCAGGCGGCAACCTGTCCGGTCGCGCCAAGGGCCACACGGCGGTCAAGACCGCCAAGCAGCGCACGCAGTCGTCCGCCAAATGGCTGGAGCGGCAACTGAACGACCCCTTTGTGCAGAAGGCTAAGGCCGAGGGTTGGCGCTCGCGTGCGGCCTTCAAGCTACAGGAAATCGACGACCGCTTTCACATCCTCAAACGCGGCGCGCGCGTGGTCGATCTGGGCTGCGCGCCGGGGGGCTGGGTGCAGATGGCGCAGTCGCGCGGGGCGGCGCATGTGGTGGGGGTGGACCTGCTGCCCGTCGATCCTATTCCCGGCGCCGACATGATCGAGGCCGATTTCACCGATCCGGCTATTCCGGGGCGGCTGATGGAGATGATGGGCGATAAGCCGGACGTGGTGCTGTCCGATCTGGCGCACAATACGGTCGGCCACCGTCAGACCGACCACCTCAAGATCATGGGGCTTCTGGAACTGGCGTCGGACTTCGCGCTGGATAATCTTAAGCCCGGCGGAGCGTTTGTGGCCAAGGCCTTTCAGGGCGGTGAGACGGAGCATCTGCTGCTCAAGCTGAAACTCGCCTTCCGCGATGTGAAGCACTTCAAGCCGAAGTCGAGCCGGGCGGATTCGTCAGAAATCTACATCGTGGCGCAAGGGTTCAAGGGCTAGAAAACCATATTGCCTCTTTAGCCCGCCCCGCCCGAAATGCCGGGCAGAAGAGGGCGCACGATGAGACGATTGAAAACGATAGCTCTGACCGTTTTGGCGGTTCTGACCGTGGCGGTGCTTGGCTGGGCAACCACCCCCTACTGGAGCCACGCTGAGGCGGTAGTCGAGGTGACGGGGACGACTACCAAGCGTGAAGGCGGCAGAGACGTCTATCTGGTCTTCACCACCTCCGGCACCTATCGCAATACGGACAGCCTTCACTATCTGAAGTTCGACTCTTCCGATCTTCAGGGCAAGCTCAACCGGCCGGGCCGCTACCGCATAAACTATTATGGTTTTCGTGTTCCTGTGTTATCTCTGTACCGGAATATAACCAGAGCCGAACCGGCTCCATAAACAGTATGCGTACCCCAAGGAAACGAATGACCAAATTACCGCTTAATCCGTTCTTTGCCTGGACGTCTCTGGCGCTCAAAAGTTCGGAAATGCTGATGGCTTCGGCGGAGGTCATCACCCACCGCGTTAACCGCATGGCCAATGCCGACGCCATCCCCAGTGCGGAGGATCAGCGCGAATTCACCCTGATGGGGCAGGAAAAGCTCGAAGCCGGGACCGAATCGCTGATGGCGATGAGCCAGTACTGGATGAACCTCAACCACGAGGTCAGCACGCAGGCCTTTCACAACATGATGGATATGGGCCACAGCCTGACGGCGCTGGCCACCAGCCGTTCAGCGGCAGAGGCCCTGACGCATCAGGCGCGTCTGGCTGATAGCCTGATGCGCGGGGTCAATGACGCGGCCGATCTGTCCGGTAAGGCAGCGGCCCTGACCGAGCACGGCCTGAAACCGGTGCATAGCCGCGCGGTGGCCAATGCCAAGCGTCTGAAAAAACGCAAATAACTCAGTCAGTATCCGGACCCGGCGTCTCACGACTGGGCACTTCACCGGTCAACAGGCCACGGGCGGTGAGGGGCTGCGCCCTGGACAGGTCGATGCTGACCGTGGTCACATCGCGCACGCCCCAGCTTTTGTCCTTGTCCGATCCGGCATCGCCCGCCGCGTTCAGCCGCCACAGATTGCCGGCCTTGTCCGTCAGGCTGTCGCCGGGCAGGTCGCCCTGAGTCAGGGTAAAGGGCGAGGTGTCGCCGTGGATCAGGAAGACCGGCTTGGCGAAGGCGCGGCTTTCATGGATCAGGGCCGCGCGCACCGGCAGGAAGCCGTCGCACAGGCGCTTGTCGTTGGCAGCCACATCGTGACAGGGGACAAAGCGCGCCTCGGCCTTTTCATTGAACATATCGGCTTGCGTGGCGACGATGACCGCTGCGGCACCGCGTTTGCGGGCATGGGCAAAGGCGGCTTTCAGCCAAATGACATTGCGGGTGTCGCGCGCATCGGCAGCGCTGACCGCCACGCTCAGATCATCGCCCATGACCAGATCACGGCCATTATTGGTGCCGACCACATTCATCGTCACCACGACAAAGCGACCGTAGTCGAAGCGGGCGTTTTCCGGCATGCCCGGCTGCTGCGCATAGTGCCACTTACCGTCGCTGACCGGCGGCGCGGTAAAGAAACGCTGACGCAGGCCCTCCAGCCTTTGCAATTCGGAAAATTTGCGCCCTGTCGTTGGATCGTCCTTGCGGTCGCAGTCGGTCCATTCGTTGTCGCCGGGGGTATAGAAGACCGGAATGGGCTTGAGATCAGACAGCAGGCGGGCAAAGGCCGCATCCGGCGGGCCGCAGACCTCGCCGCCCGACTGCGTATCGCCGACGTGCAGGATAAAGGGAGGCGTTTGCGCTTTGACCGCCGGTATCGCCTGAGCCAGCATGGCCCGGTCGGTATCGTCATAGGGCGTGTCGTTGATGACGACAAAATCGACTCGCGCCGGTGAGGCGACGGGGAGCAGGGCGCAGCCGCTCAGGCTGGCGGACAGGGCAAGGGTGGCAACGATCGACAGACGCTTCATCAGTACCTCCGGAAGTCTCCGCAGGCTAATCCGCCTCTGTGACAGATACAAGAATTGGGAAGTTAGACCGCCAGCTTAAGCTTCAGGCGGTGCGCGCGCATCATCGTCTTAAATCGCGCCTGACGGAAGAAAGCGGTCAGTCCATAGGACATTTCCACCAGCCAGCAGGCGATGCAGTACTCGGTGCGGATTTTCAACTGGCTCATGGGGTGTCTTTCAGACGAGGCAGGCAGATAGGGGCGGGACGCTGTGGATAGCTTAGCTGCAAAGGCTGAACAGGCCGCCAACAAACACGGTTAAGCAAAGGTTTGCCGCCTTGATACGCGCGTCTGAAACAATATTTCCCCAAAAGTGACGCGCCCCCTCTTTACGCGGCGCGGCGTTTCGCTTAAGCCCAACCCGCAAAATGGAGAGTCCCTTATGGATATACGCGAAGGCCTAACCTTCGACGACGTTTTGCTGGAGCCCGGTCCCTCGGACGTGGTGCCCACTCAGGTCGATACGAAGACCCGCTTCACCCGCACCATCAAACTCAACATCCCGCTGGTCTCTTCGGCGATGGATACCGTGACCGAGGCGCGTCTGGCTGTGGCCATGGCGCAGGCCGGGGGTCTGGGGATCATCCACCGCAACCTGTCCAATGAGCGTCAGGCCGAGGAAATCCGCGAAGTGAAGCGTTATGAGTCGGGCATGGTCATCAATCCGGTGACCATCCACCCCGAAACGACGCTCAGCGAAGTGCGTGACATCATCGCACGCCGCCATATTTCGGGCTTCCCGGTGGTCGAGCGCGACACCAACAAGCTGGTCGGCATCCTCACCAACCGCGACATTCGCTTCGAAAGCGACGGTTCAAAGACCGCGGCCGATCTGATGACGCGCGATGCCCTGATCACCGTCACCGAGGGCGTCAACCAGAACAAGGCGCGCGACTTGATGGCGCTGCACCGCATTGAGCGCATCATCGTCGTCGATGACGCCTATCGCGCGGTCGGCCTGATCACCGTCAAGGACATGGAAAAGGCGCAGGCCTATCCCACGGCGGCCAAGGACGAGTCCGGCCGTCTGCTGGTTGGGGCCGCCTCGACCGTCGGCGATGCCGGCTATGAGCGTTCGCAATTCCTGATCGACGCCGGGGTGGACGTGCTGGTCATTGACACGGCGCATGGCCACTCGTCGCTGGTCGGGCAGGCGGTTGAGCGCCTTAAGCGCGAATACAACCACGTTCAGATCGTCGCGGGTAACGTCGCCACCTATGAGGCGACGCGCGCTCTGATCGACGCCGGGGCCGATGGGGTCAAGGTCGGGATCGGGCCGGGCTCGATCTGCACCACGCGCATGGTCGCCGGTGTTGGCGTGCCGCAACTGACCGCCGTGGCCGACTGCGTGCGCGCCGCCAGAGACACGGGCGTGCCCATCATCGCCGATGGCGGTATCAAGCTGTCAGGCGATCTGGCCAAGGCCATTGCCGCCGGGGCTTCGACCGCCATGCTGGGGTCGATGTTCGCAGGCACCGAAGAAGCGCCGGGCGAGATCATCCTCTATCAGGGCCGCTCCTATAAGTCCTATCGCGGCATGGGCAGTGTCGGGGCAATGGCCCGCGGCTCGGCCGACCGTTATTTCCAGAAGGACGTGCAGGATTCGATGAAGCTGGTGCCGGAAGGTATCGAGGGTCAGGTGCCGTACAAGGGCCCCATCGCCCCGGTCATCCATCAGCTTGTCGGCGGCTTACGCGCCTCGATGGGCTATGTCGGCGCCCCGACCATCGAAGCGTTCCAGAAGCGGGCGAAGTTTGTGCGTATCACCAATGCGGGCCTGCGCGAAAGCCACGTCCACGACGTGATGATCACGCGCGAAGCCCCCAACTATCGCCAGTAAGGGAGCGCGGGCATGACGGTGGAATTACAGGTTCTGGTCTTTGCCGCCTTGTGGGGCGTGGCTCAGATCCTTATCGCTGCCGTCGCGCCCGCCTTCAAATCGGGCTATTTCCAGTGGAACGCCAGCCCGCGTGACGAAGACTTTGATGTCGGCCCCGCCGCTGGCCGGATGCGTCGCGCCTATCAGAACTATCTGGAGACCTTCCCATTTTTCGCGGTGATCGTCATTGCCCTGGCCTTTGCGGGCAAGTCGAACGACCTCTCGCGGCTGGGGGCCCATATCTATCTGCTGGCCCGCGTGGCCTATTTCCCGGCCTATGCCCTGGGCACCAAGCTGCGCAGTGCCTTTTACCTGCTCTCGCTGGTGGGTATCGGCATGTGCGTCTGGACCTGTTTTGCGTAAGGATAAAGAGTGACCCCCGCCGCCCGTCTGCAAGCCGCTTCCGACATTCTCGACCTTCTGGGCAAGACGCGCCGTCCGGCCGAAGAGGTGCTGAAGGATTGGGGCCGTAACAACCGCTATGCCGGGTCAAAGGACCGCCGCGCTATTGCCGATAAGGTCTATCAGTGCCTGCGCGCGCGTGAACGCTTGTCTTTTGCAATGGATTCCTCGGCGGGCCGTGCGCTGGTGCTGGGGGCGCTGCACTTCCTTGACGGCGTAAGCCTTTCCGAGATCGACGAC